>JBGPKX010000292.1:0-7487 GCA_041486185.1 Bryobacteraceae bacterium | reverse complement strand
GTGCGGGTCGCCTGGCGGCCCGGGCTACGATTCTTAAGGAATCGCTCAAGGGCACAGGCCGCCCGGGGATGGGCTGCGATGGTGGAGACATCGAGCCCCAGCCGTTGGGGTTGTTGTAGAAGCTCCGGGCGGCGCCAGCGGTCAGAAGCGGGCGCCCGAGTCCCGTGTGTGGGAGGGCGCTGCCGGACTGTGGCCCGAGCCATCACCACACACCGCTTCGGATTGTGGGCGGTTGACGGCGTACTCGGAAGTTGGGCTCGGCACTCGCTGGCGCCGAGGGTTGGTCCAATTCTGCGAGGGCCGAGGACTCCTTCCCCGATGTTTGCCGGCAGGTTGGGCGCGATCGCCCGACGTAATAGCTAATGATAATACGTGATAACGCTTTCCTTTCCGAATTGCACCCCTCGCGCGCGACGACTGTGGAAATCTGAAACCTGCAACATCTCTGTTGCAGCAACTATACACAGGGTGGGTCGTTTTGCTCGGGTCCCCGAACATTTCATCAGCCACCTGTTTGTTAACGGGAAATTCCGAGGGCGAACGACGCTAGAATGATATTGAAACCGGGATGCTCTTGCGAGCGATGAAAATGAAATGGATGGCGCCGGGCCTGTTGCTCGTTTCGGTCGCGATGCTTGCCCAGCAGCCCAAGCGAGCCTCAGGCAACACGAACCCGCTGGGACATAGCGAGCTGTCTATCAAGCAGGGCCAGGAAATCTACAATCACAACTGCACGGTCTGCCATGGCCTGAATGGCGCCGCGGGCGACCGCGGCCCAGCCTTGGGCGCCGGCCGCGACTACACGCGCCGTAAAGATCAGGCCATCTTCGACGCAATTCAAAACGGCATTCCCGCCACGGCCATGCCGCCCTCCGGGTTGGAGCCGATGGACATCTGGAAGGTGGTCGCTTATATCCGCAGCCTGCGCGCGACCGCATCAGACGCTTTTGTTCCGGGTGACGCGGCGCACGGCGAGCAGATCTTCTGGGGCAAAGGCCGCTGCGGTCAGTGCCATATGATTCGCGGCCGCGGTGGTATCCTCGGCCCGGACCTCTCCAACATAGGCGGCGAGCAGACTTTCGAGCACATCCGGGATTCGCTGACGAAGGCGCCGCCGCAGATTCCGAGCGGCTACCAGCCAGTCGAAGTTGTGACGGCGGACGGCCAGCGGCTGTCCGGCATTGCGAAAAATGACAACAATTTTTCCCTACAGCTTCTCGACAGCCACGACCGGCTGCAATTGTTCACGCGCGATGAACTACGCGAGGTGATTTACCAGAAACAATCTCTCATGCCCAGCGATTTTGACAAGACGCTCACCTCCAGCGAACTGCAGGACCTGCTTGCCTTCCTGAGCCGGCAGGCCATCCAAGGGGCCGAACGCCCCGAAGAGAGCGACGAAGAGCAGCCATGACCAGGTTCTTGCGACCGCTTGGCCTGCTGACCTTTCTGCTTCTGCCCGCCGCAGCTCAAGTGACCTATCCGGACTTGGTGAAGGCCGACCCGAACAACTGGCTCACTTATTCGGGCTCGTACAACGCACAGCGCCACAGCCTGCTGAAGCAGATCCACAAAGCCAACGTGCAGGCCCTGGCGCCGAAGTGGATTTATCACGTGCCGCGCGCCGACCACCTCGAGAGCGTGCCCATCGTCGTCGATGGCGTGATGTACCTCACGCAGCCGAACGAGGTGTACGCGCTCGATGGCCGCACCGGCCGGTTGATCTGGCAGTACCGGCACCAGCCGCCGCTGGGCAAAGGCCCGAACCGTGGCGCGGCGGTTTACGGAAACCGGGTTTACTTTACAACGCCCGATGCCTATCTGGTGGCGTTGGACGCCCGCACCGGAAATTTTCTGTGGCAGTCGAAGATCGCGGAGTTCAAGGATGGCTACTGGTCGCCGGCTGCGCCGCTCGTGCTCAACGGGAAGATCATCGCCGGCGTCGCACCGGGCGATTACGGGATGAACGGCTTTCTTGCCGCCTACGATGCTTCGACCGGTGAGCGGCTTTGGCGCTGGGACGCGATCCCCAAGCCCGGGGAGCCGGGATCGGAAACCTGGGCCGGCGATTCGTGGAAGACGGGCGGTGGCGACACTTGGCTCACCGGCAGCTACGACCCCGAGCTGAACCTGATTTACTGGGGCATCGGCAATCCTGCGCCGGATTTCAACGGCGACCTGCGCAAGGGCGACAATCTCTACACCGAGTCCATGGTGGCCCTGGACTCCGATACCGGCAAGCTGAAGTGGTATTTTCAATTCACGCCGCACGACACGGCCGATTGGGACGCGGTTGAGATTCCAGTGCTGGTAGATGCGCCGTTCCAGGGCAAGATACGCAAGCTACTGGTGCAGGCGAATCGCAACGGCTTCTACTACGTGCTCGACCGGACGAACGGCAAGTTCCTGCATGGAACACCATTCGTGCAGTCGGTGAACTGGGCAAAGGGCCTGACGCCAGAGGGCCGGCCGATCCTGGTTCCGGGCGTCGAGCCAAGCCTGAAAGGCACCAAGATCTGCCCGTCCACTTCGGGTGCCACCAACTGGATGTCGCCCGCTTATGATCCCCACACAGGTTTGTACTATGTGGCGGCGCTCGAGGGTTGCGGCATCAACACGAAGTCGTACGAAAAATTTCGCCCGGGCGGTTTTCCGTTTGACGCGACCGGCTACATCGAAAGCCCGGAGGAGCCGCGCCAGTTGTACGTCCGCGCGCTTGATCTGACCAGCGGGAAGCTGGAGTGGGAATTCAAGCAGATCGGCTCGCGCGAATACGGCGCAGGGCTGCTCTCGACTGCCGGAGGCCTGATTTTCGCCGGCTGTGACGAGGGAATTTTCACCGCGCTCGACGCCAAGACCGGCCAGCCGCTCTGGCACTTCAACACCGGCCAGGCGATTACCGCCTCACCGATCACGTACAGCTTCAAGGGCCGGCAGTACGTGGCCGTGGAGGCCGGCTCGAACGTGGTGGCCTTTGGTCTGTTAGACGAGGCGAAACCTGCTATCGCTCCGGCATCCGGTTTACCTCGGCATACGGCACGGCATCCTCAGTGAAGGCTTTGGTCAACTTTGGTTTCTTGACCGAGCGATGCAGGACTCCGAGCTGGTGGCGCAGAGCCTGGAGCGCGGCACGCCTGTGGAATGATGCCGATAGGGATGCCAGTAACGCAGAGGACACGAGAGCGGGTGAGAATCGAGGGAACAGGCGCAACACTCAATTTACCGGGCAGATCCGGGTTTGCGAGAGCCACTGAAGGCATTATTTTTTATTGCCATCCTCCGCACCCAGTTCTGAAAGAAAAGCTTCCTGAGGTACTCCGTCTCGCTGTCCGTCTGTGCTGTCTTAATGGCGTGAAACTTCGCCAAGGCCTTTGCGGCGTCGGCGGGCCGGCCGGCGTGCTGGTAAAGGTTCGCCAGGCGGTACCAGCCGTTCGAGAATTCCGGATCGACACGCTCCACCAGCATTTCAAGATCGCCAATCGCCGCCGTTTCATTGCCCATCTCCTGGTGCCTTGCTGAGAGCAAAGTAGCAGAAGGCGCACGCGGGCATCGCCCGGATTGCTGCACCGAGATCGCCCAACATCGCGTCATAATCCCCGGAGTTCAGTTTGAGCAGCGAGGCCGCGTGCAGGTAGTAAAGATAAGGCGGAGCCACCGGGCGCCGGTGTCAGGCAACCCGTTCGGGAACGACGGATGCATGAACAGCGCGGTGGAGGCGGGCGCCGTAGGCGGATTTAGCACCTGCAACTTCTCCGCGCAGATTCCGAAGAGCAGGCTGGACCCAATTGCGATGTTCTACATGAACACCTTCCCCCTGCCGAATTACAACAACGCCCTGGTTCCTTGCCCGCTGAGTTTTCCCAGCGGACACTCGATGATGTCTGCCATCACCTATTTAGCCCTGGGAGCGCTACTGGCGCGATCGCAGGAGCGAAAACGCCTTAAGGCGTATTTTTTCTTGTTGGCGGCATTGCTGACGTTCATGATCGGTGTGAGCCGCGTCTATCTTGGCGTGCACTGGCCTACGGACGTACTGGCTGGTTGGACCGCTGGGCAGTGTGGGCGTTGCTCTGCTGGCTTGCGGCCCGGTGGCTTCAGAGTCGTCGCGCGCTCGAGCGGGAGGCAGAACACGCCCCGGACTCGATTGGCGGAGCTCCGTGAGGTCGAAATCGCGTATTGGCCTCGATCCCCCGTCTCCTGTTAAATGTTGACAGACCGCTCAAGTCCCACTGCTTGTGAAGTCGGATATCGGAGATTGGCCATTCCTATCACGTAAGCTCTGGTTCTCGAATGAGCACACCCGGAAATTGTGATCTGGCGCTGGAGACCGGACACCTGGCCAGAATCCCGCGGAGCGGTCCTTCGAAGTCCGGTTCTGGGACATGAGGCCGCCAGGAAGTGTTCGGGATGCGGCAGAAACAGCTACTGTTAATGCCATATCTGGCCCATGGCAGCGCCATGGATCCCTGAGCCAAAGATCGACCGCGTCACCATCTCCTCGCCCATTGGAATCAAGAGGTCGCCGAACGGCCTGCCAGCGGGGCGCGACCATACGACCGAGGAGCCGCGGTTGATCCTACGGCCAGCGCAAGTGCCGGTGCAGGAATTCGAACGTGCCTTTTCCATTGATCTCGTGAGGGCCGTTGAAGAACTCGATCGCAGTGCTTTCCGGCAGGCGCATCCGCGTATCGTAGAACCAACGCACTTTGGCGTACTCGTAGGCGACCCACTCGTCCGGCGCCACCATGTCGTTATGTCCGCGCTCCACCATGAACGGTCTCGGCGCCATCAGCTTCGCAAGATCCGAGTAGTTGACGACGTTGGCAAAATCGAATTCCAGCATGTCGTACTCCGGCGTCAGCATGTAGCTGTAGGCCGAATCGATGCTGGTGGTTTTCCAGACCCACTCATTGAAATCGGCGGAGCAGATGGACAGGGCGTACCCATCCAGCAGGGGCGGAACGCGAACCGCGGTCTTGCCTCCGTACGAGAGCCCGTAAAAACCGATGCGCCGTGGATCGGCAAAGGGAAGAGAGGCCAGCCACTCGAGCGTCCTCTGATGCTGCCCTAGCACAAATGAAAAGAGAGCCAGCTTGACCGGGTGACCCTTGCGCTGGATGAGGCGAAACCGATCCTCGCCGATGTACGGGTTCTGCGGAGCATAGGTCACGAAGCCCTGTTCCGCCAGTTTCACAGCGAAGCGATGATAGTAACGTTCGTCGGCTTGCGGACCGGCGACATCGGCAGCACGCCCTTCGAGCCCATGCTGGCAAACCACCACCGGACGCCTCTCACCCGGCCGGAGATCTTTCGGCACAAGCAGAATGCCATAGGCGAACACGTCAGGCCACACATCCAGTACTACCTCGTACCCACGAAACTTTGGCTCATCGTAAATCAGGCGCGTGCGCGGATTCGCCGGCAGGCTGGGAGGCGGTAGCCGCCCGATCACCTCGTCCCAGATGTAGTCGCGGAAAAAACTCGTGGTCTGGTTCCATCGTTCCGGCGATGACGAATCGGCTTTCGACCAGAATTCGACGCGACGAGCCGCCGACCTCTGGATCAGTCGTTGCGTGTAACTCACGAGCTGGGCGAATTGCCGGTGCAGACGCCCGGCCGGGTCCACATGACGCCCGGCAGCTTCAGGCAATGCGCCAGGCACGCGAAGCCTGCTATGAACTCCCAGCAGTTGCACGAACGCCTGGAGTGCGGCCTCGGAACCCGGCAGGCCATGGCCGTCGCCGCTGACGATCAGCCGCAGATGCTGGCCGGCGGCCAACTTTGTGAAGTGCAGCCGCGCTCGTTCGACTTCGGCGCGCACGGAGTCGAGCGGTGGGTCCACCAGTGTGCCGTTCGGCGTGGCGCCCCGGCGTTCCTGGGTAGGCGGCGGAGGTCCGGAAATGCGCACGCCGCGCGTCGCCTCGACGACGAGCGCGCGGGGTGCGATAAGGCTCGCCAGTTCCGCATCGCCGAACTCGCGCAGCAGACCCCATAGGTCCCTATAGATCGGCTCTCTCCACAGCCCCGTGCGCGCTTGGAAGTAGCCGCTGACCAGTGTGGCCTCGACGCGCGGATCGAGTGCGGCGCTGTAAAGCGCGATCAGCCCGCCTTCTCCATAGCCGGCCACGCCGATCGGGACGGAGCGCTCCTCGTTACGCTTTGTGAACCAATCCACTGCCGCGAGGACCTTTTGCACTTCATAGCCGACTATGTGATGGCCCACCTCGTACGCCATTCGGTAGATCCATTCGCGATGCGGCTGGTTAGTCATGCGAATTCCGGGAATGCCGGACCACGTGTCCGCCCGGTCGATGAGTACCGGAACGAGCACTTCACAACCGTTCTCCGCCAGGCGCCGCGCGTACTGTGCGTCTGCATCTACTCCCGGCACCATGCCGGCCAGCATTTCGGGGGTCCAGTCGGCATCCGGAACGGCGACAATGCGCGCAACCGGTCGGCCTTCAGGTTCGAGCAGCAGCCCTTCACCATCGACGCCTTCAAATACCGGCCAGCGCACGGCATAGATTTTGTAACCGGAGCCGGAGCCGATTGCCGGCGCTTCCGGGGTCGTCGCCTCGATCCGAATGGCCGTGGCCGGGAGCCGCGGATCCACAGCGCCGATGATCGTTCTCAAGTGATCGCGGTTGGGTGCGACGGACTGGCTGTACCGCTCGGCGGACCGGTAGTCCCGTTTCCAGAGCTTCTCGCGGGATTCGACAGAGGCCGACGTGGCGCGATCGAGGTAGCGGTGGATGCCTTCCACCATCTGCGCCGCCAAGTCGCCGCGTAGCTCGAGCGGCGCGGTGTGGTCGAGAAGCTGCGGCTGGCCGGCCACGCTCCACGCCCGAAACACGACACAAGGACCGCCCAACGCATGGACTTCTGATATCGCATGGAGTAACAACATACCGCAGGAGTGATTCGGCCGGGGCGGGAATTTGGAGGTCTTGATGAAAGCCGGGGTTTGGGTTTCGAATAGCTAGCGACATTGCTAGATGACGCTTCCTGTTCCATCCGGCACGAATCTTGCAGATCTCATCAGCGTGCCAATCGGTACGGGGGTTTACGCTATACTCGCTTCGGCCGATTCATTGACGACCAGCAGACAAACGGTGAGTGCAGAGAATGCACGAATCGATCTGCATTGGAGGAGGTGTATGCAACTTCGAAGTGTAGCGATCAGTTTTCTGACGGCGGCAACGATGCTGATGGGCGAAACGGCTCAGGACCGCCTCAAGGATGCTGGCATCGTATTCTCTGAAATCATGCACACACCGGAAAGAGGCATTCCGGAGGAGCTCCTTCGCAAGGCTCACTGCATCGTTATCATTCCAGGAATGAAGAGCGGCGCCCTCGGAGTCGGTGGCAAATATGGTCGCGGCTATGCAATGTGCCGGAGGCATTCCGGAGGGGGTTGGGGCGCGCCGGCCGCGATGCGCGTTGAAGGCGGCAGCTTCGGCTTCCAGATCGGAGGGCAATCGACAGAT
>JBGPKX010000291.1:0-7505 GCA_041486185.1 Bryobacteraceae bacterium | reverse complement strand
GCCAATCGCAACGGCTTCTTCTACGTTCTCGACCGCAGCAAAGGCGAATTTCTGCGTGCCACGCCCTTCGTCGAAAAGCTGACTTGGGCCAAAGGAGTCGACGCCAAGGGGCGTCCCATTGTCAATCCGGAGACGGACCCCACGCCGCAAGGCGCCAAGGCGTGTCCATCGGTCGAGGGAGCGACGAATTGGTTTTCGAACGCCTATAATCCCGCGACCGGCTTCTTCTATCTGATGGCGCTCGAAAAATGCAACATCTACACAAAAGCGGATGCGGTGTGGACGGCGGGCGAATCGTACTATGGCGGCGACACGCGCGACATACCCGGCGATCCCGGCCAGAAATTCCTGCGTGCCATCAATCTGGAGACCGGCAAGATCGCATGGGAGATTCCGCAATCTGGCCGCGCGCAGTCCTGGGGTGGCGTGCTTTCGACCGCGGGCGGCGTGGTATTTTTCTGCGAGGATAGCGGCGCGTTTGCGGCTGCCGATGCGAAGACCGGCAAACTCCTGTGGCATTTCCAGACCAGCGAGAACTGGAAAGCGTCGCCCATGACGTACACGGCCGGCGGCAAGCAGTACGTAGCCGTCGCCGCGGGAGCCAATGTGCTGGCGTTTGCGTTACCGTGACGCCGGCGCCGGTAGGGGGGTAGTTCGTCCGCGCAGACGATCATTGTACGCGTCACCGACTACACATTCGCAGTTGGGGAAGTCGCTGGCTCGTCGCTCGTTTCCTGCGCCACGCGCGGCTCTCCAGTCGGGGCAGTTCGCAAATTTCAGATTCAGCGCATCCGATTCAGTGCACCCAATTCAGTGCACGCAATTCAGTGCACCCCAGGCGCGAGTGCTCCGCGCACAGTATAATCTGTTGACCCATGTCGCTCGCCCAAGCAACTAAACTCGGGCCATATGAGATCCAGCCGCCACTCGGCGCCGCGGGCATGGGTGAAGTCTTACAACGCTCGGGACGTCCGCCTGTAACATACGGTGGCTGTGAAGGTCTTGCCGCAATATCTGCCAGCCAACTCCGATATGCGGCGGCGGATCGAGTTGGGGGCAGACCGCATAAGACCGGAATTTCCAGGAGGTTGAACTTGACACGCTGCATTCTCCTATTTGTGGCCGCTGCTTTGGCCTTCGCTCAGAATCAGCCGCCGCGCTTCAAAGCAATTTTCGAGCCGGTCAACGTCAAGGCAGATGTTAAGCTTTTCGACGTCTTCTTCGCTTCCGAACAGGTTGGCTGGGTGGCCGGCGGCGCGGGCGAAATCTCGGGTGGCGCGATCCTTTATACCGCGGACGCCGGCAAGACCTGGGCCACGCAATACGGCGATTTCCAATCCAGCGACAGAGCGGTGAACATGCTTCGCTTCATCGATCCCCATACCGGCTGGGCGGTGCAGGGCACGGGCGCAAGCGCGCACTTGCTGCACACGACCGACGGCCAGAGCTGGACACAGTCGGGCACGATTCCCGAGCACACGGAGGACTACACGTTCACGTCCCAAACGCACGGCCTTTATGTGCAAGGCGACCGGATCGGCCTCACGGACGATGGCGGGCAGCAATGGAAGACGGTCGCCACCTGCAACGTCAGCGCTGAAGTAAACGGGCTCACGAAAACCATTCATTGCGGCTTCACGGCGATCCATTTCCCGACGCCCAGCGTGGGATATGCGGTAGCGAAAGGAGGAGGCGCCGGGCCCGCGTTCTTTATCTTCAGGACCGCCGATGGCGGCGCGACGTGGCAATCGGCCGTAATCCAGGGGGGCCAGGATGCCCAGGACGTGTACTTCCTCAACGCCAACGTCGGGTACGTTCGAACCGGCTACCCCGATACCGGCCGTCTGTTCCGCACCTCTGACGGCGCCCGCACCTTCACCGGCGTGGGAGGTTCGCCCGGCGATCGCATTAAGTTCGCCGATTCCGCCGTCGGCTGGTCGTTCCACTACGGCAAGCTGAGCTACACCACCACCGGCGGCGATCGCTGGACTTCGCGCACCTTCAACTTCCCCGCGACGGTTTACGCGTTCACTCTACCCAGCCGGCGCCGCGCGTACGTAGCAGGCGATCACGGCATGGTCTACCGGTACACCATCGTGCCGGTGGAATATCGTGTGCCCAACATGATCGACGCGCCCATGATGCCCGCAGAGGTGCAGAAATCCGCGGCCGCCCCCGGCCCCGCTGCGCGCTAACGTCCCGAGTGCCGCAAGTGCGAATCGCAGCACCTCCCGCCGGCCCCAGCGGGACTACCGCCGGCTCCGCCCGGCAGCTTGACAAACCCGCCGCCCGGAGCCAACCACTGCGCGCCATCAATCTGGACACTGGCAAGATCGCCTGGGAGATTCCGCAGACGGGCCGCGCCCAATCCTGGGGCGGCGTACTTTCCACGGCCGGCGGTGTGGTATTTTTCTGCGATAGTGGGGCGTTTGCCGCCGCTGACGCGAAATCCGGGAAGCTGCTCTGGCACTTCCAGACCAGCGAGAACTGGAAGGCATCTCCCATGACGTTCATGGCCGGCGGCAAGCAGTACGTAGCGGTCGCCGCGGGAGCCAATGTGCTGGCGTTTGCGTTACCGTGAGGGGAGTAGTGGTAGTGGGGGAGTTGGTCCGCGCAGACGATTACTTCTACGGGTCAGCGATACGGCCAATGTGCACCAGTCCGGAGGGTGGATTCAGGGGTTCTCTACCTCGAATAATGGTTCGTACGCGAAGTAAAGCTGCGCTGGTCGGCGGGAATCGAGTACACTCTCCTAGTTTGCTTACTCTTCCACTCAGCCCGCCTTCTAATTTTGCCCCTCTTGAACAGCAGCAAACCTCCGGTTCTGTTCAGCGCTGAGACGCTCTCTTGGCGGATCTGACCACTCAAACTTGGAGTAGATCTCTAAAGCGACTTCCAGAGCGAGTTCGCGCCTTCGTGCTTCAAGTGCGTCTGGAGGTGTCAGTCGCGTGACGCTGACGCTTTCGGCTTGACACCAGCAGTTTGGCCCAACTGCGTCGTTGTCCCCAAAAGCGTTCTCTGGCCACGTCAACCCGCGACCATCTACTCCATGCAACTCGAACGTGATCACCGCTAGCGGGGACAATACACTTCGATGTGCCATTCGCGCAGCAAACTCAAATGTCGCCGTTGCGGTATCGAGGATCTCAAGTACATGGACGCGGTCTCCCAATTGAGGAATCTCGTCAAACGCCCGATTGTGAATGAACTGGCCACTCCGAAAAAGAGCCCAGCACTCCGCTAGACTTATGCTAATGTCGGATACATCAATCTGGCCAGCAATCCATTCGTCTCCAGACTCGAATGCCTCAGTGGAAAACCGTGGGTACTCAAGCCATCCTTGAACGCCCACTTGAGACGAGCGCATAAACTGTCGACACTGTTGCAGATTCTGAAAACGGGCTCTCCGGAACTCTGTGGAACGAATCCAAATATGCCAGCGAGGTTTAGACCAGATCTTTTTTAGAATGGCTGTTTCCGGCAAGAGCCGCCGCTGTTCCCAGAACTCGTTCGGATCACTCGGCGTCGCTCGTCTCTTTGTAGTGGGCCTATCGGACGAATGGTCGAGCCATCCCGGCCGTGGGCCGACCGGCTGAATATCGGTGAGACCGTGCAGGCGCTTAACGAGTCTCCGGTATTCGTCGGGTGAATCGTTGCGGAGATCGACACCAATTGTGCCTGACAAAGCCGTGGGCATCGCGCTTTTCCAGTCTCCACTTCGAAGTACCGGGATGAACTTGTTCCCGCCGACCTCGTTGATGATCTCGCCGGTGATTATATGGCCCTCGTAGCCTGCTCCTCCTTCACGACTGTCAAACCGTCCCTTATATGTCTCCGTGCAGACAACAAGGACGCAACGACTCTCCCTGACGGAGCGTTCCATGAACTCGGGACTGCGCGCCCCCAATGATAGGTGCGTCTGATCAATGATCGCGTCGATGCCATCTTCTCTCAGCCGCTTAGCCAGGGCCAGCACCCACACTTTGTGTTTTTCGCTGTCCCATGAATACGAAATGAACACGCGAAAGACGCCCTCGGCATTCGGGACTATGCCCGTAGGCTTGTGCGCGGGTCGATTGAGCATGAGTTTGTCGATACTCACTCGCAAGAAGGCGAGAATATCCCCGGCCCCTGGCAGAGATCGAGAGTCATCTTTTACGGCGTTTTCGACGAATCGCTCAAGATCAGCGCGGAGCCTGGACATGGAGTCCTCGGTTAGCAACATCGGTGCGTTGCGGGAGTACTCCTCGCGGAGCTGCAGACGTGCTTCAACGGCTTTCCGCAGCGCGTCCAAACTCACCGGCCGACTCCAGTGAGCGAGCGCGGCGGTTGGGGAGGCGCGGGTGGACGCCTCGCGCCGAAATTCATCTATTCGCTTGTCGCGTTCTCGGAAGATGGTGGTGATCCGCGACATCCAGTCGTTGTATTCGATTACCAGAACCCGTTCGAGGTTGTTATCCGGCACCTTATGGAAGATTAGCAAAGTGCGGGACAGGCCAGACTAGGGTATTGTCGTTAACAACGCACCCGGACCATCTGCCAGGCCGGTCGCCGAGTATGCCCGTCAATTGGCCCTATCACGCCCATCCCGCCGAGGTGGTGCCCAGCGGGACGTCCAGATACATCTGGGAAATGGCTTGGGCTTTTCAAACTGACCCAGTACCGCCGGCTCCGCCCGGCAGCTTGACAAACTCGCGGCCCGGAGCCAACCATAAACCTATTGCAACCGTTTGCGACAGGTGTCATCTAATAAAGCCGGCAGGATGCCATGTTTCGGGCCATTCGAGAGCAAATCGATACGATTTTCCGGGAAGACCCGGCCGCCAAAAGTGTTCTCGAGATCTTCCTGTGTTACCCCGGTTTTCATGCCATTCTGCTGCACCGGCTGGCGCACAGACTTTATAACGCCGGCATTCCGCTGGTCCCGCGCGTGGTTTCGCAGTTCTCACGCTTTCTGACGGGCATCGAAATCCATCCCGGCGCCACCATCGGCAGGCGCTTTTTCATCGATCACGGCTCGGGCGTGGTGATCGGCGAGACGACCGAGATCGGCGACGATTGCCTCATCTATCAGGGCGTGACGCTCGGCGGAACGGGCAACGAAAAAGGGAAACGCCACCCGACGCTGGGCAATCGCGTGGTCGTGGGCACGGGCGCCAAGGTGCTGGGCAGCATTCGGATTGGCGACGACGTCAAAATCGGCGCCGGCTCCGTGGTGGTGCATCCGGTACCGGATGGCGCAACGGTCGTGGGTATCCCCGGTCGTGTAGTGCGCACGCGCCGGGAGGCAGGCGGCCTGCTCGAGCACGGCAATCTGCCCGATCCCGAGGGACAGGCCATCGATGAACTGAAACAGCGCGTGGCCGACCTCGAAGCGCAGCTTCGCCTGCTGGCGGAGCGTCTGGAACTCGAAGCCCCGCGCAAGCCCTGAGGCTATGATGCCGCCTCGCGTCCTCTGGCTGCTCTGCGCCGCCGGCTGTGCCGCCGGACGGTTGCCCGCCGAAAACTTCACTTACTGGATTCAGCCCTGTTCCGCGGAACTTGCGCGCGAGAGCACCTGTGATGGGCGCGATCCGGAGCTGGCCGAATGGGCGCTGGCAGCCTGGCAGAACACGGCGCGGCCGGACCTGTCTTTTTCGACCACCACCGAGACGCACGCGCGCATTCGCGTCTATTGGGCATCCGGCCGCATGCGGCTTTACGGCGAAGCCCACCCCATCATGGTGGAAGGCAAGCGTGGCGCGGCGATTTACGTGAACCCCGATGTGACGCAGTTGGGCGATGAAATCGACGCTGCCGCATCGCGCGACCGCCTCTTGCGTGATGCCATCGTCTATCTCACCTGCCTGCACGAAAGCGGGCATGCCCTCGGTCTCGCGCACACCGGCAGGTTCGAAGACATCATGTACAGCTTCGGGTTTGGCGGCGACATCGTGGAATACTTCGAACGCTACCGGCGCAAGATCGGCGCGCGTGAAGACATCCGCGAGCATTCCGCCATCTCGGATTCCGACCGCCAGCGCGTGTTGGAACTCTTCAGAAAGCGCCAATGAGGGTGCGTTACGATGAGATTTGGCTCAACCACTTCCCCGTCTGCGGTCTAATCTGGATTTCATGCCATCGCCGGTGGCCGACCGGCCCGGCCTGCTGATTCGCGATCCCTACCACTACTCCGATCTCACCTTGGTCATCCCGCCGGTTCTGGTGCAGTGCCTGCAGTGTTTCGATGGCGAGCAAACCGAACTTGACGTGAAGGCTCTGTTGGTGCGGCTCACGGGCGATCTCCAAACGACCGATCTGGCAGCACACCTCATCGACACGCTGAGCAAGAGCGGCTTTCTCGAAAACGAAGCGTTCGAGCGCGTGAAGGAAGAACGGCACCGCGAATTCGCTGCCGCTCCCAGGCGAGAGGCGGTGCATGCCGGCGGCGCTTACCCGGAGGCTCCGGACCCGTTGCGGTCCACTCTCGATCGCTACATGGATGGCTCGCCAAATGCCGCGCAATCCGATGGGCTGGTGGGCATCGCAGCGCCCCATGTGAGCCCCGATGGCGGCTGGCAATCCTATCGCGCGGCGTATGGCATGATGTCGCCGCAATACAGAGACCGGACGTTCGTAGTACTGGGCACGTCGCATTACGGAGAGCCGGAGCGCTTTGGCCTGACGCGCAAAACGTTTGTGACGCCGCTCGGCGAAAGCGCGGTGGATGTGGCGCTGGTGGATTGGCTGGAGCAGAAGGCCGCTCCCGCCATCCAGATGGAAGATTACTGCCACGCGGTCGAGCACTCTATCGAATTTCAGGTTCTGTTCTTACAGCACCTCTACGGCCCGGACATTCGCATTCTGCCCGTGCTGTGCGGCCCGTACGCGCACAGCATTTATCTAGGCGGTAAGCCCGACGAAGACGAGGACGTGCGGCGCTTTCTGGATGCGTTGGGCGAGCTGGCCGCGCGCGAGGCGGGTCGATTGTTCTGGGTGTTGGGCATCGACATGGCGCACATGGGCCGGCGCTACGGCGATCAATTCGCGGCGCGCGCCGACCAGGGCGCCATGCTCGAGATCACCGCGCGCGACCGTGGCCGCATCGACCGCGTTGCCGCCGGCGACGCCGAAGGATTTTGGAGCCTGGTGCAGGAAAAGCGCGACGATCTGAAGTGGTGCGGCTCCTCTCCGCTCTACACGTTCCTCAAAGCCGTGCCGCAAGCGCGCGGGCATCTGTTGCGCTACGAGCAGTGGAACATCGACGAGCAGAGCGTGGTGAGCTTCGGCGGCATGGCGTTTAGCCAGGAGTGAGGCCGTTGCGCGGTCCACTCCTCGCCCGTGGAGAAAACTCACCGATGGACGGAACAGAATGCCCACCCTCTTGCAGGTTTTCTTAACTGCTCACGGCGATTGCGCACCGCCTTCTTCGCGGAGCATACTGAACTATGCCCACTTTGCCGAGCCAGCCCGCGGTGTGTGTGCACGGGCTCCGCAAGGCCTATGCCGACGTCGTTGCGGTGGAT
>JBGPKX010000290.1:0-7567 GCA_041486185.1 Bryobacteraceae bacterium | reverse complement strand
GGAAGGCCCGCGATTTTTCGCGCCAGCCTGGCAACATTGCCGCGAAACACGCCATTCTCCGAAGGCAGCCTTCCCTGCATGCGAACGTCGCGGAATTCCGGGCTGGCGTCGGGCAGTTTGGCATATACCGGAATTCCAAAGATCTGCTGCAGCTCGCTGGGCGAAAAGTCCGGCGTGTTCGCAAGCTGGTTGACAATCAGGCGAATGCGTTCCGGATCGATCTCCGCTCTCCTGAGCGCGCCCATGACCCGCTTGGCCTCGTAAAGCGCGGGCACACTGGTCGCGGTTACCAGAAATAGCTCGTCGATCTTGTCCAACAGGCTCATGGAAAGCACACTCAAGCGCCCGAGATCCAGAACGATCCAGCGATAGAAGCCGCGCACGAACGTGAGGACGTCCCCGATCCTGCGCGCATCCGGATCGTCGACACCCAGCAGGCTGGGCGATCGCACGATGTGCAGGTCATCGTCGCCGCGAGCCACGATGGAGTCCCACGAAAGTTCCAGACGATGGATATTGCTCACCGCGTCCAGGATCGAGGATTCGGCCCCGGAACTCATCATGAAACTGACCAAACCGGCGTTCAGGTCGAGGTCCGCCAGAAGCGCCTTTTGATCCGTTTGCCGGCGTAACTCGATCGCCAGGTTGCAGGCCACCGTGGTCGCGCCGACTCCTCCTTTTGATCCCATCACGCCAATGACTCGGGTGGAATCCGCCGTGCGTTCCGCGCCGGGGCTTACACCTTGACTGGCGTATCGTAGGACAGCGCACTGGATGGCCTTGGACAGCAGTTCACCGCTGCAAGTGTTCTTGACAATGTAATCCTGCGCGCCTTCCCGCATCGCCTCAAGCGCGACCGATTCGTCGTCGTTGCCGCTCAAAACCACAATGGGCACCCCGGGGGCGTGGCAGCGCACCGACGTGAATGTTCCCAAGCCCTGGCTGTCGGGCAGCCCGAGATCGGTCAGGATCACATCCACTCCGCCCCGGGCCAGACGGCTCACCGCGGCTCCCAAAGAATCCGTCCAGTTCAGGACAAACTGCGCGTCGTCTTTGCCCGAAAGCCACTGCTGCACCAACTCGGCATATGCCGGGCTGTCTTCAATGAGGAGAACGGTGAGAGGCTTCTTGTTCATGTTTATGGCTTTCTCGTTTCTAGCAGCGTTCGGACCGCTAATATGTTCGGATCAATTCGCGAATTACTTTATAGTCGCCCCCCGCCGGCTAAAAGCGGCGGAACTCCGGCCGATATGAGAGGCAAGTCCAGCTAGAAATGAGCGCCCTTGCTATTCCCGGTCATTTTCGCAGGGGACGTCGCAGATGAGGGAATCGCCGGAGCGAGCACGCTGCGTTCGCTGGTGCGGAGTGAATGGATGAAGCCCACAGCCGAAAGCTACTCCGATCAAAACGAACGGCAAGCCTCCGCGGCGCCTTTCTCCGGCGCAAAAAATGCCGACGAGCGCCGCATCCTCCTGGCGGAAGACTCGGAAGACATCCAGAGGCTTATCGCAGCCTGCCTGGAGCACACTCCGCACCAATTGAGCATCGTGGCCGACGGACAGGCCGCTGTGGAGACGTTTTGTTCCGGTCCTTTCGATCTGGTCCTGATGGATGTTCAAATGCCGGTGATGGACGGCTACACCGCGGCGCGAAAGATTCGTCAATGGGAGGCGCAGCGGGCCATCCGTCCGGCCATTATCCTCGCGCTAACCGGCGGCGTGTTAGAAGAGGACGAATCGGCATGCGATGCCTGCCTCAGCAAGCCAATCCAAATGGATACGCTCCTCGTGGAAATCGAAAAGCACTTGGACGCAAGAGGCCGCGGACGGCCGCCGCGTGCGGAAGGAATTGAGGGACTGATTCCCAAATATCTCAAGGATCGCAAACAGGAGGTACATCGGCTCATCGCGGCTCTCGAGCGAAGCGACTACGAAACCATCCGAGTGCTGGGACACAATCTGAAGGGCTCCGGCGACCCCTACGGGTTTGCCGCCCTTACGGCCATCGGTAGAAGCCTGGAACTGGCAGCCAAAGCCGAGTCCCCCGCCGAGATCCAGCTACAGATTGCGGCGCTCTCCGAGTATTTGGCGGGCGCCGACGCCGTCCTCTAATCGGTTCCGGAATTCTGCCCCCGGAAAGCGCGCCAAGGCCTCGCCCAATTAAGCCCCGGCTTGTTTTTCGTTCCCAAACAAAAGTATCCTTCTGAGTGCGTATCCAGCTGATTGCGTATCTAGCTGATGGCGTATCTAGCATTTCGGAGGGAACAGAGTTGCATCGAGCTATCCGGACTACCTGCCTTGCAGTCTTGGCGGCTTTTCCCATAGCCGCGGAGAACTGGCCGCAGTGGCGCGGCCCGGGCCTGGACGGAATCAGCCACGAAAAGGATCTGCCGGTTCGCTGGAGCCGTGACGAAAACGTGGCCTGGAAGCTTCCTCTGCCCAGTTGGAGCGGCGCGACTCCCATCATCTGGGGAGACCGGATTTTTCTGAACGTAGCGGAAAAAGAAGATCTCTATCTGTGGTGCGTCGACCGCACGCATGGCGCCGTCCTCTGGAAGAAGCACCTCGCCGGCGGCAACTTTAAAATCGGCAAACAGAACATGTCGTCACCTTCACCTGCGACCGACGGCGCCAGCGTCTACGCCATGACCGGCAACGGCATCGTCAAGGGATTCGACTTCGCGGGCAACGAGCTGTGGGCTCGCGACATTCAAAAGGATTATGGGCGTTTCGGCCTGAACTGGGGCTATGGTTCTTCGCCGCTGCTGTTCGAAGACGGCCTCTACATTCAGGTGCTGCACGGCATGAAAACCCACGACCCCTCCTATTTGCTGCGCATCGACAAGAAAACCGGAAAAACCGTGTGGCGCGTGGAGCGGCCCACCGAAGCCGTCCACGAATCTCCCGATTCCTACACCACTCCGGTCGTGCTGCGTTACAGCGGCAATACCCAAATCGTGGTCAGCGGCGGCGATTGCGTCACCGGTCACGACCCCGCCACGGGAAAAGAAATCTGGCGCGGCAACGGTTTTAACCCTCAGAAGGACCCCAACTACCGCGTCATCGCTTCGCCCGTGGTGAGCGACGGCATTGTCTACACGCCCACGCGCGTTCGCCCCTTACAGGCGTTTCGCGCTGGCGGCCACGGCGATATCACGGAGACGCACCGGCTGTGGGCATTTCAGAACGGCCCCGACGTTCCCACTCCCGTGACTGACGGGACGTATTTCTATACGATCAACGACCGCGGCATCGCCTGGTGCCTAGATGCCAAGACGGGCAAAGAAATCTGGGGACCGCAGCGCATCCATCACGCCACCTACAGCGCCTCGCCCGTGCTCGCCGACGGCAAGATCTACATCACGGATGAAGACGGCGTCACGACTGTTTTCAAAGCGGGTCCCAAATTCGAGCCGCTCGCCGAAAATAACCTCGATGACTACACCCTGAGTTCGATTGCCGTTTCCGGCGGGCAGCTCTTCCTCCGAACGGCACAATATCTCTACTGCATCGGAAAACAACCGGCGCGATAGTGAGTTTCGCCTACGACCAGGTCCTCTACCCCGGCGTCCCGCTGCCCCAAACACACCCCGACCGGCTAGCCACAATAGCCGGCTTATTGGGCATGGCGCCTGCTCCGGCTGGGCGTTGCCGCGTTCTCGAATTGGGCTGCGGCGATGGCGGAAACCTCATCCCCATGGCGCTGACGCTGCCCGCGAGTGTCTTCACGGGCATCGATCTGGCGGAGCAAGCCGTCGCGCGCGGCTGCGCTCTCGTCAAAACCCTGGGGTTAGGCAATATCACTCTTCGCCGTCTCGATCTCATGCAGGCCGGCGCCGATTTGGGCGAGTTCGACTACATCATCGCCCACGGCATCTATTCGTGGGTTCCGGCCGAAGTGCGCGACCGCCTGCTGAGCGTCTGCCGGGCGCATCTCGCGCCTCAGGGTGTCGTGTACGTGAGCTACAACGCCTGCCCCGGCTTTCGGCGGCGCCGGATGTTCCGCGAAATGATGCTGTACCACGTGCGGGACGTAGCAGATCCCTTGAGTCGTGTGCGGCAATCCGCTGAACTCATCCAGTCCCTCGTGAAGCGCCGCCCGGAGAGTGAACGGGCGCGCGTCTTGTTCGACGAACAGTTGCGGCACTTGTCGGAATGCGAGCCCTGGTTCCTTTATCACGACGATCTGGCGGACACCAACTATGCGCCGTACTTCCACGAGTTCGTGGCGCACGCCCAACGCCACCGGCTGGCGTATCTGGGCGAGGCCGACTTCCTGGAAATGCAGGACGACATCTATCCCGAGTCAGTTACGCAAAAGCTGCGGCAATTCGCGGGAGAAGACGTGCTGCTGAAAGAACAGTACCTGGACTTCATCAAGGGCCGGCGCTTCCGACAGACGCTGCTCTGCCGCCAGGAAGCCGCGCTCGATCGCCAGACGCGAGCGGAACAGATTACCGACTTGCATCTGGCCTCGGCCGCCCGTCCGGCTTCGTCCGCGCCCGATATGCGTGCCGGCGTATTTGAGGAATTCCGCGGCCCGCGCGGCGCTGCCCTCAAGACCGATGATCCACACGCGAAGGCCGCGCTGTGCCGGTTGGCCGAAATCTGGCCGCAGAGCATGCCCTTTCCAGAATTATCGGCAAAGGCCGGAAGCGATGCCGCATCACTCGCGGAAATCCTCTTCCAGGGGTACCGCGTGGGATTGCTGGAACTCTACACCTGCCCGCCGCAGTTTGCTGCCCGGTCGGGCGAGTGGCCGGCTGCCAGTCCGCTGGCGCGCTTGTAGGCGCAGCAGGGTGCGCTGGTCACAACGCTGCGTCACACCTCAGCGCAAGTGGAGGATACAGTAGATCGCTGCCTGTTGCTGCTGCTCGACGGTACGCGCAACCGCATTGCCCTCGTGGATGGACTGCGGGCTTTCCTGCGATCGCTCGCGAGACCCGAAGCCGACGATGTCACCGCCCAATCTCTCGACGCACGGCTGGAGCGGCTGGCGAAACAGGCCTTGCTGCTCGCATAGGAGCTTGTTGAAAAACGCTTACCGACCACTCCCTAGCGGTCGTGGCTCAGAAAGCATCCATTGATTCCAGGGCTCTTTGCCGAGCCGCGCGCATAGCAAGCGGTCTCCAAAAGCACGTTTTTCAACAAGCTCATAGAGCGCCGGCTGGCGCGTAGTGGGTTCGAAACCCGGTACCAAGCCGCGCGCGTAAGCAAGCGGAGTGCAGGTGCCTCACATTCGCCGTCGCGCCCGGCCCTTTACGAAGGCTTGTAGTACAGCACCATGCCCGCTCCCGCCGCCGTCAGGACAAATCCCAAGTAGAGTAGCGGGTTCGGCGCCGTCTTCGGCGGATGCGTCGCCATCGAAACCAGAACGTTCACCAACGGCGCGCCGCCGAATACGATGGGCATCACATATGTCGGTAGCCCGCCGGCTTTGAACGCCCAGATGATGCAGACCGCGCCGATCGCTCCCAGCGCGCCGCCGAACGTCGCCCAAATTGAGCCGGTTAAATTGAACCCGCCCCCTCCTTGCGAAGTCGAAAGGCTCGCCACCGGTACCAGCACGCCGATTAGAAAATACGCGAACCCCACACACAATAGCGCACGCCACGGACTGCCCAGTGCCACTTGCCCCCGGTGCAGTGCCGGTCCGTACATACCCCATGCCAGTACCGCACCCAGGGCGAAAGTGATCCAGATCATAGGACGCCTCTTGTTTTGCATGATTTGTTAAACGCGGCGGCTTAGCCGAGTTCAGATTCTAACAATTCGCCGCTTGGTTCGTCTGCAAGTGCGCGCTCGAAAAGTCCGCAAACTCGTGCTGCCGCGGCCCACTGTGGCATACTACGTGGAAATTCAACAAAAGGTAACGAAAACAAATCAAATGGCCGATAACGCCCAGGTTCCGAAAGCTTCCCCCCTCACCCCCGTACAGTGGGTCATCTGCGCCGTGGCAGCGATCGGATTCGCGTTCGACACCTACCACATCCTAGTCCTCCCGCTGATCGTGGGCCCGGCGCTATTGGAAATCGGCAAACTGCGGCCCGGAACTCCCGAGTTCAATTCCTGGACGGGCTTGTTGTTCTACGTTCCGGCGGTGGCGGGCGGCATCTTCGGCTTGATCGGTGGATACCTCACCGATCTTCTGGGGCGCCGGCGCGTGCTGGTCTGGAGCATTCTCGTATACGCCGTCTCGGGGCTGGCGGCCGGCTACGTGACGTCGCTCCCCATGCTGCTGTTCCTGCGCTGCACGACATTCATTGGCGTATGCGTGGAATTCGTCGCCGCGGTGGCATGGCTTGCGGAATCGTTTCCCGATCGCGACCAGCGCGAGAGTGTGCTGGGATATACCCAGGCCCTTTCGTCCATCGGTGGCGTGATGGTTACCGCCGCGTACTATCTGGCGGTGACGTATGGCAAATCGTTGCCAGCGATCCTCGGAGGTCACGAAGCCTGGCGCTACACCCTCATGTCCGGCGTGATTCCCGCCATTCCCCTGATCATCATCCGGCCGTTTTTGCCCGAATCCCCAGCCTGGCAGCAGAAGAAGGCTGCCGGGACTTTGAAGCGGCCGAGCTTCGCCGAGCTGTTCCAGCCGGCGTTTCGCAAAACTACCTGGATTACGGCGCTGATGTTTGCCTGCAGCTTTGGCGCTGCCTTCGGCGCCATCCAGCACCTGCCCCGGATCGTTCCCGGGCTGCCGGAAGTGATGCACCTCCCCCGGCCCGCACAGCAGCAGGCGGTGAGCTCGGTGCAGTTCTACCAGGAGATGGGAGGACTCGTGGGGCGCGTCATTCTGGCGTTCCTGGCCATTCGCATCGTCAGCCGCCGGACCTTGCTGCGCGTCTTTCAGGTGCCAGGCCTTTTCGTGGTGCCGCTGGTGTTCTTGTTCCCTGCTTTGCGTGACCTCGAGACGTTGAAGTGGGGCATCTTTCTGGCGGGTTTACTGACCGTCGCGCAGTTTAGCTTCTGGGGAAATTACCTGCCCCTGGTCTACCCCACGTATCTGCGCGGCACTGGCGAGAGCTTCGCGGCGAACATCGGCGGCCGCATGATCGGGACCTCCGCGGCGCTGCTCACCACCCAGTTGGCCAACGTGATGCCCGGCGCCGCAGCCCCCACGAAACTGGCCTACTCCGCCGCCGCCGTCGCATTTTTGGTGTACGCCATCGGTTTCACCGCGAGTTTCTGGCTGCCCGAGCCGAAACAGGATCATCTGCTCGAATGACGCCGCGGCACCGACGCCCGGCGGCCCATCAGGTCGCCAGAAGGCCGTGCTCTTCGATATGCTAGTTGTAGTTGATGGCCACGGAGGGAGGGGCCGGGTTTCACATCCGCGACGGGACGTTGAGGAGCAACTCATGATAACGGAACCGCCAAAGGACGTGCACCCGGAAGAAGCCACCGCCGTCGGCAACTACTTTGTTTCCAACTACCCGCCGTATTCTTTCTGGACTCCCGATCGTGTGAACGAAGCCCACGCGGCTTTGGAGCGCCCGCCCGCTCCCGGAACGCCGCTGGGAATCTACCTGCATATTCCGTTCTGCCGGAAACGCTGCCATTTC
>JBGPKX010000289.1:0-7612 GCA_041486185.1 Bryobacteraceae bacterium | reverse complement strand
TTCACTCCACACCTGGCGGATCAGCCGCTGCATTCCTGCGCGCGTGCCCGGATCGAGCGCGCTGAACGCCTCGTCCATGAGGAGGATCTTGGGTTTCATCACCAGGGCCTGCGCGATGGCCACACGCTGCTGCATGCCGCCCGATAGCTGGTCCGGGTACTTGGTAGCGTCGGACTCGTGCAGCCCCATTCGGCGGAGCTGGCGCACGGCTTCCGCGCGAAATTCCTTGCGGCGCCGGAAGAAGCGGGGCGTCAGCCGGGTGAGCAGATTGAACTCCTCGACCTCCGGACCGAAAGTAATATTCTCGATGACCGTCTTGTCGGGAAACAGGGAGTACTTCTGCGGCACGTAGCCGCGGTCGCGATCCGGGCGGACAATCTCGCGGCCCTCCACCAGCACGTGTCCCGCAGTCGGCATCTCCGCACCGAGGACCAAGCGCAATAACGTGGATTTGCCGCAACCCGTCTGCCCGACCACCGAAATAAACTCGCCGCGGCAAATGGTCAGATCGATTCCATCCAGCGCCTTTTTCCGCGTGCCGTCTTGCAGCGCATAACTGACGCGGACACTCTCCAGCTGGATCAGCGGATCGGCCGCCGGAGCGGAATCGAGCAGCGCGTGCGCGCCGTTAGTCAGGCTTCCCGGAACCATGGATGTAGCTTCTTGTTGAGGAGTCGCATGGTCAGATCGACCAAGAACAACAGCAACGCAACCCAGAGGACGTAAGGAATGATGATGTTCATTCCCATGTGACGGCGTAGCAGCGCGATGCGATAAGCCAGGCCGTCGGTCGAGGCGATCATTTCGCCGGCAAACAGAAAAAGCATCAGCGGCTTCAGGTTGAGCCGGATGCTGTTCAGCACGCGCGGCCAGATTTGCTTCAGCACCACGCGGTAGGCAACGTCGAAATCGCTCGCGCCCAGCGTGAAGCCTTTGACGATCTGTTCCGGCGGCACGCTCTTCGTCAGATTGAAGGTGTCCAGGATAATCGTGGGCGTCACGCCGATCACGATCAGCATCACTTTCGAAAGCTCGTCGATGCCGAAAGCGATAAACAGAATGGGCAGAACCGAGAGTGCGATGATCTTGTCGAAAAACAGAATGAAACGCAGGAAAAACACGCCGAAGTACGGAAAGATGCCCATGTGCAGTCCCAGCAGCACCGCCGGGAAAAGCAGCGCCAAGCCGAACAGAAAACGCCGCGCGCTAGCTACCGTGTCTTTCCAGAGCATGCCATTGCGGAAGCGCTGAAGCGCGGATTGGCTGGCGGCGTCGGCAGCCGGCTCTTCGTCGGCATCGGGACTCATCGTGGCTTGATAGATTCCCGCGCCGATCTGCGCCAGCGTCGGTACTACGCGGTCGTCCGGATTCTCCTTGTGCCGCTTCTGCGCGGTGTAGAAATAGAGACCGATGCCCACGGCGAATAGCAGCCACGACAGCGCCCAGCAGGTCGCGCGGCTCGGTTTGACGTTGATGCTCACCAGGCTCATGGCGTCAGAGCTTCCCTTCGCTCGCCAGTTGCATGTACGCCGTCTCAAAGCGCAGCCGCACGCGGTCCGCTTTGCCCTTCACTGTGTTATCGGGATAGCGGATAGCGACATCGTCGATAGATTTCGTGCCCTCTCCCAGAAGCCCGTGGTTGAAGCAGAATTGCTGCACCAGCGTCATCTTCTGCTTCATGTCCGGCGACGCGGCGAGTTCGAGCGCCGCTTTCGGCGTGTAGAGCATGTGGGTGGTGCCGAGCTGCTCTTTGTACGACGCGAGCGAATCCTGCGAGCCTTCCGCGATCCCCGCGAGCACCTTGTCGGCGCCGGGTCCTTTGGCCGACATCAGCCCCATGGTCTCGTACCACGCGCCGGTCAGCGCCTTGGCCAGCTTCTGTCCGGAGCCGTCCTTGCGGTTCAGCACCTCCGTGCGCACTACCGTAAGATCCAGAATCTCTCCGGGAATCTGCGACGAATTGAAAATGTTGGTCACGCCCGGCAATTTCGAAATTTGAGAGACTAGCGGCTTCCAAGTGACGACGGCTTCGTGCGAGGTATCGCTCATGAACGCCGCCGCGATATCCGAATCGGACGTGTTCACCAGATGCACCCGCTTGATCTGCGATTCCAGACCGTTCATGGCCATGGCCCGCTCGAACAGATACTGCGAGACCGTCTTTTCCACCAGCAGTAGTTTCTTGCCCGGCAGGTTCTTCAACGTAACGCCGTTGCGCGTGAGCACGGCGTCGTTGCCGTTTGAGTAGTCGCCAACAATAATTGCCGTTGTATCGACGCCGGAGGCCGACGGCATGTCGAGCGCTTCCATGTTGGTCATAGCGCAGGCGTCGATGTTTTTGGCGACAAAAGCCTCGAGCGACGGCGCGTAATCGAAGCGCTGCACCTTGATCGAGATGTCATACTTGTCGGCCCACTTCTTCATGATTCCGGACTTGGCCATGTAGTAGTACGGGTTCCAGCCCACGTACACCGACCAGCCCACCGTGAACGCAGGCTTCTGCGCGCTTAGCGGCAACTGTGCCGCCGCAAGCGCCAGCAGCGCGACGGAGCAAACGAACGTGCATCTGGATTTCATCTGGATTCCGTCTGGTCCCACATATGGCGGAGTTGCTCTTCCTGAGTCTTCTTCTCCACGGCTTCGAGCGATTTCCACACCTCCTCATTTGTCGGATAAATCGTGAAATCGCGCAGCGCCATCCGCGTGGGATGACCCTGCATACCGCGCAGCGCTTCGTTCAGCTCCAGCAGTTGCGCCCGTGAAAGATCGAGCGAATGCTCCTCGGGCTGATACATCGAGCCGATCGGATAATCCACGTACGGCGTGCGCGACTGCTCGACGTGACAGCCCAGAATATGTGTAATCACTTTGTCCCTGGTGAACTCGACCAGCCGCTCGGTGCTGCGGCTGAACTCCGCGAAATCGGGTTGTAAAGACGTCCCGGGTAAAGGCTGTCGCCCGCGAGCAGGACGCCGGTCTGCCGGTCATAGAGCGCCAGACTGAGCTTGTCGTGACCCGGGATCGGAATCACGTCGATGATGCGGCCGCCAAGATCGATGAACCCAACGTCCACGGGCCAGTTCTTGATTCCGAAGAACTGCTGCGTTCCCGCCACCGTCGGCGGCACCATAGTGGCGCCGGACAGCGATGCGAAGCCGGCATCACCGGCCCTGTGGTCGTCGTGAGAATGCGAATGCGCGACAATCAGCGGAATCGACTCCCGGTGATTGCGCCGCAGCCCTTTCCCGATCACCGCGGGCACTTCGCGCGCCGCATCGCTATTGCCCGAGCCTGTGTCCTGAAGCAGCGCCTTCTCCGTCCCGAAGAGCAGGTACAGAAATGGCTTCTCGAAATGGGTGCAGCCCGATTCGCGGAGAATATAGAAATCCGGATTGTATTCGTGAACCTGCCAGTCGGGAACCTCCAGGCACTTCGGGCCGCCGGTGATCCAACTTTTTGGCAACGTCCGGGGACGAACCACGGCAGAGCCCGCGTCGACTCCTGGCGCGGCACTCGCCCCCATCGACAACAGCGCGAGCGGAAGGACAGCGTTACGCCAGTGGCGCCTATTTGTGGAGAGATAGACCGGGAGTGAAATTCTGATTCGCATCATCCAGACTGGTGGCTATGCTCCGGCGTTCCTGGCCGGGAAAGTGAAGCGCAATCGGGCAGCATGGCCCGAAGATTGTCAGTAGTATAGCTCACGCGTCACGCCAATAATCACGGTTCGCGTATAAACCTTTTCAATCGCCCGCATAAAACTTTTTTGTCGGAAAGCGTTTGAAAATACTGGTTTTCGATAGGCTCCGGGCGCGCACTCGGCTAAAATAGGTGACTCCATCCACATGGCCTTCTATCACCGGCACGCTCCCAACCACCGCGAGCACAAGCGCGCACTGCCCGATTTCACCGGACTACAGGGCATGAAAGCGCTGCAGGAAGAAGCCGCACTGCCCTCCGCGCAGTGGAAAGAAGAGGTCCGCCGCGGCAAAGAGTTTGGCCTCGAGTGCGTCGATTCCATTCAGGACAAATCTGAAATCAGTTGCTTCCAGCGCGGCGAGCTGCCGCATTGGTCCGGCATCAACACGTTTCTGAAGACGCCGTACCTGGAAGACGTCCGCAACGTGGGTGAATACGACGTTGCGTTCGTGGGCGTGCCCTTCGATATCGCGACGACCTATCGCGCCGGCACGCGCTTCGGGCCGCAGGGCATCCGCCGTATCTCATCGCTGTATACCACCTACAACTTCGAGCTGGGCGTCGATCTGCGCGAATCGCTCAAGATGTGCGACGTAGGCGACGTGTTCTGCCCAGCCAACATTACCAAGAGCCATGACCAGATCTCGAAAGCCGTGGCGCATATCCTTTCGCAGGGCACGCTGCCCATGATCATGGGCGGCGATCATTCCATCGGTTATCCGTGCGTGCGCGGCGTGGCGCAGTGCGTGGAAGGCAAGGTGGGTATCATCCATCTCGACCGGCACATCGACACACAGGAAAAGGACATGGACGAGATCATGCACACCTGCCCGTGGTTCCACGCCACCAACATTCCGAATTGCCCGCCGACGAACCTGGTGCAGGTGGGGATCGGCGGATGGCAGGTGCCCCGCCCCGGCGTCACGCAGGGCCGCAAGCGCGGATCGACGGTGCTGACGATCCACGACATCGAGCGCATCGGCATCGAGAAGACCATCGAGATCGCCCTCGAAGTCGCGTGGAAAGGCGCCAGCGCGGTCTATCTCTCGTTCGATATCGATTCCGTCGACGCCGGTTTTGTGCCCGGCACGGGCTGGCCGGAGCCCGGCGGTTTTCTGCCGCGCGAAGCGCTGGCTATACTGCACGGCGTCGCCAAGGAAGGGATCGTGGCCATGGAGGCCGTGGAGGTTGCCCCGCCCTACGACATCTCCGATATCACGGCGCTGCTGGCCGTGCGCGCCATGGTGGACGTGCTGGCTACCATGGTGAAGTACGACCGCGTCGGCGGCCGGCTCAAAGCCGCATGACCGGAAGCACGTGACGCCGCCCGCATTCGTACTCGCGAGCGACCTTCTCCCCCATCAATTGGATTGGACCCGGGCACTGGCGCAAACCGAAACGCTCATCGAGCCGGTGGCGCGCATTCTAGGCTTCGCACCGCGCGTGCGCCTGTCATCATTGGCCATGCATCCCGGAGAGGGTGCCGGCGCGCACGGGCTGGATTGCGCGCTGGACGATGAAGCCGCCCGCGGCGCGAATGAGATTTTCGTTCTGCCGGCGTCGCTCGATTGGAACGTGTGGCAGCGCGAGGCATTCGGGCGCACTCTCGCAGAGTTCCGGCGGCGCCATGGCAACACGGCTATCTTCCACGACGATGCCGACCCTTGCCACCCGCTGCTGGTTGAGTGTTTCGCCGATGCAGCCGCTCGCGCTCTCGCCGGCCAGCAGGTTCCTCCGCAGCGCGTCGGGCTGCTGCTCGTAGCAAGCGGTCACGGCGATAGCGGCAGCCGCGCGCAGTCGTACCGGCTGATGCGCCTGCTCTGGGAGCACTTGAGCCTGGCGCGCGCGGACGTGGCGTTTTTGCGGCATGCGCAGGAATTTCTGGGGGTGGCGCTCGAGCGTTGCGCCCGCGAACCGCTGCACTGGGTGCTGGTTCCGCAAACGCAGTGGCGCACCGAACACGTCGACTACGCCAGAACTATTCTCGCAAATTTCCAGCGGACGCATCCCGAGTCCGCATGCTGGCCGTTGGCCTCGCCGCCAGGCGATCACGCGTCGCTCAGCGCCTGGTTCACGCAGCGCATGACGCGCCTTTGGCAAGACAAACGGTCGCGCGAGGCCGCTCGTACTCCGTCACTGAAATCGGAGAGTTCTGACTGCGCACCCGAAGTCTGGTCGGGCGCGCAATGGGAGCCGGTGAACGGCACCCCGCCAAGCACCGGATTCATCGCGCGCACGCGCAACCGCGACGCGCTGGCGGTGGTGCTCGCGAATGTATTGCCCCAATCCGAAAGTTACATCGTTAAAGTCACCTGGCACGGTTATGCCACCGGCACCTACACCGATCCCGCGGCTCTCGATCTGCTGCTTGGCGCGCTTCCCGGCCGCGCCGTCATCCTCGAAGGCCACACCAGTAGCCGCAATCTGGGCGGCGCCGATTGGGACTGGGAAACCGAAGCTCACAATCATCGCGCCTGGATCAAGCAACAGGACATGGAATATCTCCGGCGCACCGGACTCGCCGAAGTGATCGCGCGCCATCGCGCCCAGTACCTGAATGTGACCGAGGCCTGGTGGGACGAAGCCTGCTCTCCCGCGCACGAAATGGAGAGACTGCTCCGCGAGAAAGGCGTCGCTCTAAATCATCCCGAACTGGCCGGATTCATCCCGCATACGGTACTCGCGCTGCGCGGCGCGCCTTTTCTTAGCTTCGCCCGCTTCAAAGGGCCCACGCGCCTGGGCATTTCGAACCTCTTCGGTTTGATCCCAACCCCGCTGCGCAGCTCCTGGCATGGCGCCAACATCACCGATTTCGCGAGCGTTTGCTGCGATATCGCCAAGCTCTACGGTTCCTTGTTTCCGATGTTCGGATTGGTTGAGGCGCTCCACTCCGCCGTGCGCTGGAACCGCAAAGGTCTCTACCGCAGCCGCTGGGGCAATTACGATGTCGTACTCTCCGACGGCATCATCACCCTCAGCGAAGGCCTCGCCGGCGCCGACATCCTGGCAAGCCGCCTGCAAGCCCAGGACGTTTCCCGCAGCGCTTTCTTCGACGTCGTGAAGCACGAACTCGACTGGCCGGAAGCGCCGGCCGTGCTGTCTCTCCCGCTGGACCTGCAAACCAAATTCGTGTGATGCCGAGTAGGCAGTCCTGCCGGTGCATTAACGATAAATAATGCCTCCGCGTGAACCCGCCGCGCGCGCCCAACGCGTCTCTCGCCAGCAGGAGGGATGACATATGCGACGTCTTCTGATAAAAAGCCTGGCCGGCGGCGGCCTGCTGTTCCTGGCGTTGACCATGCAGGCACAAGATCGCGACCGGTATCGAGATGACGACCGGTACTATGATCGTGACGATCGCGGTAACCGCCATGAGGGACCGTACAACCGGGGCGGCGCATCCCTGATCGATCGGGTCCAGTCCGATCTGCGTTACGCGCAGTCCGACTCGTATTCACGCGGCGAACAAAAACGGATCGATAAAGCGAGAAAAGAACTCTGGGGGTTCCAAAGAGCCTGGAACACTGGTCGGTTCGACCGTCACGAACTCGACGACAGCATCGCGGCCATTCAAAAAGTAGTAGACCACAACGCGCTACGCGACCGCGCGCGCTCCACTCTTTGGGCCGACCTGCAAAGGCTACGCGAGTTCCGAGCCGAGTATCAAGACCGCGGCTATCCGCGATATTGAAACGATGTGGCACAGGCATTCCTCGCTGTGCGGTTACCCTCCGCGGAAACCGCAATCGCGGGATGCCTGTGCTGTATCCGGCCTAGGAACTTGTTGAAAAAAAAGCGATGGTGGGTAGCCAAGAACATTTGGGAAGCGTCTTGTTGTTATGCGTGGAGACGAGAAACAGCAGGGCGGGATGTTCAGCTACGTGTCGATGGAGGAGCGGGTGCCACCAGATCA
>JBGPKX010000288.1:0-7698 GCA_041486185.1 Bryobacteraceae bacterium | reverse complement strand
TCCGTTGGTGAACGAGTCATAAAATATGCCGTAACCCGCCCGGATGGTGGTCTGGCCCCGGCCAGTTGGGTCCCAGGCAATGCCGAAGCGCGGCATCAGACCCTTGTAATAGTTCGGCGCAATGCTTCGGGCCACGCCGGGATCGCCGGGAAACAGCAGGCCCGGCGGCGCATTCGGATAGACTCGCGACTGCACGCCCGGCGCCCATTCGTTCATGCGATCGCGAACGTCGACGTAAGGCGTGTTGATCTCATATCGCAGACCCAAGTTGAGCGTCAGACGTGGCGTGATCCGCCACTCGTCCTGTCCGTAGCCCGCCGCCATAACGTTGCGTAACGCGCGGTCGAACTGGCCGCCGCCCTGGAAAAAGACTACCGGCTGGCCCGTCAGGAAGCTGGCAAACGAATCGCTGAAGGGAAACGGCGCGAACACGAAGAAGCCGTTGGTAGCGATGCCAAACAACAGATTGAGCTGGGTGCGCGTAAACTCGCCGCCGAGCTTGAAGCTGTGGCGCCCGCGCGTCAGCGAAATCGAATCGCTGAGCTGATAGTTGTTCTGATAGGTGTTTTGCGGCCCGACGATCGGGTCTCCCACGCTGGCGTAGCCGCTGACGATCAGGTACGGGGGCCCGGCCGCAAGACCGAGCGTCGGCTGGTATTCGAACCCGAGGGCGCTGGGCGGCGTTGAATTGAGCCGCTGCCCAAAAATAAATTTATTTCGAAAGAAGGCCGCGCGAAAAGTTTGCAGCGTGGCGGGAGAGAACAGATGCGTTTCTGAAACGGTGATCGAGTGCGTACGAATGCTATCGCCCACGGGGAAGCCGGGAACGCCGGCGCCGGCGATCGGCAGCGGATCGATTGCGCCGGTGCTGGAGGTCGCATATCGCACGAAAAGTTGATCGCCATTCGAGAAATTGTGATCCAACCGGAAGCCGCCCTGGTCGTAATTGTTGGTTGCCATCGCCGTCGCGGTGTAGAGTGACGGCGAGAGGTTGCCTAGCGGATAGAACTGGAGGGCATTTTGGGCGATCGGGTTGATCATTGACGGCGGAAGTTTGTTTCCGGGAACGGGGTCGAACCCGCCGGTCATGAAGTTGAAGCCGAACAGCGGCGCACCGGTCCCCGAGAAATCGCCCTGGCGCTGCGCGGGCGTGGGAACAATGGCTGTTTTGGTCTCGCCCTGCCTGTCGCGCAGTCCTTCGTAGTAGGCGAAGAAGAAATCTTTGTTGCGGCGGATCGGGCCGCCAATCGTAGCTCCAAACTGATTCTGATGCAGCGGCTCGACCGTCGAGGCGAAGAAGTTGCGCGTGTCGAGAGCGTTGTTGCGCAGGAATTCGTAAACGTCGCCGTGAAACGCGTTGGACCCGGACTTCGTGACCACGCTGGTGGTAGCGCCGCTGGTGTCTCCGTATTCCGCCGGTGCGTTCAGCGTGAGGATGCGAAACTCGCCGATGGCATCGACGGGCACGCGGATGGCGAATCCGCCGTTGACGTTGTCGATATTGGACACGCCGTCCAGAAGATAGCCGTTCGATTCGGGACGCTGGCCGTTCACCGAGTAGGCCTGGTTGGCGCGCACCAAACCACCGGCCTCAGCCAAGCCGCCGGTCATGGGCGCGACTCCCGGCTGCAGCAACCCGAGTTGCGTGAAGTTGCGGCCGTTGAGCGGCAGGTCGGTGGCCACCTGCGATGAAACCACATTGCCCAGCGTCGGGCCGAGATCCACCATGGCGCCTGTGCCAGTCACGCTCACTTCGCTGTGGCCGGCAACCACTTCGAGCTTCACCGGGAGACGCACCGTCCGCCCGATGTCAATGCGGATCGAAGATGCCGACAACGCAGCGAAGCCCTCGGCATTTACACGCAGGTCGTACTCGCCTGCGGGCAGAGACGCGAAATGGAACGCGCCATCCGCCGCGGACCGCTGCCGCGTGCTGAAACCGGTCTGAGGATTGCTGACGGTGACCTCAGCCTGCGAGACCGATGCGCCGGACGGATCGCTAATCTGGCCCTCCAGCACACCGACGGGGTCCTGCGCCTGGGCGCGCCAGCATAAACACACCAAACACACAACGATTGGGAGAAATGTTTTTCGGAGACTAACGAAGCTCATGGGTTCGCCTAGTGTAAGGGGGGAGCAACAAGCAGGACAATAGTTAGAAGTAATTACTACGAAAATACTATGTATGTTTCAAAGTTAAGTTAGCAGCGTCGGTGAAATTAATAGCTCCGGCTATTGCAGTTAGGAATGAACCTGTTATTCTGATCCAGTTGCTTTCGGAAAAAATGATTTCTGGAGGATCTATGCGATTTCGTTCTTTGACCGCCCTGGCAGCCGCATTGCTGCTCGCGGCCGCCGTCTACACCGTCCGCGCCGAGTCTAAAGCCGCTACCGTGAAGGGCTACGTGATCGATTCCGCGTGCACCTTCACCAAGAGTCTCAAGAAACCCATCAGCCCTGAGTGCGCGCAAGCCTGCGCCAAGGCCGGCTCGCCGCTCGTGATCCTGGCGGATAACGGTTCGATCTACTGGCCCACTACCGACGCCATGCCTGCCACCAGCCAGAATGACAAGCTGCTGCCCTTCGCCGGAAAGCGAGTGGTCGCCAGTGGCAAGGCATACGAGCGCGGTGGATCCAAAGCGCTGCTGATCGAAAAAATTGAAGTGGAGAAGTGAGAGCTAGCCGCCGCCCACGAATTGCACGATCTCGAGGCGCGCGCCTTCGGGCAAGGCCGTAAAGGCCCACTCGGCCCGCTTCACGATGCGCCGGTTGAGCTCAATGGCGAGCCGCTCCGGATCGAGCTCCAGCGCGCGTACCAGATCGGCTATGGTATCGCCTTCGCGCACTGCGCGGCTCTCGCCGTTCACCACGATTTGAAACGTCGCGTGAGTTGCATCCTGCATAACGGGAAATCCAGTTGACACCCTCTTTTCCCACTCATTATATTCAAAGTTAAGCGTCTTTTCGTTTTCCCGGCAAAATAGGAATGCCTACTTCGTATACAGAGTTGTACTTCCCTGTCCTTCTGCAGGTGGTGATCGCCATGGCGGTCGCCACGCTGATGCTGGGACTCTCCTATCTACTGGGCAAGCGGGTTCGCAACCGGGTGAAGGACATACCCTACGAGTCGGGCATCGTGCCGACCGGCGATGCGCGGCAGCCCTTCAGCGTGAAGTTCTACCTGGTAGGCATGCTTTTCATTCTGTTTGATATCGAGGCGATCTTTCTGTACCCGTGGGCGGTAGTGTATCGCCAATTGAAGATGTTCGCGTTCGTCGAAATGCTGATCTTCGTCCTCTTGATCCTTTGTGGCTTCTTCTTCATGTGGAAGAAGGGAGCGCTGGACTGGTCATACGCCGACCGGCCGGATGAAGGCCAGCGGTAGACCGATGATTCCCGACGATGTGAAGAACTTTCCGGTGGTAGCAGCGCTGTCGAGCGCCGAGCCTGAAGCTGTGTTGGGCGCCAAGTTCGATCGCGAAGAGCTGACCCTTGAAATCGCCGCGGCAAAAATCGTCTCCGTCTGCGCGCATCTGAAAAACGAACAGAAATTTGTGAGGCTAAGTACCGTTACGACGGTCGACTGGTTTCCCGAAGAGCCGCGCTTCGAGGTTGTTTACCACCTGCATTCGCTGGAGCGCAACGAGCGGCTGCGGTTGAAGTGCCGTCTCGCCGGCGCCAACCCGGAGATCGATTCAGTCACCTGTGTGTGGCGCGGAGCCGGCTGGTACGAACGTGAAACCTTCGACCTCTTCGGGATCCACTTTCGCAACCACCCCGACTTGCGGCGCATCATGCTACCGGAAGATTGGGAAGGCTTCCCGTTGCGCAAGGATTATCCGATAACGGGAAACCGAGTCTAGATATGAGCGCAGGCGACATTCCCGGCGTAACCGTGGTGGAGACGGAACCGGCCGAACAAGCGCCCGAGGTGGACGCGCGGCCCCGCCGCATGACGCTCAACATGGGCCCGCAGCATCCCTCGACGCACGGCGTGCTGCGCCTGGTGCTCGATCTGGATGGCGAGACCATCGTCGCCTCGCAGCCGGACATCGGCTATCTGCACACCGGCATCGAAAAAGAATTCGAGGTCAAGAATTATCAGCAAGGGGTCACACTCACCGACCGCATTGATTACCTGGCGCCGCTCTCGAACAATCTTTGCTACTGCCTGGCGGTCGAAAAGCTGCTGGGTCTCGAGATCCCGCCCATGGCGCAGTGGACGCGCGTGATGCTGACCGAGCTGACGCGCCTCAACAGCCACCTGGTCTGGCTCGGCACACACGCCATCGACATTGGCGCTATGTCCGTATTCCTCTACTGCTTCCGCGAGCGCGAAGACATCCTGCGCATCTTCGAGATGTACTCGGGGCAGCGCATGATGACCAGTTATTTCCGCATCGGTGGCCTGGCCCTCGAGCCGCCACGCGGCTGGCAGAAGCGCATCAAGACCTTCATCGACGTCTTCCCCAGCCGCGTCGACGAGTACGAAGAGCTGCTCACCAATAACCGCATCTGGATCGGCCGCACGCAGGGCGTGGGCAAGATTTCGCTCGCGGACATGCTCGACCTGGGTGTCACCGGCCCCATGCTGCGCGCGGCAGGCTTGAAATGGGATACCCGCAAAGCGCAGCCCTACTCCAGTTACGAAAAGTTCGATTTTGAAGTTCCCACGCGCACCGAAAACGACGTGTATGCGCGATATCTGGTGCGCATTGAGGAAATGCGGCAAAGCGCGCGCATCGTCAAGCAGGCACTCGAAGGCATGCCCGAAGGCCGCTGGACCGCGGATGCGCCGCACGTGGTGCTGCCTGACCGCGAAAAGATGAAGACCCAGATGGAGGCCTTGATTTATCACTTCAAAATCGTAACCGAGGGTTTCGGCGTGCCCGCGGGTGAAGTGTACCAGGTGATCGAATCGCCGCGCGGCGAAGTCGGTTACTACGTTGTTAGCGATGGCACGGCGAAGCCCTACCGCGTGCACGTGCGCGGCCCAAGCTTCGGCAACCTGCAAGCCGTGCCGTGCATGATCCAAGGGACGCTGATTGCGGACGTGATTGCCTCCATCGGCAGCATGGATTTTGTTTTGGGAGACACGGACAGGTAACTGAATCGACCGCAGAGACGCGAAGGCGCAGAGGACTAGGAAAATTGATTTCTTTGCGCCTCGGCGTCTCTGCGGTAAAAATCAGAATGACTTTCTCACCACAGCTCGAAGCGAAATTTTCCAAGCTCCTCACCAGCTACCCGCCCGGTCGCCAGCGCTCGGCCATGATCCCCATGCTGCTTTATGCGCAGGATGAGATCGGCTCGGTGACGCCGGAGCTGGTCCAGGAAGTCGCCAAACGCGTAGGCGTAACGCCCCTGCAAGTCGAAGAAGTGCTGACGTACTACTCGATGCTGCACCGCAAGCCGCTGGGCAAAGCGCACGTCCAGATCTGCACCAACATCAGTTGCCTGCTTACCGGCGGCGAAGAGGTGTGGCAGCACGCCTGCGCCAGGCTCGGCATCGGACATAAAGAGGTCACGCCGGATGGACAGATTTCGCTCGAAGAGGTCGAGTGCATCGGCGCGTGCTCCTGGGCCCCGGCCATCCAGGTGAACTACGATTTCTATCACAAGGTAACGCCCGAGATGCTCGACCAGATTCTCGACGGCCTGAGGAAGACGCAATAGCGCATGCTCTATAACGAACCGAGCCCGCTCGAAGTGAAAGTGCTCAGCCGCCGCTTCGGCATGCCGAATTCGGCGTCGATCGACACCTATCTTGCCACCGACGGCTACAAGGCCTTCCGGAAGGCTCTCGGGATGAAACCCGAGGAGATCATCGAGGAGGTCAAAACCTCGAATCTCCGTGGTCGCGGCGGCGCCGGCTTTCCAGCGGGCATGAAGTGGAGCTTCGTGCCGCGCACTTCTCCTAAGCCCAAGTACATCGTGGTGAACGCCGACGAGAGCGAGCCCGGCACGTGCAAGGACCGCGTCCTGATCGAGAATGATCCGCACCAGTTGATCGAGGGCATGCTCATCGCCGGCCTGTCGGTGGATGCCCACGCCGGTTACATCTATGTGCGCGGCGAGTATCGCTACCTCATCGAGATACTGGACAAAGCCATCGCCGAAGCTTACGACCGCGGATATCTCGGCAAGAACCTGCTGGGCTCAAATTTCTCGTTCGACGCCTACACCCACACCGGCGCCGGCGCGTACGAGTGCGGCGAAGAATCGGCGCTGCTCGAATCGCTCGAAGGCAAGCGCGGCATCCCGCGCATCCGGCCGCCCTTCCCCGCGGTCGTGGGCGCGTTCCAGTGCCCCACCGTGCTGAACAACGTAGAGACCTATTGCGCGGTGCCGGCCATCCTTCGCGATGGCGGCGCGGCTTTCGCGGCGCTGGGTGTGCCCAAGGCCGGAGGCACCAAGCTCACCTGCCTCACAGGCCACGTCAACAAGCCCGGCGTCTACGAGCTGCCGCTCGGCTTCCCTGTCGACAGGATGATCAACGAAGTAGGCGGCGGCATTCGCAACGGAAAAAAGCTGAAGGCGTTCATTCCGGGCGGATCGTCGTGTCCGGTGCTCACAGCCGCGGAATGCGAAGGCCTCACCATGGATTACGACGCCATGGCGAAGAAGAAGACGATGCTGGGCTCGGGCGGCGTGGTCATCATGGATGAGGACACCTGCATGGTGAAGGTGGCGCTGCGCATCATGCGCTTCTACGCGCACGAAAGCTGCGGCTGGTGCATCCCCTGCCGCGAGGGCACCGCCTGGCTGCGCAAAATCCTTATGCGATTCCATGACGGCATGGGCCGCCGCGACGACATCAACCTGATTGGCGACATTTCCAAGAACATGCTAGGGCGGACTTTCTGCCCGCTGGGCGACGCCGCGGCGCTGCCCACCATTTCGATCGTCGAGAAATTCCGCGAGGAATTTGAAGCGCACTTGGATGGGAAACCATGCCCGTATGAGAAGGCATCGCAGTTGGTGATGGCATGATGCAAAAGGGTAGGACAGGCATTCCTGCCTGTCTATTGGCTGGGTGCAAGACAACGGCAATGGACAGGCAAGAATGCCCGTCCTACCCGTTGAAAAGATTTCTCCATGGCTGATCTGGTCAAACTCACGATCAACGGCAAACCGATCGAAGCCCCTGCCGGCACGCTGGTCATCGAAGCCGCCAAGCGCAACGGCATCGAGATCCCGTCGTTCTGCTACTACGAAGGCCTGGCGCTGCAGGCGGCCTGCCGCATGTGCCTGGTCGAGGTCGAAAAAGCGCCGAAGTTGATGGTGGCCTGCACGCTGCCCGTGGCCGAGGGCATGGTGGTCCGCACCGACACCGAGCAGGTGCACCAGGCGCGCAAGTACATGGTCGAGTTTCTGCTGACCAATCACCCGCTGGATTGCCCGGTGTGCGACAAGGGCGGCGAGTGCGAATTGCAGGACATGGCGTTCCGCTACGGCGTGGGCGAGAGCCGCTTCACCGAGCAGAAGATTCACGTCGACGAAAAGCAGTGGTCGCCCGTGGTTTTCTACGATATGCCGCGCTGCATCCTGTGCTTCCGCTGCGTGCGCATCTGCAACGAAGGCATGGGCGTCACCGCGCTCGGCGTGGTCAACCGGGGCGCGGTTTCCGAGATCGCGCCGAATCACGGCGATCACTTGGAATGCGACGAATGCGGCATGTGCATCGATATCTGCCCG
>JBGPKX010000287.1:0-7704 GCA_041486185.1 Bryobacteraceae bacterium | reverse complement strand
GGACGTCCTGAATCAATGATTCAAGCGCCGGGAGACCGCGACGGTCGCGGTAAATCTCCTTGGTCTGCTCCATGCCGCCGAGCTTGATGATCGCCTGGCGGCGAGCCTCAACGGGCGTCATGCCACATCGCAGATTGTCTTCGATGTGCAGTTGGAGGTGGCTCTCCAGCTCATCAGCCAGTTCGCGCTCGCGGCGTGCCCCGTTAAACAGGCCGCACAGACGCAAGAACCAGGCGCGTAGCGGTCTCATGCAGACTGCTCCTCAGGGGACAAAAAGCGCGCTAGCATCTCCTTTGTCTTCCACCTTCCCTATTGGTAAAGCATACGAAGCATGCCACAATTTCTATTGGAAAACAATAGGAAAACGCCGGGGACTTTCGGGTAGGGATCCCAGCACTAAAGCGCCACTGCGGGCTTTCGCGTCGCCGGCCCGCCGGCTCTGTCATAATCAATATTCCCCGCTCATGATCAAAGTGTTGATGGTAGCCTCCGAGGCCGCGCCCTTCGCAAAAACAGGGGGGCTAGCCGATGTGGTGGGATCCTTGCCCGCGGCCCTGCGCTCGTTCGATTGCGAAGTAGCGGTTCTTATTCCCCGTTACCGCGGCATCGACCTGAGTTCAGCCAGGCGCGTTTACGACTACCTGCCGGTGTGGCTGGGAGGCGCGGTCCATGAGACCAGCCTTTATCAAATCGACGCCGCCGGCGTGTCGTATTACTTTCTGGAAGCGCCGTCTCTTTATGACCGCGACGGCTACTACGGCGATTCCGCGCGCGATTATCCCGACAATGCCGTGCGCTTCGCAGTGCTCTCGCGCGCGGCGCTGGCGGTGGCGCGCCGCGTGTTCCGCCCGCGGATTCTGCATTGTCACGACTGGCAGACCGGGCTGATTCCCGTTTACTTGCGGACGGTCTTTGCCTACGATCCGACCTTCCTCGGCATGAAGACCCTGTACACCATCCATAACCTCGGGTACCAGGGATTGTTTCCGCCCTCCGCGCTGGCGCAGGTCGGCCTCGACCGCCGCGTGTTCGGCATCGACGGACTCGAATTCTTCGGCCAGGTCAGTTTCATGAAAGGCGGGATCAATTTTAGCGATGCGCTCAGCACCGTCAGCCGGCGATACGCCGCCGAGATCCAGACCGAGGAATACGGCTTTGGCCTGGACGGAGCCCTTCGCGCGCGCGCGCCGGTGCTGCACGGGATTCTGAATGGCGTGGATTACAGCAACTGGGATCCGGAGACGGACCGTAATCTGGCCGCGCAGTACTCAGCCGCCGATCTGAAAGGAAAGCGCCTGTGTAAGCAGGATCTGGTGTGGCAGTTCGGTCTCCCCGAAGCAGCCATGAATCGCCCGCTCCTGGGCGTGGTTTCGCGCCTGACCAGCCAGAAAGGCACGGAGTTGATTCTCGAGATTGCCGCGGAACTGGCGGCTGCCGATCTGTATCTGGTGCTGCTCGGATCGGGCGATGCGGAGTATGAGGCGGGCCTGCGCGAGGCGGCGGCCGCCCACCCGGACCACATTGCCGTACGCATCGGTTATGACGAAGTCTTGGCGCACAAAATCGAAGCCGGGGCCGATATGTTCCTCATGCCCAGCCAGTACGAGCCTAGCGGCCTCAACCAGATGTACAGCCTGCGATACGGCACGGTACCCGTGGTTCGCGCCACAGGCGGGCTTGATGATACCATCGATGAGGAGACAGGGTTCAAGTTCCAGGAGTACTCGGCCCAGGCCCTGTTGGAGGCCATTCGCGCTGCTTCCGCCGCGTTCGTGGACCGGAAGGGCTGGGAAGCCATGATGCGGCGAGGCATGCGAAAAGATTACTCCTGGCCGGTCTCGGCGTCGCAGTATGCGGCCCTGTACCAGCAGCTGCTGGATAGCGGTAAGGATGCTGCATCCTTCGGCGCAAAACAAGATCTAATTCAAATGGGGGTTAGAGATGGCAGGTAACAACACCTTGACCTTTACCGATTCGGCGTTCGACAGCGACGTACTCAAGTCGCCGGAGCCCGTGCTGGTGGATTTCTGGGCCGAGTGGTGCGGCCCCTGCCGGCAGATGGGTCCCACCATCGACACGATCGCGTCGGAATATGCTGGCAAGGCGAAGGTCGGCAAATTAAACGTAGACGATAACGGCCAGACGGCCATGCGCTACAACGTTCGCGGCATTCCCACGCTGCTGCTTTTCAAGGGCGGCCAGGTGGTCGAGCAGCGAGTGGGCGCGGTCGGTAAAGCCGAAGTCCAGAAGATGCTGGACCCGCACGTCTAGCTGGAACAGGCGCTCGCCTGTTCCTTTCACATTTTCATTTTTCGAAGTTTGACCCACGCGGGGAAGATTCCGGGGTTCTCCAGCCAGACGATCATCCACTGGACCATTTCTTCCTTTTGACGCTTCTTCTCAGGGGACGTTTTCGGACTGCGCGCCGCCAGCCGGGCGTGATCTTTGGCTTGGATGACGGTGTTGCGGCATTGCTGCGCGCGCGCCCGGTCGCTCGTCTGGCTGGCGCGCGCGTACGCCTCTTCCATTTCGAGCAGGGACTGCTCCAGCTCGGCGAAGTCTCTTTGACGCACGCCTCCGAACGGCTGCTCGACTGGAATTCCGGTCTCGGTGAGCAGCCGGTGAAGATAGCTCTCCGATATGGGCGCAAGCTGCCCGACCAGTTCGTGCCACTCGCGCTCAGTTATCGCGGTGAGATTTCTTTCGCCGAGATACTCGCTGAGGCGCCTTTTCTTCGATTTGTTCCCGCTGGCTGGCACGGCGATATTGGGCGGTGGCGGCGAGATGCTCGGCAATGCTCTTGGAGAAATTATGCGCGCCCGATCCGTTCGGCCGCAACACGAAGTATAGATAATCCGTCTCGGCCGGACGCAGGGCCGCGGCCAGCGAATCCTTCCCCGGGTTGCCGATGGGGCCGGGCGGCAGACCCGCGTGGCGGTAAGTATTGTACCGGTTCATGCTGGCCAGGTCGGATTGGTGAATGACGCCGGTGTAGCGGCCCTCGATCAGCGCCGCGTAGATCGTGGTCGGATCGCAATCCAGTTTCATCCCGATCTTCATGCGGTTGTGGAACACCGACGAGATCAGCGGCCGATCCGCGGGGTACCGCGCTTCGCGTTCGACCAGCGAGGCCAGCGTGACGGTGTCGTGAACTTTTGCCGGCGCGCCAAGCTGTTTCCAGACCTCGCGGAATTGCGCCGTCATCAACTGGCACAGGCGCGCCGGCGTAATGTGACGGACAAGATAATAGGTGCTGGGAAACAGGTATCCCTCGAGCGTGGGCGCGGCCGGATCCAGATCGCGGATCGGCGAAGGGTCGCGCGCCGCGCGCAGAAAATCCGACGCCGGAAACAGCTTCAGTTTCTCCGCCGCGGCCGCTATGTCGAATATGTTCTGGCCTTCGGGCACTACGAACGCGTAATAAAACACATCGCCGCGCGCCAGGCGATCGTAGATTTCGAGAACCGAAGCCGGCTGGGCGAAGCGATATTCGCCGGCCTTTAGCTTGCGTCGGGGGAATAAGGCGCGTGCCGCAAGGAAGTCCCAGGCATGCGGGATCACGCCCGCATCCGCAAGCAAATGCGCCATGCCCGCCGTATTGGTGCCTTTGGGGAAATCGACAAAAGTCTCTTCGCCAAACGCCGCGTAAGGGCGGTTCAATTCATACGCGACATAACCCGCGCCCAGCGCCGCGACGAGCGCCAGCGCGCCCAGCCGCCGAAGCAGCTTCACCGCTCCTCACCTGCCCGGGCGCTGGCCGAATCGAGATAGCTTTGCAACAGGATCACGGCCGAGAGCTGGTCCACCGCCCGGGCGCGCTTCTCGATCCCAATGCCGCTCGCGCGCAGCACGCGCGACGCTTCCACGCTCGTGAGGCGCTCGTCCCACATCTTCACCGGAAGACCGGTGTGTTTTTTCAGGTCGCCGGCGAACTGCTGCGTCCACTCGGATTGCCGGCTCTCCCGGCCGCTCATATGCAGCGGATTGCCCATCAGAATTTGCGTGACGCCGCGCTCTTTGATCAGCCTCCCCAGCGCCGCCAGGTCGGCGCGCTTATTGATGCGCGCGAGCGTGGGCAGCCCCTGCGCCGTGATGCCCAGTCCATCACTGATGGCCAGACCAATGCGCTTCTTTCCCAGGTCGAGCGCCAGAACGCGGCCAGTGGGGCTCATTTGCAGTCGAATTCGGCGAAGCTCGCGGGAAGCGCCTCAACGGCTGTCCAGTGACGGGGCATGCGCAATTTCATTATAGGCAGCTACATGGTAGATTCGAGGGAGAGCCGTCGCCACCGTGGCCATCCTCACGCGGCCTTTGAAAGGCCAGGAACTGCTGAAGTCTCAGGAACTGCGTGTCCTGGCGAATCCCGTCATCGCACTGGGCGTGATCGTAGCCCTGCTTTACTGGGCGCGCATCTTCTTCATCACTTCGATCGTCGCGGTCATCATTGCGTTTATTCTCGAGCCGTTCGTCGGATTGCTGATGCGCTTCCGCTTTCCGCGCAGCGTGGCCAGCTTCGTGGTGTGCAGCATGGCGCTGATGCTGTTGTATCTGGGAGGGCTGGGCGCGTATACCCAAATCGCCGGTCTTTGGGAGGAGATGCCGCGCTTCAGCCAGCGCATCAATGACGTGGTGGAAGGCGCGCGGCACAAGATCGACGAGTTGGAAAACTCCACCTACCGTTTGATCGTGCCGGCGCGCCGGCAAGGGGTCCCGCCCGCGCCTCCACCGCCCCAGCAGACGTCACGGCGCAAGAAGAATCAGGACTTGGGCGCGCAACCTCTGGGCCTGCCGCCTGGTTTCCCGGTGATCATCCCGGAAGTCCGCATCCATGAAGAGCAAAAACAGCTCAGCGAAATGCTGTATGAGCGCATCAGCTCGCTGTACCAGATGCTGCTAATGGCTTCCTTCGTGCCGTTTCTGGTGTATTTCATGCTGAGCTGGCGCGATCACATTCACCGCAGCTTTCTGCAGTTTTTCGAAGGCGAGGACCGCGTGGCGGCGGCGCGCAGCCTGCAAGGGATCGGCGACATGGTGCGCGGCTTCGTGGTGGGCAACTTCGTGCTGGGTATACTGCTGGCCGTGCTGAGTTCGCTCATATTTTGGATGATCCACCTGCCGTATCCACTGCTGGCCGGCCCCGTCAGCGGCTTCTTGAGCCTGGTTCCTTACGTCGGTCTGCCGCTGGCGCTGATTCCTCCGGCGATCGTGGCCATTGCCGGCGGCAGCCCGCTGGGCATCTTTCTGATCATTATCTTCGTGATCGCGATGCTGCACCTCATCGCCATGAACCTGCTCTATCCCAAGATCGTCGGATCGCGCGTGCATTTGAACCCGCTGGCCGTGACGTTTGCGCTGATGGTGTGGGGCTTTCTTTGGGACGCCGCTGGTCTGCTGCTGGCTATCCCGCTTACCGCGGCCATCAAAGCCGTGTGCGACAACGTCAGGGGATTGCGCCGCTTCGGCAAATTCTTAGGCGATTGAGCCGTCCGATCCCGCCGCCCTCCGTGCAGAACTATTGCAGGTTCGCAGGCACATCGAAATGAATGTCCTCCGACCGAATACGCTTGCCAAATTTATCGATGGTCGCGGTCGAAAGCCGATATGATCCCGGTTTGAGTGCCGTCGTGGTCCTGGAATAGGTCTGACTTCGCACCTCGTTATCCTCAGCGGCATCAATTAAGCGCCTCGTCGGAGTCGTGATACGTGTGTACACTACGAACGGAGCACCCTCAGGGTTCAGCGGTATCGAAATGACCATATTCCGACTGGGCTTTATAACGACGCTCGGCGCACTCGGAATCGGCATCCCCGAAGCACCAAGAACAACTACAAACGCGGCGAGAAACCACCTAATTTGCGTGTCCTTCATGCGACCATTCTACAGGCACGCACGTTGCGGGGAAAGCGTGGAACGGTCCGGTGGCATAGAACGTCAAGTTGACCGCCGGGCCTTGGAAGCCGTGGTGTCGCGACTGCTGAATACGTCAGCCCTGCCTGTCCATGGCCCATGTGCAAACGTCCGCTAATGGACAGGCACGAATGCGTGTCCTACCATTGAAATCTCCACATGCCCCCTCCCGATTCCGCCGTGGCGTTCCTGGCGGGCCTGATCGCCCGTGCCCGGCCGCTTCATAAGCGCATTGTGTTTCCCGAAGGCCATGACCCGCGCGTAGTGGCGGCGGCTGAGCGCCTGGCGCGTGAAGGCATCGTCCGGCCGATCCTGATCGGGTGCGGCTCGGCGTCGTCGCTTCCGGGCGTGACGTTCGTCGATCCGGCGGCGTGTGCCCAATTACCCAAATATGCCGCGCTGCTCTACGAGCGCCGGAAAGCCAATGGTGTGACGCAGGCCGAAGCGCGGGAGACAGCGCGCACGCCGCTCTACTTCGCCGCGCTCATGGTGGCGGCGGGCGATGCCGATGGCAGCGTGGGCGGCGCGGCAAACACCACCGCGGATACCGCCCGCGCCGCTCTTCACGCAATCGGCCCTGCTCCGGGCGTCCACCTGGTATCGAGCGCGTTCATCATGGCGCTTCAGAATCGCGCGTTCGGTCACAACGGTCTGCTGGCGTTCGCCGACTGTGCGCTTGTGGTCGATCCCTCGCCTCTCGACCTCGCGGAAATCGCCATCGCGACGGCGGAAACCACGCGGCGCATCATTGACGCGGAGCCGGTCGTGGCCCTGCTTTCGTTTTCCACCAAGGGCAGCGGGCGGCACGCTGAAGTAGAGAAAATCACAGAGACTTTGCGGCTGGTGCGCGAGCGCGCTCCGGGCCTCAACATCGATGGCGAATTGCAACTCGACGCCGCGCTGATCCCTGGTGTCGCTCAAGCGAAGGCCCCCGGCTCCGCTGTCGCCGGTCGCGCCAACACGCTTATCTTTCCCGATCTCAACGCCGGCAATATCGGATACAAGCTGGTGGAGCGGCTGGCCGGCGCGGCCGCCATTGGCCCGTTGCTGCAGGGGCTCGCCAGGCCGGCCAACGATCTCTCGCGCGGCTGTTCCGCCGACGATGTATTCCACACCGCCGTCCTGACCGCCATACAGGCCGAAGTCGTGGCGCCGGTGAGAGCCTGAAATGCTGCCCTTTCACCTGGTTTATCACGAAGGCTACGATCTCAATCTCGGCCATCACGTTTTCCCTTCGCAAAAGTTCCGGCTGATCCGCGAGCGCCTGCTGGCCGACGGCTTCGCCGCGCCGGAGGATTTCGTCGCGCCTGAGCCCGCTCCCGACGACGATCTGCTGCTGGTACACGAGCGCGGCTGGATCCAGCGCCTGAAGACCGGCAAGTTGAGCTACGAGGAAATCCTGCAACTCGAGATTCCCTATTCGCCGGAAATGGCCCGCGCGTTCTGCCTCGCCGCGGGCGGCACCACCCTGGCGGCCCGGATGGCGCTCGAACAGGGCGTCGCCTACAACGTGGGCGGCGGATTTCACCACGCGTTTCCGGATCACGGCGAAGGTTTTTGCGCCATCAACGACATTGCCGTGGGCATTCGCGCGCTGCAGCGCGACGGAAAAATCACGCGTGCCATGGTGGTGGATTGCGACAATCACCACGGCAACGGCACGGCCGCCATTTTCGCCGGCGATCCTTCGGTCTTCACGCTTTCGATCCACCAGTACAACAACTACCCGGCGCGGAAGCCAACATCTTCGGTGGACATCCATCTAAGCGATGGCGTGAGCGACGAGGAATATCTGG
>JBGPKX010000286.1:0-7719 GCA_041486185.1 Bryobacteraceae bacterium | reverse complement strand
GATGGAGCACTGGGCTTCTATCTCGCGGAAATGGATACCGCGGTCCGCCACAAGCTGCCGCTAGTGATCATCGTTGGCAATGACGCCGGCTGGGGTCTCGAGCGCGAGTTGCAGAAAGAGACGATCGGTGGGAGCACCACGATCGGTTGCGAACTGAGCCCGTCCCGCTACGACGCCATCATGGAGGCATTCGGCGGGCGCGGAGAGACCATCGAGAGGATCGAGCAGGTTCGCCCCGCGGTCGAACGCGCCTTCGCGTCGCGCGTGCCGTACTGTTTGAACGTGAAGATCCGGGGCGCGCGTTCGCCGTTCACCGATTGGCAGATCAGCGGCAAGAAGAAGTAGAGGTCAGACGCGGAGACCAGTTCGGCGAACAATGCACTATAATTGCAAGGCATCCATATGCAATTCAGCAAACTTCTGCTCGCTCTGTGCCTGCCGCTGGTTCCTATCACTCCACTGACGGCCGCGAACTGGCTCTCGTTCGGCAACGATCCTCAACGAACCAGTTGGAGCCCGCAGGAAACCGACATCAATCGCGACAACGCGAAGTCGATGAGCTTGCTGTGGAAGTCTCACTTAGATAATCAGCCGCGAGAATTGAACGCGCTGACGGCGGCGGTAGTCGTCGAGTGGGTGGTGACCGACAAGGGCATGAAAGAAATTGTCATCGTGGGGGGCGCGTCCGATCATCTTTTCGCGCTGGACGCCGGCACGGGCAAATTGCTTTGGCAAAAAACGTTCGCTGTGGAGGTAAAGCCCCGGCAGCAGCCGTTCTGGCTGTGCCCGAACGCGCTCAACGCAACGCCGCTGATTCGCAAGCAGGGGCTCGCCGCTAGCGTCTACGCCATCGCAAGCGATGGGAAACTGCACGCGCTGAACGTGATTGATGGCGAGGACCGCATGCCGCCGATTCAGTTCGTCCCTCCATTTTCAAAAAACTGGAGCCTGAATCTGGCCGATAACATTTTGTACACCAACACTTCACAAGGCTGCGGAGGCGCCAAGTCCGGCGTGTATGCCATGGACCTCACTTCGGCGGATCACAAGATCAACTTCTTCCAGGCGGCCACGGGCGCGGCCGGTATCTGGGGGCGTGCGGGGGTAGCGGTCAGTCATGGCGGAATGGTGTTTGCCGGGACCGGCGACGGCATGTACGACGCGAGTAAGGGGAACCTTCCGGACACGATCGTGCAGCTTTCGGCCAAGGATGTGAAGCTGGTGGATTATTTTACGCCCACGAATCACAACTATCTGACCCGGAAAGATCTGGATATGGGCAGCCTCTCGCCGACGGTGTTTCCGATGAACGGTCGCGAAATCGTGGCCGCGGGAGGAAAAGAAGGGGTCATTTATCTGCTCGATGCCAAGCAGGTGGGCGGGGGAGATCACAAAACGCCGCTCTTCCATAGCCCGGTTTTCGTCAACGAGGAAGCGGATTTCGCGGGCAAGGGATTCTGGGGAGCTCTTGCCACCGCCGAAGACGAGAACAAAGTCCGCTGGCTGTATGCGCCGGCTTCGGGTGCTGCCGCGAGCGGCGTGAAATTCCCCGTCACCAACGGAGATGCGCCGAATGGAAGCATTATGGCATTCCGCATCGAAGAGAAGGATGGCAAACCCAGCATGGTTCCGGCATGGATCTCGCGCGACATGAATCTGCCGGAGCCGCCGATCATCGCCGGCGGCCTGGTCTTCGCGATTTCGAACGGCGAGTTTGCGCGCCAGTCGAAAGGCGATGGAGCTCTGTTCACATCGGCCGAGCGGGCCGCGAAACACACCGGCAATACCGTGCTCTACGCGTTCGATGCGGCGACCGGCAAGCAGCTCTACTCGAGCGGCGACACCATGCCCTCCTGGACGCACTTCAGCGGCATCTCGATCTCAGGCGGCCGCGTTTTTGTGACGACATTCGATTCCAACGTCTACGCTTTCGGCGCCAAAGAATAGCGAGGGCGGTAAGTCAGAGGTTCGTTGAAGCATTGGGGCGGCGAGTGGCGCGGGGCATCGATGCGTGACGTGAAGATAAGAAGGATTCCAGTACAGCCAGCGTTCAATCCACAATCGCCTGCACCGCCAGCGTGTGGAACAAACTGTCGAGATTCAGATCCCCCGTCGGATGCAACTGCGCCATGAAAACGGTGATCATCTGTTCCTTGGGGTCGATGACGAAAGCGGTGTAGTAGAAGCCGCCCCAGTTATATTGTCCCGGTGAACCTAGTTCCGGCAAAGGGGATTTGACTCCATCCACGCCGAAGCCAAGACCGAATCCTTGATCGAGGCTGATCTTTCCCAGGTGATCCTGCGTCATCAGCTCGACGGATTTGCGGCTCAGCAGGCGCGTGCTGTTCTGCTTGCCACCATCGAGCATCATCTGACAGAAGCGCGCATAGTCCGGCGCGGTGGATGAGAGACCGGCGCCACCGGCGAAAAGCTTCTTCGGCCCGCTATATGGATAATCGGCGGAGTAGGCGAACGTGCCTTCCACAATCGGCTGGCCGGGGAAACGGCTCAGGCCTTTTTCCGGATACCAGGTATAGGCCGCGGCCAGACGGTTGACCTTGGTCTCGGGCAGGTAGAAATACGTGTCCTTCATGCCGAGCGGCTCGAAGATGCGCGTGCGAAAGAACTCATCGAGCGTCTTGCCGGAAACGACTTCAACCAAGTAGCCGAGAACGTCGACGCCCAGGCTGTACTCGAAACGCTCGCCGGGGTTGAAGAGCAATGGCAGGCCGGCGAGGTGTTTCACGCTGTCGCGGATCGTGCCGTCGTAAGGGAGCAAGCCGTGCGCCACATTTGCGTCCTTATACATCGCGCCGAGTTCCGGGTTCCAGTGATAGGTGAGGCCCGAAGTGTGCGTCAGGAGATTGCGAATGGTGATTTCTTTGCCGGCCGGAATGCTATACGGCTGGCCGGATGCCGGTTTCACCAGCACCTTCGGATTCTTGAATTCGGGAATGTACTTCGACACCGGGTCGTCGAGCAGGAAATGGCCTTCCTCGTAGAGCATCATCACGGCGAGACTGGTGATGGCCTTAGTCATGGAGCAGATGCGGAAGATGGAATCGGTCTGCATGGGCTTCGCCGCCTCGCGGTCCGCCATGCCCTGCGCCTTGAGCCAGGCGACCTTGCCCCGCCGCGAGACCAGCGTCACTGCGCCGGCGATCCGTTTCTCACCGATGCTGCGTTGGACGGCCGTGGCGATGCGCTCCAGCCGTTCCGAAGAGAGGCCGACGGACTCCGGTTTCGCCGTCGGGAGTTCCTCCCCGAGGGCGCATACGCACGCGGCGAATATGCAGAGTGCCAACGCGCGCGCGAAGAATAGCCGCGCGTGACGCGTCAGGAACGGATGGGTGCAGAGCTTTTGGTTCATAGTATTTTCCGGAGCAGGCAGTATATAACATTCTGTCTGCGTAGTCGCGGCATAATGGCGCAGCTCGCTGGGCGGGGACAACTCCACCGCTCCGCGCCTCTGTGCTCCCTCGCGCTGGAATTGAGCCCGCTGCCCGGCAAAAACAGGATCTTCGAGGACGTCCCGAGCGTCGTGTGCTGAAAATTCCAGGCCGATTCGCCCGCTTTCATCCTGGCGGAAACCAGTTTCTATTGCGCATGGATCCCATTTCGACTATGTTATGTAGCTTGCGGCACCGCCGAATGACCGCACCCACTGCCCGTCAGCTCACGATTTCGGGAGGGAAGGTTTATCATGCTCTCGAAATTTGTCCTCACCGGCGCATTAATTTTCGTTTCGATTCCGCCCGCCTTCGCGCAATCTTATTCCATCATCACGATTGCGGGAACAGACCATCTGCGGGACGGCGGCCCGGCCCTGTCGTCCTTTCTGCGATTCCCCAGCGCGGTCGCAGTCGATACGGCCGGAAACGTTTATATCAGCGACAGTGACGATTCGAGGGTTCGATTAGTGGATGGGTCCGGCATCATAACAACCTTCGCCGGCATTGGGGGAGCATTTTTCGCCGTCCCATCGGCACGTTCAAGCAGGTTCGGGCGGGGGACCTCGTGAACGGCCAACTACCCACGAAGTTTCAGGGTGTGTGCGTTCTGGTCGGTTCGGTGCGCGCCCCGATATTCGCCGTCTTATCCAACCGGATCAACTTTCAGGCAACCCAGGTATCGGCGTCGGGAACTGTAGCGGTGCAGGTGGTCACGAACTGCGGCACCTCCAATGAACTGCACAGTGATCCGCAGTCCGTCACGTTGCAGGCCGCGGCGCCGGAATTTTTCTACTTCCAGCAGACAGCCAGCGGCAAGAACCCGATCGCGGCGGTGAATGCGACTACGGGAAAGTACGTGGGAACTGCCGGCCTGTTGCCAGGAGTGACTTTTGCGCCGGCGAGCCCAGGAGACGTACTAACCCTCTACTTTACGGGAGGTGGGACCACTAGCGTCCGTCCTATGCCGCCGGTCAGCTTCCGGATAAAATCGGGCGTGTTACAGGGACCACACAGGTAACTATAGGCGGTATTGCGCTTTCCTCGGCGGATGTCCTCTATGCCGGTGTGACGCCGCAGAATGCGGGACTCTACCAGCTCAATCTCCGCGTTCCGCAGGGCACGCCGGATGGGGATCAGGCCGTGGTCTTGACCATCGGAGGTGTGGCGTCGCCGGCGGGCGGTTTCATCAGTGTGCACCACGGGTCGGGAACGACGGGCGTTCGATCGTCGGCTGCGCCCTCGAGTCTCGAGACGCACTCTTTACAGGCGCCGAAGCTGCCCGTATCGTTTTCGCCGCAGCAGTTCCCGCGTCTGATGCAGTTCCCGCGTCTGATCGAGATGATCCAGAACCGGAACGGCGCTACGGCCAGATGAACGGCTGACATCAACGGTGCGGAGCCGCCTGAGCCGATGGCTCCGCAAACCGGTTCGCTCATCGACTAGGCCGACTTGACATCCGGTGGCAAACGCGCAAATCTGTTCGCTGCCAATGAACTTTTCAACCCCGTTTCGTTTCACGGCGCTGGCCTGTGGGATCGTCCTGGCAGCCGCGCCGAACAACCCGTATCGCGAGATCTCGCTCGCCGACTTGCACGATAAGATCGCCGGCGGCTGGGCCGGTCAAATGATCGGCGTGAGTTTCGGCGCGCCTACCGAGTTCCGCACGCAGGGCAAGATCAACGAAGGCGTGCTGCCGCGATGGACGCCGGACCGCGTCTCGAACGCCATCGAGCAGGACGATCTCTACGTCGACATGACCTTCGCCAAAGTGCTCGACGACAAAGGCCTGGACGCCACCACCGAAGATTTCGGCGAGATGTTCAAGAACGCTAAGTATCAGCTCTGGCATGCCAATCTCGGCGCGCACCGGGCGCTGAAGCGCGGTGTCCCGGCGACGCTCTCCGGCACGCCGAAATACAACACACACGCCAATGACATCGATTTTCAAATCGAGAGCGATTTTATCGGCCTGATGACGCCGGGGCTTCCGCAATCGGCCAACGACATCGCCTGGCGCGCGGGCCGCGTCATGAACTACGGCGACGGCATCTACGGCGGCATGTTCGTCTCCGGCATGTACGCCGCCGCCTTTTTTGAAAAGGACGCGCGCAAGGTGGTGGAAGCCGGCCTGGCTTGCATACCCGCAAGAAGCCCCTATGGGATGCTGATAGCCGATGTGCTGGCGTGGTCGAGACAGTATCCGCAGGACTGGAAGAAAGTCTGGCATCTTATCGAAGACAAGTGGGACAAGCGCGATCCGTGTCCCGATGGCGCGCTTCGGCCTTTCAATATCGACGCCAAGCTGAACGGCGCGTACATCGCGCTGGGCCTGCTTTATGGAGGGGGAGATTTCACGAAAACCCTGGACGTGGCCACGCGCAGCGGCCAGGACTCGGATTGCAATCCGTCCTCGGCGGCTGGAATTCTCGGTGTAATGCTGGGCTACAAGGCCATCCCGGAGGAGTGGAAGGGCGGCATTCGGGCGCTCGCCGACCGGAAGTTTTCCTACACGGACTTTTCGTTCGACACCATCGTTGCCAGCACAGATCGGCGCGCTCTCGCGCTAGTCAAAAAGACAGGCGGCCGCGTAGAAGGCCAAAAGCTCATCGTGAAGACACAGGAACCGAAAGCGCCCGCGCTCGAGGTATGGGACGATTACGGATCGCCCGTGGAGCGCGTGAGTTCTGCAGATTCGCGCTGGAAGTTTCAGGGCGCGTGGAAGGCCGAGAGCAAAAAACGCTGGGACGGGCTGGGCGATGATAACACGCGCTACACATCGGAGAAGGGCGCGGAAGCCACCATTACGTTCGAAGGCACGGGCGTGATTGTAACGGGTCCGTATCTTCCCAATGGGGGAAAGCTCGATGCTTACCTCGACGGCCAGTCTCATGGCACGCGCGACGTCTACTCGGACGAAAATGAGAGTAAGACCGGCGAAGCAGTTTGGCACGCTTTCGGCCTGAAGAACGTGAAGCACACGGTGCGCCTCGTGGTACGCGGTGAGCCGGGTCCGGGTTCACAGGGTTCCGCAGTCGGCATCGAGGATGTTGTTGTGTTCCGTTGAGCGGCGCTCTCGCCGGTGGTTGTCGCGGCCCACAAGGCCTGCTCCCACGGACAGCCGATTTGAAGGGGCCGCACTTCCTGGTTCAACTATTCGAGCGGTAGAAGCACCGTGTTGCTCTCGTGGCCGTTGACGCGGGCTAGGATCTCGATGGTGGCGTTTGCCGGCAGCGGGTCGGCCACGCGGAAACGGATGGCAACCACGCCCACGCGACCTGGGGCAGCGCCCGCAAACTCGGGTTCGATGAGCTTGCCGTTGAAGAGCAGTTCAGCGTGGTCCGCCAGCTTGGAGATTTCGGAATCGGGCGCGGCGAATCCATCGAGCGGCTGAACTTGATAAGGCCCGAAACCGGTCCCCAGGGCGGTAATCAACTCGCCGCGGCGCGCCGGGCTCTTGGGCGTCACCAAAGAGCCATCCTGGCGCAGTGCTACCAGGTACGCCTTCGAGCCGGACTGCCAATAGAACAAAGCAGGCGCGTTGCGTTGCGCGGTGAATATGCCGGTAGCGTCCGGCTGGCCCGCGGCGTGAACCATGAGCGTCTGATCGCCTGCGGCGAGGCCGGACGGCAGTTGCGCGTTAATCTGTCCGGGCGAGACATAGAACAGCGGGAGTATGCGATCGCCGATCGTGACCGTGACGCCAGCCAGCGTCTGCGCGAGCGGGCTGTCAGGTCCGGTTTCAGTGGAAGGCGCAAGTTTCGGCCCGTAAATGGATATGATCGAGCCCGGCGCTACCGCTGCTTCCGGCGCTTCTCCGGCTGCATTGCGAATGGCATCGATCCCGTCGGAGGCCGTGCGAAGGATCTGAGCGCGAATGTTGCGCGGCCGATCCATGATGGCGGTGAGAGCTGGCGTGGCGCCGCTGGCGTCGCCTGTCCATTGCTCAAAGCGGTATCCGCTGGCGATATCCATCGAGATCGCGACCGCCGTTTGCGCGGCATAATAACCATCGGTGGTCAGCGGCGAGACATGCCAGGTGACGGCGCCGGCCGGATCGGCGGAGTACGACAGCCGGTAGAGAGTCTGATAATTCGCGGTAAAGGTCTGCGAGGCGCTGGCCACCGTAATGGTGCGATCACCCGCGCCTCCGTCCGACCATCCCGTAAATTGCAGGCGCGTGCCCGCGGCCGGTTGCATCGACGAGGGCGCGCTCACGTGCAAAAAAGATCCGATGGTGCGGTCGAAGGAGCACGGCGTGACGCAATCG
>JBGPKX010000285.1:0-7775 GCA_041486185.1 Bryobacteraceae bacterium | reverse complement strand
TTCTTGCGCTCGTCCATGTCGATGAAGTCCACCACGATGATGCCGCCCAGATCGCGCAGGCGGATCTGCCGGACGATCTCCTTCACCGCATCGGTATTGGTTTTGACGATGGTATCTTCCAGGCGGTTGGACTTGCCGACGAACTTGCCGGTATTGATATCGATGGCCACCAGGGCCTCGGTCTGGTTGATGACGATGTAGCCGCCGGACTTCAGCCAGACCTTGGGCCGCAGCGCCTTCTCCAGTTCCTGGGTGATGTTGAACTGATCGAAAATCGGCGCGGAGCGCGTATAGAGTTTGACGCGGTTGACCAGCGCCGGCTGGAACCGCTGCACGAAGCCCAGCACGCTCTCGTAGACCTCCTCGTTATCCACCCAGATGGTCTTGAAGGCGGAAGTAAGCTGGTCGCGCAGAATGCGCTGGACCACATCCAGATCGTGATGGATCAGCAACGGAGCGGACTTTTTCTCGGCTTTCTGCCGGATATCCAGCCACATGTTGTAGAGGAACATCATGTCGGCGCGCAGTTCCTCTTCAGTGTGCCCTTCGCCGGCGGTGCGCACGATGTAGCCGCCGGGAATACCGGTGCGGTGAGCCTGCAGAATCCGCTTGAGGCGCAACCGTTCTTCGTCGCTCGGGATCTTGCGGGAAACGCCGATGTGGTCCACGGTGGGCATGTAGACCAGGAACCGGCCTGGCAGAGCGATGTGCGATGTGATGCGCGCGCCCTTCTGGCCCAGCGGCTCTTTGGCGATTTGTACGATGATCTCCTGACCTTCGCGCAGCAGATCGCTGATGGACAATGGTCCGGATTTCTCGGCGCGCGCCGGCGCGCGTGACGGCTCCGGCTTCGCCTCGCTGCGGACTTCGGGCGCCTGTACCTCGCGAACGGCGTCAGAGGGGACCTGCACTTCGGCTGGAGCCGCGCCGCCGGCGCGCATCTTGCGGCGCATCCGGCGGGACATGCGATGCATATAACGCGGGCCCTGCTCACGCAACGTCGCGGTCAGGCTGGTCGGAATGCGCGCCGGTTCGGCGCCTTCCTGTGGCACCGCGGATTCCGCGGTTTCGGCCGCTCCCTCGTTCTCCGCTGCGTTGGCCATGTTGGCCTCCGGTTCACCCGATGCGAAGTCAGCGGAGGGCTGCATATCGGGCGCCCCGTCGTCGTCCGCCGGCGTGGCGTTGGCGGCTTCCAAAGCCGGGGTCTCTTCGGCAAAACGGCTCTCAGCGCGCGCTTCGGGTTCGCGAAATTCCAGCTCGGGCTCGTCTTCGGCAGGCGCGCTGAACTCGGATAGTTCTTCCGCCAGGATGGCCGCGGCCCCGGCGTAGGTCTCGCCGCTGGTTTCCTCCGGTTCGGCCGTTTCCGTGGCACGCTCCTCATTGGATACGCCCGCGCTCGATTCCCGCGTTTCCTCCATGTGCTCCGCGGCGCCGTACTTCGCCAGTGACTCGCCCGGCAAAACGGGGAACTCTTCGTCGCTCTCTTGACCCGCTGCTATTTCGACAGGAGGCGGCGCATCTGTCCTGGGCCGCGGCGAAAAGTACTTGGATTCGGGGATCCCGCCGCGCCCGCCTCTCGGCCGGCGCCGGCGCGAGCGGTGGCCGCGGCGATCCCGGCTCTCACGATCGTCGGTTCGCGGCTCTCCGGCAGCGGCGGCGGGCTGGACGTTGCCTGCGGGCGGCACCGAGACCGTCTTGGGCGGCTCTTCGGAAGCCGGCGTCGCGGCTGGCGAGACGGGTGATGGCGCGACTGGCGCCACTGCCGCGGCTGCGCTGCCCTTTTCCAGGCGCAGGACTTTTTCTTCGGCGTCGGTTACGACTTTGTCATACTCGTCGTTGTCTTCGAAAAAGTCGGAAACGTACAGGAACGCATCGCGATCGAGGCCAATATCCACAAACGCGGACTGCATCCCGGGCAGCACGCGCGTGACGCGGCCTTTATGGATGCTGCCGGCCAGCGAGTATTCTTTTTCGCGCTGATAATAAATCTCGACAACCTGATCGTCTTCGAGCAGGGCCACTCTGGTTTCGTGGCGCGTCGAAGATACGACTAACTCTTTGGACATGAAATTCCTCCGTTGGGTCCCGATAGTCCGCTCGAGAACCGGGAGGAACGTGGACACCCCGCGTGGTTTCGTGACGCGCGCGCCAGCAGCACAATCACCGCTGCCGACTGCCATGATTCAGAAGCTCACGCTTGCCGTCGTGGTGGAGATTCAAATCTCTACACCCGCCGCCGGCGGGGAACCCGCTCCTCATTCGGACGCACGCGCTTCCATTGAGCGCTGACCGATCCGAGAGTACCGTTAGGCCCCCAACAAAATTTTCGAGGCGGCTACAGCCGCCCAACTTCCTTTCTTCAAAAAAGTAATCCCGGCCGGCCCGCGTACCCGGTTGGGGCGTGCAAGACCGGCAAACGTTAATTCACGAAACGCCGCAGACGAACGTTGTTCACCAGGCCCAGCATGAGGAAAATCGACAACATGCTGGAACCCCCAGCGCTCATCAACGGCAGAGGGATTCCCGTGACGGGCATCCGGCCCACCACCATCCCCACGTTGACCAGGACGTGGAACAGCAACAACGCCGCCACACCCATGCAAATATACATTCCAGCCCGGTCCGGCGCCGTTTGAGCGTTCTTCACAATCTGCATCAGCAACATGAAGTACAACGCCAGAACCACTATGACTCCCACAAATCCGTGCTCTTCGGCAAACGCCGAGAAAATGAAATCGGTATGCGGAACGGGAAGGAACCGAAGCTGCGTTTGCGATCCCTTGGTTACTCCTTTGCCCCACATGCCCCCCGCGCCCACCGCAATCTTGGACTGAATCACCTGATATCCGGTGCCTCGCGGATCGCGATCGGGATCCAGAAAGCTCACCAGGCGCGCCTTCTGGTAGGGCTGAAGAAAATGGATGCCTACCGGCAGCACCAGAACCACAATAATCCCGACCGCCACCAGGTACCGCCAGTTCAAGCCCGCCAGAAACGCTCCCACCGCCAGGATCGGCAGATAAGTCAGCGCCGTTCCCAGATCCGGCTCCTTGATGACCAGCAACATCGGCACAACAACCAGAGCCAGCACTTTCCATAAATCCCGGAACTCCAGGGCGTCGCCGTGCAGCTCGGTCATGAAGCGAGCTACTAACAATATTATCACCAGCTTGACGAATTCCGACACTTGCAAGTGAACGCCCGGCGCCAGCGGAATCCAACGGGTGGAACCGAACGCCTGCTTGCCGATCAGGAGCACCGTAATCAGCAAGCCGATGGACAGCAAATAGAGCGCGGTTACGTGCTGCATGAGGGCGTGGTAATCGATGGAAGTCGCGATCCACATGAGCAGCAGGCCCACGCCAACCCAAACGATCTGCTTCCACCAGGCGTCTTGCCAGGCCGTTCCGATCGCCGCGCTGAAAATCTGCACTACGCCTAGCGCGCAGATGACGAGCACGATGACCACCATGCCCCAATCGATGTCGCGGACGTTCAGGTATCCGCTCATTCGTTCTCCAAACCGGCCGACGCGGCGGCGCGGGGACGGGGCGACGCGGCGATGCCGGTGGTCGTGCTCGCCGCCGGTTGAGCAGGTTGAGGCGGTTGTTCCTGGGTAACCGGGATGTTGGCGTTCGCGGGCGCACTCGTTGGAGCAGTCGTCGCGTCGCCACGCGCCTGAGTCGCCGCGTCGCGGGCCTTCGCCACCAGGCTCTGTCCTAATCGCGTCTTCTTGTCCACATATGCCTTGAGCACATCCCGCACCAAGGCGGCCGTAAAGTAGCTTTTCTCGCCTCCTTCATATAGTGCGGCCACTACAATTTCCGGATGCTCGGGTGGGGTGAATCCGACGAACCACGCGTTGTCCTTGGGCGCCTTCCCACCCTTTTTGAGAAACGCGTTCGAAGCAAGCTGCGCCGTGCCGGTTTTACCGCACACCTCGATGCCGGGGATGCGGGCACGAACGCCGGTTCCACCCCCCTCGTTCACCACGCCACACATGCCAGAGACGACCTTGGCAATGTTGTCTGGGTTCACCGCCAACTGGTGCGGCGGTTCTGGCTTAGCCGACTTCAGCACGTGCGGTTTGTACCAGATGCCGCCCATCGCGATGCCGCCGATGGCGCGCGCCAGCTGAATCGGCGTGATGGTGAGCGCGCCTTGGCCGATGGAAACGGAGATGGTTTCTCCGGCGTACCATTTCTGCCGGAAATTGCGGATCTTCCACTCCGACGAAGGCACGACGCCGGAGGCTTCGTTCGGCAGGTCTATGCCGGTCGCGTGGCCGTATCCGGCCTGGGTGGCATAGTACGCGATTTGATCGATGCCGAGCCGGTTGCCGACGTTGTAAAAATACACGTCGCAGGAGCGCACGATGCCCTTGTGAAGAGAGACGGCCCCATCCACTTCATGGCACTTGTAGAAGTGCCCATAGAACGTCGCTCCACCGGGACAATGCACCGTGAACTGATCGTCAATGGCCCCGGTCTCGAGACCCGCCAGCGCCATCAGCGGCTTGAAGGTGGAGCCCGGCGCGAATTGCGCCTGAATCGCGCGGTTGAGCAATGGGTGGTCCGGATTGTCCAGCAGCTCTTTCCAGTCGGAGGTCTTGATCCGCACGGAGAACTTGTTTGGATCGAACGTCGGGCGGTTAGCCATGGCGAGCACGTCGCCGTTACGCGGATCGAGCGCCACAATGGCGCCCTTGCGGCCTTCGAGCACCAGCTCAGCCACGGCTTGCAGATCGAGATCGATGGTGAGCTGGATATTCTTGCCAGGGACGGCTTCTTTGATGCCCAGCATCTGCCGCTCCCGGCCCCGGTTGTCTACCACCACCTCGCGCTGGCCGTCCACTCCCGTCAGAATGTCGTTGTACTGCTTCTCGATGCCGAATTTTCCCACCACTGAACCAGGCTCGTATTTAGCGAATTCGGGGGCGTCCAGCTCGTTTTCGCTGATCTCTCCGGTATAACCGATGACGTGCGCGGCGAATCCATTTTCGGGATAAAGTCGCGGCTGCGTGTGGATAAGCTCCAGCTCCGGAAAGAAATCCACGTCTTTGTGCGATTCGACGAAGGCGATGTCCGCCGGTGTGAGCTCCTGCTTGACGATGATGGGTTCATATTTCGGCCGCCCCTGGTAATGTTTGAGCTGCAACAGCAGATCGTCGTAATCGAGATTCAGCCCGTCGGCAATAGGCCTCAGATGCTCGGGCTTCACGGTCTCGCGGGAGAGGATGACGCTCCACGACAGATGGCTGTCCACGATCACGCGCCCGTCGCGATCCAGAATCTTGCCCCGCGGGGCGATGATAGGCAGCGACTTAATGCGGTTCCGCTCGGCCAGCTCGTTGTACAGCTCGGGGTTGCGGACTTGCAGGTCCCAGAAGCCTGAAATCAGAAACAGAAAAATGAAAACCGTAGAGTACTGAAAGACGGCAACCCGAGCGGCGGCGAACTTGGGATCGTCCCGCAATACCGACTTCGAAGAGGTACGGATTTCCGATTCACGCGGAAGGAGCTTCACGGCAGGCCTGGAACCTTACCTTCTACCTATAGTGTATCGAAAAAGCTGAAGTTCGCCTACTTTCTTAGATTATGCGGCTTTATTCAGGTTCTCTCTTTCAACTTATCCAGAAAGTGGAACAGCGAAACCGCCACAATGGCGTTCAGCAAGCCCAACACCAGGGTCCGCTGGGTTTCGAAGTTGATCTGCTGGCCGAGCAGCCCGCGCGACAGAACCCAAAAGATGAACTGATGGAAAACAAAGAAGATGAATCCGAGAATCAGCCGGATCAGGGCGTGGTCCACATCCAGCCGCAGGCCCACCGAGGCCGCCACGTAACCGATGATAGTCTTGGTAATACCGAACATTCCCAGCGGGTTCTTCGACAGAGAGTCCTGCGCCAGCCCGACCAGGGCGCCGACCAGCAGCCCGCCGATGGGACTGCGCCGCATCAGCGCGAAATATACCGTAACGATGAGCGGCAACTCCAGATACGCCAGGAACTGAAAAAACAGCGGGAAATACACCTGAAACAGGATTGCGGCCAGCGGCACCAGGAACAAAACCCAGGCCTTGAAACGCGAGATCTGCGTCTCACGCTGGCTATGCAGCAGGATGTGGTCGTCGGAATACCTCATTGCGGCGGGTTCGCCTTATCAGGCGAAGCAGCCTTCGGCTGCGACGGGGAGACGGGGGGGCGGGGAGCCGGGGAGACGGCGGGGGACTTGCCGGCGGGCGTCGGCGGCCTTGCGGGTGTAGTCCCCCCCTCGCCCGCTCTCTCCGTCTCCCCATCGGTTCTCGGTTTGGCCCCGGCCGCCGGTTTCTCACCCGGCTTCTTTTCCAAGTTGAAATCCGCGGGCTTCGACCCAGGCGGATTCTCGCCAAACTTATGGCCTTGCTCGCCAGCCACCTCTTTGTAGTGCTCACGAATCTTGTCGGCGTCGGTGGTTACGGCTGCCCCACTGTTTGTTCCGGCCGTCGAGACCGCCTGAGCGTCGCCCGGAGTTGAGGGAAGAGGCGGCGCGAGATACACCGGCTGAGCGGCGGTCTTGAGCTCCGGAATTTGCTGATGAACGCCTTGCAGTACGATCAGCACTTCTTCCAGGCCGCTGGCCAGGCCGCTCGGCTCGACCATAATCTCCTGGAAGGGGTTTCCCGACCGTGCCACCGTCACCAGGCCCGCGGGCATGCCCTTGGGGAAAATGCGGTCGTCGCCCGAGGTGTAAAACCATTCGCCGCTTTCGACTTTCTCTTCGTTCTGCACGTAGTCCACGCGGCAGTTCCCATGGCCCAGCCCTTTCAGGATGCCGCGCACGTGGTTCTTTTGCGAAACGACGCCCGCCGCGAAGCTCGGGTCGGTGGCAAGCAGGACCTGCGAGGCTGTCGGATATGCCGCCAGCACTTTGCCCACGATGCCGTCGGGCGTCACCACCGCCATGCCTTTTTCTACGCCCGAGGTCGATCCGCGATCCACAAATACCGCGCTGGCGGAAGCGCCGGCGGCGGTGGCGATCACGCGCGCGGCGATCATCTTCGAGGGCGAGCGCGACTCGAATGCGGTAAGCGCTTTGGCGCGGTCGGCGGTGGCCAGCTCCGTCCTGAGAAATTGATTTTCGAGTTTCAGCTTGCCCAGTTCGGAGTGCAGGCGCTGATTTTCAGCGCGCGTATCGCGCAGCACCACGTAATTTTGCAGGAAGCCTTCGGTGCCGCCGCGAACGCCTTCGATGGCGCGCGCCAGAGGCGTCACCGCGGTGACCGCCCACACCCGGATCATGCGCACGTCGCTATCGTTCTTGACCTGGTATGCGAGCAGCACGAGCTGCGCGAAGATCACCAGCAGCAGAACCGTGACGTTGCGATAGCGGTTGAGCAGGGTCTCCATGCTAATGAGGCGGGCGGCGCCCGCGCGAGGATCGTTAGTCGATCGAGATCTTGCGCAGAAGCCTGAAGTCGCTCAGCATCCTGCCTGTCCCCAGAACCACCGAGGCCAGGGGATCGTCGGCGATCGATACCGGCAGTCCGGTCTCTTCGCGAATCCTCTTATCTAAATTCTTGAGCAATGCGCCGCCACCCGTCAACACGATGCCGCGGTCGCTGATATCGGCCGAAAGCTCGGGCGGGGTGCGTTCGAGCGCCACGCGCACGGCATTCAAGATAGTGGCCACACACTCGGAAAGCGATTCCCTGATTTCGCTGTCGTCGATAGTGATGGTTTTGGGGACGCCTTCGATGAGGTTGCGGCCCTTGATTTCCATGGTCAGCGGCTTGTC
>JBGPKX010000284.1:0-7802 GCA_041486185.1 Bryobacteraceae bacterium | reverse complement strand
TCGCTGGGCGCGCTGGTCCACCGTTTGGACCCGGGAATCATTCCTTTCCGCAAGGCCATGCAGTGCCAGATCCACGTGAGCGGTGGTGAGTTCAACGTCGCCGCGAACCTGGCCGACTGCTTTGGCTTGCAGACCGGCATCGCCACGGCGATGGTCAATTATCCGATCGGTGATCTGGTGGCCGAGCGCGTGAAGGCCATGGGCGTCAGGCCGTTCTACAAGCGGTTCGAGCACAACGGCGTCACCGGCCCGAATATCGCGGCCGTTTACAGTGATCAGGGTCATGGCGTGCGCGCGCCCGTGGTTTTCTACAATCGTGCGAACGAGGCGGGTGCGCTGCTGAAGCCGGGCGATTTCGACTGGAACGCCATCTTCGCGGGCGGCGTGCGGTGGTTCCATAGCGGCGGAATCTTCGCGGCGCTCTCGGAGACGACAGCGGAACTCATCATCGAGGGCATGCAGGCGGCCAAGGCCGCGGGCGCGGTGGTTTCCTTCGACTTGAATTTCCGTGAGAAGCTGTGGAAAATCTCAGGCGGCCAGAACCGGGCGGTGTCCGTGATCGCGCGCATCGTCAAGAACGTTGACGTGCTCGTCGGCAATGAGGAGGACCTGCAAAAAGGGCTGGGGATACCCGGTCCGGAGGTGGCAGCCAAATCCAAACTCGACCCCAGCGCCTTTTTCGGGATGATCGATCGCGTGATCGAGAAGCATCCGCAGATCAAGATCGTCGCCACCACGCTAAGAGAGGTGCATACCACGAACCGGCACAACTGGGGCGCGGTGGCCTGGATCAATGGCAAGACGTACGTCGCGCCGACCTGCGAGCTGCACGTTCTCGATCGTGTCGGCGGCGGGGATGGGTTTGCGGCGGGATTTTTTTACGGCGCGCTCACCGGCGAGCCGGAGGAGGAAGCCATCAAACTGGGCTGGGCACACGGCGCGCTGCTGACCACGTTCCCGGGCGACACGACCATGGCAACGGTGGAGCAGGTACGGGCCTTCGCCAAGGGCGGCTCGGCGCGCATCCAGCGATGAGCCAGGAAGATCACCGCTCCGTTACCGTCGCGGCTCGGAACGGGAGTGTCGAGCTGCGCGCGTGAAATATCGCCCCCTCGCCCCATCTCTGTGTCGCCGCGTCCGCGTTGCGCAGCGACGCCCGGCGCCTGAGCGCCGGCTACTCCTACGAAAATACCCTGCCGATCAGGTGGTGACCGCCGCGGCTTCCTGGTAGTGATGCAGCCGCAGATCGAGCGATAGCGCCAGGACGTGCTTGGTTTCGAATCCGGGATCCGTCGTCTGCGCGCGCCTGAGCCCCCGCAGCAGCAGCCCCGCGGCCACCAGCAGCACTACGCATAGCCCGACCTGCGCCACCACGAACCAGTCCGAAGCCCACGTCCTCCGCCTCGGCAGTACGGCCGACTTGATCAGTTCGCTGACCCCCGGCTTGCTCGCGTGAAGCGCCGGGACCAGCCCGAAAATCACGCCCGTCAAAACCGAAACCGCAAATGCATAAGCGAGCACGCGGGTATCCGGGCTCACGTTGAAATTGAGCTGCCCGGTAAAAGGTGGCTGCACCACGCGCAGCAGCACGCCCGACGCCCACGAAGCCAGCAGCAGGCCCGCCATACCGCCCAGAAGCGCCATCACCAGGCTCTCCGTCAGAAGCTGCCGCACCAGCCGTCCTCGCGTCGCGCCCAGCGACAACCGGATGCCGATCTCCTTCTGACGCGCCGCCGACCTCGCCAGCAGCAGGTTGGCCACGTTCGCGCAAGCGATCAGCAGCACGAGGCCGACGGCTCCCATCACCAGGATCACCACCGGCGTCGCGCTCTCCTCCACGTTAGGCGGCAGAAAGGTCGCACTGGCCAGCAGCACGCCGGATTTCTTTTCTTCCGGATAGGTTTGTGCTAACTGACGAGCCCGCACATCCATCGCGGCGCGGGCCTGCGCCCAGCTCACGCCCGGCTTCAACCGGCCGATCACCTGCAGCCCATGCTGGTCGCGCGCTTCGAAAATACCCTTGCTCTCCGGCGCGAGCGTCGGTTTCACCATCAGCGGCACCCATACCTCTGGCGCCTCCGCGTCGGTCCCGGTGAACTGCCGCCCCACCACGCCCACCACCGTGAACGGATGGCCATTCAGCATAATCGAGCTGCCGACCGTCGCCCGGCTCCTCGCGAACCGCCGCTCCCAGAAGCTCTCGCTTAGCACCACCACTGGATGCGATCCCGGCGTGCTGTCTTCTTCCGGCACGAACGTGCGTCCCGTTGCCGTCTCCGCGCCCAGAACGTCGAAATAGTTTCCGGAAACAAACATACTGCGAACCTCTTCCGCATGATCGCTCGTCCCCATGCTCAGCCCGGTCCAGGTCCAGGCGGCCAGGCCCGAAAGCACCGGGTTGTCGTCGCGATAGTCCTTGTATTCGGGATAAGAGAACACGTTGGCCCCGGATTCGCCGCGCGTCGTCCGGTAGAGGCGCGCCACGCGACCTGGATCTTTCACCGGCAGCGGCCGCAGCGCCAGGGCATTGTACAGCGAGAAGATGCTGGTGTTGACGCCAATGCCTAGCGCCAGCGCCATCACCGCCACAGCCGTAAAACCTGGGTTGCTGCGCAGCGTGCGCAGCGCATAGTGCAGATCGCGGATGAGATCGCCCATGGTTCGGTCTCCTTGCGGTTTAGACCGGAACCGGAAGACTAATGTTTCAAATCGGCGAAAGAACGGAGTCCGATGAAAAGCGCGATCAGCAGGAAGGCGCCGCCGGCAGCCAAGGCCGCATTCAAACTGATGGCCGCGTCCTTGGAGTAGGAAACCGGAATGAAGGGAATGGTCCACCAGGCCAGCAAGCCGATCAGCGCGACAATCGCTCCCCAACCCACGAAATCCAGAAGCTCCGGAATCATCGATGGCCGCCGCGCTAAACCTTCGTCTTGCACGCGCCGCCGCACCGCCGGCAGAAACGCCGCCGAAACCTCACGCCCGGTGAACTGCGCGGTCAGTTCGCGATCCACCACGCGCAGCGCTTCCAGGAACTGGCGGCAGCCGGCGCACTCGGCCAGGTGGGTATCCACGCACGCGCGCGCTTCGCCCTCCAGTTCGGCGTACTCGATCAGCCGGTCTTCAAATTCCGGGCAGGCCATCTAGCTCGTCCCTTTCTCCATCTTACTCCGCGCCACGGCTTCGGCCAGTTCCTTGCGCGCCCGGTGCAGGTAGACCTTCACGGTGCCCATGGGCCATTCAAGCAGCCGCGCCACCTCTTCGTACGATTTCTCCTCCAGGTAATATAGGCGCAGCACTTGCCGGTGTTTTTCCGGTAACTGCTTGAGAAACCGCAGCACGTCGATGCCATGCGCGTCCGATCCTGCTTCCGGGTTCGCGTCCTCGACGGCGCGGGCGATGCCCGGCTCCTCTATCGAAACCTCCTTCCTCATTCCAACCTTCCGGAGCGCCGTCAGGCAAGCGTTTCGTGTGATGGCATAGATCCAGGTGGACAGCGAGGACTGCCCGCGATATCCCGGCAGAGCCTTCCAGATGCGGATGAAAACCTCCTGCGCCATATCCTCAGCCGATGCGGCGTCGCCCAGCATCGCGTAAGCCAGCCGGAAAACCTTGTTCTGAAATTCCGGCAGCAGCCGTTCGAACGCTTCCTGGTACCGTTTCTGATCGAGGCACGCGCGGATCTCCTGTTCCATGCCCGTTCAGCGAAGCCGGTACACCATCGGCGTTTTAGACTTCGTGCCGCACGCGAAATGTTTCAACGCGCGGTGAAACATTCCCGCCGGCCCCGTGAGTCTCAATGCCAGGAGGAACGAAAACCATGGATCCCGGGTGGGTAATCATGCTGATGGTGCTGTCGGCCGCTGCCATTATCGTATGGGCACTGGTGCTCCGCTATAAACGGCAGGAGATGCGTCATAAGGAGCGGATGACCGCCATTGAGAAGGGCGCCGAACTACCCGCGGAGCCGCCGCCCGCGCCCTGGAGTCCGCGCGTCTACCTGTTACGGGGTCTCATCTGGCTGTTCACCGGCGCCGGCCTGAGCGTGTTTCTCTTAGGCCTGTCGTTCAGCATCGTGCCTCATCAGATGTCGCTCGAAGACCGCCTGTGGCGTGCGCAGAACCTTCGTCACGAAGGTGCGACCGAGGAGGAGATCAAACAGTACCTGAGCCAAAGCCAGAACCAGAGTAGGTCCAAAGGAGACTTTCCGGCAGGCATCGCTCTCATTGGCTTGATACCGATGGGCGTCGGGTTGGCTTATCTTATCTACTATCGCGGCGAGAGCCAGCGGGCGCCGGAAATCTCGTAAGCCGCTGCCAGGGCCGCACCGAATAAAAGCCTGATTGCAACCCTGAAGCTCATGTTTGCATCTTAAGCTCAGGATGCTTCGACGTGCCTTGATGGGCAGTAGCTTAGGAATCAGTGCTTTAGGGGCTTTCGCGTATCGGGCGGCGCCGGGCTTTTGGCAGCAGTACAGCCGCGAACTCGCGCGGCCGATTCTGCCTCCTGGTGAATACCCTACGCCGCGACTTTGGCCCGATCACGGCCTCCACGCGGCCTGGTTGGGGCACAGCACGGTGCTGCTGAAAGTGGACGGCATGATCATTCTGACGGACCCGGTTTTCAGCGACCGCGCCGGTTTGAACTTAGGCCCCATCACTCTCGGGGTGAAGCGGCTCACCCTCCCCGCGCTGGACTCCACCCATATCCCGCGGCCCGATCTCATCCTGCTCTCACACGCCCACATGGACCATTTCGATGTGCCGAGTCTGCGTGCGCTCGAGCATCCGAAAACGTCGGTCGTCACCGCGGCGAAGACGTCCGACCTGCTGCGAACGGATCGCTACGCTAGTGTCCGTGAGTTAGGCTGGGGCGAGCGCGTCCGAATCGGCGCCGCCGGGATACAGGCGTTCGAAGTGAATCACTGGGGCGCGCGCATGCGCACCGATACCTACCGCGGATACAACGGCTATCTGATTGAAGCGGGGCAGTATCGCATCCTGTTCGGCGGCGATACGGCAGCCACCACCGCATTCCGCGGCTTGCGCAGTTCCCGGCCGGTGGATCTCGCCGTGATGCCCATCGGCGCGTACAACCCCTGGATCTACTACCACTGCACCCCCGAACAGGCCTGGCGCATGGGCAACGACGCCGGGGCCGAGTTTTTCGTTCCGGTGCACCACCAGACCTTCCAGCTCAGCCGCGAACCCTTCCACGAGCCTATCGAGCGTTTCCAGGAGGCTGCCGGCCGTAATCAGGACCGCGTGGCCATCACGCGGATCGGCCAGGAAGTTCACATAGCGTAGCTTACTTCGCTGCCCGCTGCTCGCTGCCGGGAATTGCATTCGCCAGCGCGACCGTCGCCCACGCCGTCGCCGATGCCGAGATCCACTGATCGTGATCGTAGGGGAAGCCGCTCTGGAAGTACGGCTGGAGTTTCACCGCGCGGCTCTTCACGTACCACGATCCATCCGCCTGCTGCGTCTTCAGCAGGAACTCGATCCCGCGCCGGCACGCTGCATCTCCGGCCGCGACTGCGCCCGACTCGCCGAGCGCATATACTGCCTCCGCCGTTGAATACGCGTCGCTCGGCAGATACCGGTTCCCGGCCCAGCCGCCGTCACTGCGCTGCTGCTGCAGAAGCGCCCGGGCCGCCGATCCAACCGTTTCCTTCTCGGCCGCGGACCACTTCAACCCCAGCAACCGCATGGCGAAATCGTCCGCCGTCTTCGGCTTGGCTTCGAGCAGATAATCCCGCGCCCGGGCCATGCGGCCTTCGAATTCCGATTTCATCCCGGGAGGACCGTAGAGTTGCATGACGCGTACTCCCATCGCCGCCCGCGCGATGCAGCCCTCTTCGATCGGCGAGCGCGAAATTCCGCCATAGCACCAGGAGCCATCCAGCGTCTGCTCTGCCGCAAAGTTCGCCACCATCGCATCCGTAATCGCATCCGCCGGATAATCCACCGCCGCCAGGCCAAGCAGAGAATATTGAAGGGTGTCGGATCCGCCCGGCGGATCCAGCCTCTGCAGCAGCGGTTCCTGCGCTCCCATCCACTGCGTCTTGATCACTTTCAATTGCTCCTCGGCCGCGGACTCGTCTACCGGTACTCCCACTCTGTGAGCGGCGCCTACCGCCATCGCCGTGAAATTCTGATGATGGCAGCCCACGCAACCGCTCTCTTTGAAGAATTCCGTGCTCGATCGCTGCAACAGAGCCACGCTCTTGCCGATCGCTGCCTGCGAGCCTACGGCCCCTTCTACGGCCATCGATGTCCCCGTGTGCGGCGGACGTCCCTCTGCCGATGTCGCGGCCCCCGCATCCTGTAGCAACCGGATGACCTCCGGGCTGCTGAATTTCTTCGCCCAGTCGAGCGAGGTCTCGCCCAGAACGCTCTTGGCCTTTACGTCAGCGCCTTTGGCCAGCAGCATTCGCACCACCTCGGGATTCTGTGTCTCGGAAGAAACCGCCAGCATCAGCGGCGTCATGTCGCGGATGTCTTTCGCGTTCACCTGCGCGCCCGCGTCGATCAGAGTCCGGATCAGTTCCGGCGTGCCATACGGCGCGGCATACATCAATGCGGTCAGATGATTGAGCGCGACCGGCCCCTTCCTGACCTGGACCGCGTCCATTGTGGCCGCGTTGACGTTGGCGCCTTTAGCGAGCAGGAGCTTCACCATGGCCAGGTTGCCGGCGCCCGCCGCAAAATGCAGCGGCGTATCCCCGCGCCGCGTCGCCGCGTTCGCATCTACGCCCTTTTCGACAAACAACCGCGCCATCTCGAGATCGTTGGCGGCCGCGGCAGCCAGCAGTGGCGTGTACCCGCCTTGGCCGCCGGATTTCCGCCGCCGCGTCGCCAGTGGATCGTTCGCATCCGCCGCTGCCGGTGTACTGTCACTCTTCGATTTCACTTCCGCGCCCTTGGCCAGCAGCAGGCGCACAATCTCGATCGAGCCTGCATTCGATGCCGCGATGAGCAGCGGCGTCATCCCCTGCTTCGAGCGCGCATTCACGTCGGCGCCGGCATCCACCAGCAGCCGCACCTTTTCAAGATTGGTGACGCCCCACATCAGCGCCGTGGCATCGAATGCGTTTTTGGCTTTGGGGTCGGCGCCCGCGGCCAGCAGCGCTCTCACGGCATCGACATTGCCTGCCGCCGCGGCATACATCAGCGGCGTGGCGCCTCGCCGGTCTTTGAGGTTAACGTCGCCACCGGCAATCAGGCTCTTCAGTTGCGCAAGATCATTCGTGCGGATGGCTTTGTAGTAATCGTCACTGGAAGCTCCGGCGGCCAGCGCCGTAACTCCGCATAGCAGCAAAACGGCACGTATTCTCATAGGTCCCCTATCATGCGGTTGGAACTTATGCTACCGCAAAAGGTTGCCCTTCTCCAAGGATTCGGCCGGCGCGGGCATCAAACGCATGACCAAAGGCGGACTCGTTCCGCGCGCGCGGTGAACGCCAGTTTTTTTCCATCGCGAGATAGCGCCAGGTCCGTGTCGGGCCCGGGACCGTCGGTGAGGCGTTCAAGCGAAGCCCAGCTTAGGCTCGCCGGGTCCACTGTCACTCTCCACAGATTCCGGACACCCCTGGACGGCCCGCCGGAGGCGCGCACCAATGCGAGCCTTGCGTCGTCACTGGGCCATTGCTCGTGACTTCGAATGCAATCCATTGTCCGTCAGGAGAGAATTTGGCTTCCCAGAAGCGTTCTTTGCCCCCGGAAGTAACCAGACGCGCACCAGTTTCAGCGTGCGGGGCAGCGGCAGTGGGATTAGACTGTCCGAACACTACGCTCGAACGCGGG
>JBGPKX010000283.1:0-7836 GCA_041486185.1 Bryobacteraceae bacterium | reverse complement strand
AGCACCAGCGCCTGGTTGCGGCTGATAAGCCGTCCTAGACGTTCTAGTACGGTGTCACGATAAGCAACTACCGGTTCGCCGCTTAGGTAGTGCTCGACGTCGGCTGAAAGCTCGAGAGCGGTGGCATAGCGTTGGGCACGATCGGTGGACGCAGCTTTCCGCCAGATCGCCTGCAGGCGTTTCGGAGGACTTGCGATCCCAACTATCGCGGCCAGCGTACACCCCAATGAATAGATATCGCTGCGCGCGTCTACCTGATCGATCGCGCCGGAAGCCTGCTCGGGCGCCATATAACCGGGAGTCCCGATGGCCGTGCCATGGGCTGTATCTCTTCGCGGGGTGGCCTCCGCCGGCGCCAGACCGGCGATCCGGGCGGCAGCCGATTCGATCTTTGCTACACCCGATTCGATCGTTGCTACAGTCCAGTCGATCTTGGCTACACCCCAGTCGATCTTCGCTACACCCCAGTCGAGGATCAGCACCTCACCGAACTGCCCCACCATGATGTTTTCGGGTTTCAGGTCGCGGTGGATGATGCCCTGCGAGTGCGCGAACGCCACGGTTTCGCAGATACGCGAGAAGACGCGCAGCCTTTCCTGGAGGCTGGCGACCGATCGCGCGTACGCGTCCAACCGCGCCCCTTCAACCATCTTCATGGCGTAGAAGATACGGCCGTCCGGAAGCGTTCCCAGATCGTGAATCGGCACGATGCCCGGGTGCTCGAGGCGCGCTAGAATGCGCGCTTCCTCGGCCATGCGCGCAGACGCCTGCCCGTCCGGATCGATGATCGTCAGAACCTTGAGGGCCACGCCGCGGTCGAGCTGCCTGTCACGGCCCACATACACAGTGCCCATGCCCCCACGCCCGATCTCGCCGATCAACTCATACCTGGTGGCGCTGAAATCGGGCAGGGTGACCGCTTCCCGCAGGTGGTCGACGACGGAATCGGGCAGCCAGCTCATTTATGTGTCGATTCCCAGCACGGCGCGCACCTCGCCGCGGTACTCTCGCTCGGTGGCCGTGGTTTCGCGAATCCGCGCGAGCACCCGTTCGCGCAGCGCACGCCGCATGGCCGCCAGGTGATTGGTCACGGTCGCGGCCGAAATGCCAAATTCAGCGGCCAACCTCTCGTAGGCCGGCTTGTCGCCGTCCTCAGCAAGATCGTAGCGCTCGAAGATGCGGTATTGGGTCTGTTTACCGTTCTGATCGCACTGGCGTTTCAGATCTTCGACGGCCAGGCTGAAAAGGTTGCGGACCCACTCGCGGTGGAAATACTCCTCCGGCGACGGCTCGCCCGACGCCACGTCGTGCTGCCGGATTTCTCCCTCGGCGGTCTCGAAATCCAGCGAGACGATTCGCGTGTCGCCGCCGCGTTTGACCCGGCCGGCCGCTTGGTTCTCGTTGGCGAGAAAGGCGTCGAGGCATGCTCGCAGGTAGGTACGAAAGCGTGCTTTTTCGGGGTCGTAGTCGCGGAAGAACTCTTTTTCCAGCGCGCGGGCGAAGAAGGCCTGGGTCAGGTCCTTAGCGTCCTCATTCGAACGGTTCCAGCGAACGCGGATGTATTTGTAAACCGGCTTCCAGTAGGCGGCGATCAGGGCTTCGGAGGCACACTCGCGGAGGGCGGGATCGTCGCTGTTGAAATCGATGATGGCCGAGCGGCGGGTCCGGGGGAAGCGGCTCTGATTGCCGCCGATGCTGGTATCGAGGTCCATGCAGCCGACAGTGGGAGTCAGACGATTCTCGCATAGGACAGCGGATCAGTTACGCGAGGCCGCTTCCTCCAGCACGGCGTTCCATAGAAACTCGACCAGCTTTTCGAGCGAAGTCTCGGCTAACCGCTCGTCGTCGGCGTGGGCGCCACCAAACCCCCCGTCGGCATCGTCGATGACCGGTCCGAATCCATACGCCTCGACGCCGCGCGCCCGCAACTGCGCCATGTCCGTCGCGCCGGTGAGCATAGACGGCAGAGTGATGGCCTCGGGAAACATGCGCCGCTGGACGCGCTCGAGCGCGTGGAACATTTCCGTATCGATGCGTGATGGCTTAGCGGCGGGCCGCTCCGCCCTCGGCGCGGGGAGAACCTCGACGGTCGGATCGGCGATCACGCGACGCATTTCGCCGCGGAGCCGGTCCATGTCTTCATCCGGCAGCGCGCGCACGTCGAGGAACCCTTCCGCTTCCGAGGGAATCACGTTCACGCGAAAACCGGCTTGGATCATAGTCGGGCTGATCGAGGTGCGCAGGATGGAGTAGTGGCCCAGCTCGTGTTCCGCGAAATATCTCTCGATCTGCGCGGCTTTGGCTCGGTCGGCGACATGCGTATAGCGCCACGCGTCCTCCGGTGGGCTGACGGTGGCGAGCCGTTCGAAGTAGGCGCGCGTCGTGTCATTCAGCCGAACAGGCGGCTGCCACGAGCCGAACTTCGCCACCGCCGCCGCGAGGTGGATCACGGCATTGTCCGGCCTGGGACGCGAACCGTGGCCTGCAGTGCCGTGCGCCACCAGGCGAATTCCGCGCGGCACTTTCTCGGTAGTGGTGATCTCGACGAACCGCACTTTCCCGTTGCGCGCCGCCACATAACCGCCTTCGGCCAGCGCATACTCGGCCTCGATTTCGTTCCAGTGCTGGTCCACCATGAAATCGATGCCGAATTTCGATGTCCCTTCTTCGCCCGCCTCGGCCAGAAAAATCACGTCGCGATCCAGCTTTACGTTCGCGCGTTTCAGCATCAGCATCAGCATGAGGCCGGCGGCGAGATTGTCTTTATCGTCCTGCGCGCCGCGGCCGTAGATGAAGCCGTCCTTGCGGAGGGCGGCAAAGGGATCGACCGTCCATTTCTCCCGCTGCACGCCCACGGTGTCACTATGGCCCATCACCAGGATGGGTTTTTTCGAGCCGTTGCCTTTGATGCGCGCTACGAGATTGGCCCGCTCCGGGTCGAGCGCAAAGAGCTGTGCGGGAATGCCCTCGTGGTCAAGTACCGTTTTAACGTAATTGGCGACCTTGGTTTCGTTACCCGGCGGATTGGTGGTGTCCATGCGGAGGATGTCGGTGTAATGTTCGAGGGTTTCCGCGTGGATCTTGCTCCAGTCGACGGGATAGCGGTCAGAAGCCATGGCTGCACTGCTAGCCAGAAACAGCAGAACCGACGGCGCAGCGGCCCGGTTACAGAGATATGTTGCCATGTTTTTTCCTCGGCATGTTGTCAATTTGGCCGCCGGCAATCCCGTGTCACTCCCGCCCACCCAAGGGGCCAACCCGGGCCGGTACCCGGAACCGGTGAAAAGCTAGGCATCGCCCCGGCACACGCATTCCTTCGCAAACAACCCAGTAAACCAAGGGAATCTTATAATCAAGGACAGCATACATCAACAATGTGAGTGACAATCTCGCGAGAGAGGGGAACTCCAATGAAAACGACACGGAACTTGGTCGCAGTACTGGTGCTGGCAGGGATATCAGCAAACGCAGCGGAACGAATTCGCCCCAGCATCGATACGAACACCGCTTACGGGGACAGCGTCATTACGCATGTTGCCGACGGCGGAGGTTGGAGAACCACTATCACGGTGATCAACTTATCCAGCACTAAAGCCGCAGCGTTCACATTGAACTTCTACGGAGACGACGGCAACGCGAAACAATTTTCCTTCGTGAGCGTCGGAAATTATTCGATGCTGACCGGGACACTCGCGCCGGCAGGGGAAGTAATCATCAGGACAACCGGGACGGCAACAGCCTCAGCACAGGGTTGGGCCAGCTTCGATTATTCGTCTTCGAACGATATCAGCGGCTTCTCCGTATTTTCCTATGCCAATGGCCAGGAAGCGGTGGTTCCATTCGAATCGGCTATCGACGACCAACAACTCTTATCCTTCGACAACACCGGGGGCCAAGGCATGGGCGTCGCGCTCGCAAACTCCAGTTCTTACCAGGCAGTAACGGTGACAGCCACCTGCTACGACGAACAGGGAGTCATCATCGGCACGGACACTTTTACTATGCAGCCACTGACCCACACTGCGTTTATTTTCAAGGATCACTGGCCCTTTACAGCGAACCGAAGGGGAACGATGCGTTTCAATGCGGCGAATCAGGGGTTGGCCGTCCTCGGCCTGCGTTTCACTGCAGCGGGCGCTTTCACCTCGGTGCATGCCCTATGGGCGAACGACCGATAGCTACCTGGCCCCTTCGGACGGACTCCGGCTGATGCCTGGAACCGTGAGCAACCAGGGCGGCCCCGGCGCGCAGGCTTGTCCCTTCGCAAGCAACCAAGTAAACCAAAGGAATCTTGTAATCAGGGACAGCATACCTCAACAATGTGAGTGACAACCTCGCGAGAAAGGGGAACCGCATGAAGACTCAGACACTGTTCGTTTTTCTGGCCCTTCCGTACCTCGTCCAGGCTCAGTACCTCAATCAAGGCAATGGTGTGTCAGTGACGGGTGACGCAGAAGTCAAAGTCATTCCGAACCAGGTGCTGCTCTCGCTCGGCGTGGAAACACGGGACCGGAATCTCGCCCCGGCCAAGGCGAAGAACGATAGCGCCGTTAGAAGCGTACTGGATGCAATTCGCAGGTTTCAGGTCGATCCCACCGATGTCCAGACAGATTTCATCCGCGTGGATATCCGGTACAACGGCTCGGTCGAAACCGTTGTGGATCACTATGTGGTCGAGAAATCCATTGCCATCACGCTGAAGGACGTGTCCAAATTCGAGCCGCTCCTGAGTGCCGTGCTGGAAGCCGGGGCGAACCATATTTACGACGTCGAATTCATGACGACCGATTTGCGCAAGTACCGGGACCAGGCGCGAGCGCTGGCAGCCAAAGCGGCGATCGAGAAAGCCAACGACCTTGCCGACGCCGCCGGCTTAAAGGTAGTTGGCAAGCCCACGAGCGTGTCGAGTTATTCTTACGGCGGGGGAGCCTGGTACGGAAGACGTAATTCGGGTGGCTTCAACGCAGCCCAGAATTCGTATCAGGGCAACGGGCGCGGCGCCGCCGAAGGAACAATCGCCCTGGGCAAGATCAGTGTTACCGCCAGCGTATCCATGAACTTTCGCATGGAATGACACCGCCTCGCCGTGCTCGGATCACTGTCTGCTAGAGCGGGATATTCCCGTGCTTCTTCCTGGGCATGGCATCCACTTTGTTCTCCAGCATGCGGAGGGCGCGAATCACCCGGGGCCGGGTCTCATGCGGCTCGATCACGTCATCAATGAACCCGCGCTCGGCGGCGATGAACGGATTGGCGAAGCGCTCCCGAAACTCAGCGATTTTTTCGCGGCGAAGACCCTCACCATCCCCCGTGGCCGCCAATTCGCGCCGGTAAACGATATTCACCGCGCCCTCCGGACCCATGACGGCGATCTCTGCCGTCGGCCAAGCCAAGTTGATGTCGGTGCGGATATGCTTCGACCCCATCACGCAATAGGCCCCGCCGTAGGCTTTGCGGGTGATCACAGTGATTTTCGGGACGGTGGCTTCAGCATACGCAAACAGCAGCTTGGCGCCATGCCGGATGATGCCGCCGAACTCCTGTTCGGTGCCCGGCAGAAATCCCGGCACATCCTCGAACGTCAGGATGGGGATGTTGAAGGCGTCGCAGAAGCGGACGAAACGCGCGCCCTTCACCGATGAGTTGATATCCAGGCATCCGGCCAGATACGCGGGCTGGTTGGCCACAATCCCCACGGGCATGCCATCCATGCGAGCGAATCCTATGACCAGGTTTTGCGCGAAGTGTTCATGGACCTCGAAGAAGTTGCCGTCATCCACGACGCGGCGGATGACCTCTTTGATATCGTAGGGCAGGTTGGATTCTTCGGGGACCAGACGGTCGAGCTCCGCATCCATGCGGTCGACGGGGTCGCGCGACTCGACACGCGGCGGGTCGTCGCGGTTGTTCTGCGGCAGGTAACTCAGCAACTCGCGAATCATGCGCAGGCACTCGGCATCGTTATGCGCGACGAAGTGGCCGACGCCGCTGACCGAATTGTGCGTCATGGAGCCGCCCAGGCGTTCTTTGGTGACGTCCTCGTGAGTAACGGTCTTGATCACGTCCGGGCCGGTGACGAACATATAGCTGGTGCCTTCCACCATGAAGACGAAATCGGTGATGGCGGGCGAATAGACGGCGCCGCCGGCACAGGGCCCCATGATGGCGGAAATCTGTGGCACGACGCCGCTGGCGAGCGTGTTGCGCAGGAAGATATCCGCGTAGCCGCCGAGCGAGAGCACGCCTTCCTGGATGCGCGCTCCGCCGGAATCGTTGAGGCCGATGATGGGCGCGCCATTCTTGAGCGCCAGGTCCATGATCTTGCAGATTTTTTGCGCGTTGGCTTCGGATAGCGAGCCGCCAAAAACCGTGAAGTCCTGCGCGAAAACGTAGACCAGGCGGCCATCGATGAAGCCCCAACCGGTGACGAAACCGTCGCCGGGGATGACCTGCTGCTCCATGCCGAAATCACGGCAGCGGTGCGTAACCAGCTTGTCCAGCTCTTCGAAGGAATTCTCGTCGAGCAGCAGCTCGATGCGCTCGCGCGCCGAGAGCTTGCCTTCCTGGTGCTGCCGCTCTTTGCGCTTCTCGCCGCCACCCTGTTCCGCGGCGGCGTGGCGACGGTGAAGCTCGTCCAGCTTGTTCATCGGAATTACTGTATCAGGAAGGCCGGGCCGGAGTGGGTTCCGCGAATTCCTCGTTGCGCTACGAGATCAATGGTCTTCGGCAATCCAAGCGCGCCGTGAGGTACTGGCATCCACTTTCTTGGTTGCCCGAAGCAGTGCCTCGTTTATGTGGGCGAGTTGTGCGATCAGATGCTCTTCAGTGGCAGGTGGAAACTGCTGTCCGGTGACCAGCATTTTGGCCTCGCCCTCGCGACTCAAGAGCGCTACCCACGCCAACAGGCACAAAAACGAAACACCCATGAAGGAAGCGCTGACGGCAATACTGAGCCGGTAGCCAGTCAAATTCAACAGGAAGAGTCCCATGGAGTGGCTCATGAAAAACACGGAATACAATATGCTATGGACAATCACGTTCTTGTTCAATTGGATGGGGAATATCGCCAAAAACACCAAGAGCAGAAGTAAAAGCAGCACCAGAGCGAAATCGATTGCGCGCTCGACCATGAAATAACGCTGAAGCGAGAAAATCGGCTCGTTGGAGCGCAGCCACGTGGGCACGAGAATGATGGTGGAGATGGATACCGAGACAGCCAAACTGCCGTAGACGCTCCAGCGGCCCAAAGCCTGAATTCCTCGATATTCCTTGAATACGAGAGAGCACAACTCCAGGACCACCAGTACGTACAAAATCCAGACGACAGGCTCGGTTATCGCGTAGATGTACCGATACGCGGCGGATTCCATGCTGAACGGCCAAGCTACGAGGAACCGCAGCGTATTGAAAAGGAGGTAGGACAGAAAGAACCGGTACGTGCTCGAAAGCTTCAGCTGAAAAAACCGTGTGGCGAGAACGCCGCTGAGAACAATACTACAGAACCACAGCGACCGTTCGATCTGCGGCAGAGAGGGTGCGCTCATCCCGAAACTCAGTGGCACAATTCTAGCACGCGACAATCGCTGTGGCCCATTTTTAGCGGAGGGCTAATTGGCTCGCTAGCATCGCGCGAACCCGTTCAAGGTTCTACAAGACTACCACGGACGAGGAAAAGGCATCTGCGACTCCTTTCGAGCATCTACGCGAATAGGGTAGCCTTCTGCTTAATAACGGTCATAGTCGGTTATTGCTTACATATTGGTCAGAGTTATGCGGATACCTACGAGAGTTTCCAGGCGGTCCCTCGTTAATATCTGATTGGATAACTCAGATTTT
>JBGPKX010000282.1:0-7898 GCA_041486185.1 Bryobacteraceae bacterium | reverse complement strand
TACGCCGAGCGCGCGGCTGCGAGGCGTCTCATCGTGCTTGACGCGCAACATCGACTTCCAGACGTCGGTCTTCTCGATTTGCTTGAGCGCTTTGATTTCTTCCGCGGCCTGCGCGCCGACGGCTTTGGCGCCCTCGACCAGCACCGTAACAGGACTCTTCGCGGCGCCGTTCTCGTCCGACCCGCCGGCTCCGTTCGGTCCACTCGATCCGTTGCTTCCGTTTCCTTCAGCCATGGATGTACCTCAACGATCTGTCAAACGTGAATAATCGCGCCGGGATCGCCAAACTCCGAGCGCTCGCCTTTAGGCCACCGGAAGAGGCGGCTCAAATCAACTTCAACCTGCCCTTCGGGCGTCAGCTCGACGTGCGCGCGGTCCATAGGGCGCGGCGCCGGACCCTCGAAATTCACGCCTTCCGGATCGTAACCCGAGCCGTGGCAAGGGCACTTGAATTTATTCTCGCTGGGTTTCCAGTCGGGGGTGCAGCCGAGGTGTGTGCAGATCGCCGAGATGACGAAGATGCCCTCGGTGTTGCGTACCACCCAGATGCGATGAGCATTTTGAAACTTGGTGTCCACGCCGAACCCGAAATCGGACGGATAGCCGATCAGGAACTTGGTCTTCGGTTCGTAGAGAGCCCGCGGGAAGAAGAAACGCAGGAACATGAGCAAGTTCACGGTCAGAAAACCGAGGACACCCGCCATGACGAAGCGCCGCCGGCGCGTAATGATGCGCTGCGGATCCGTTTCTTCGGTAAAGATTCTTTTCAGCGCATCTGCCACGTTGGGTTTGGATTTGCCCGACGGCGCTGGCGCGCCTGGGGGGGTCTCGAGGGTCGGATTAGCCATGTCTTGCTGCGCACACCGGAGTGCGCCTGGTCTCCCTTCGTCTGAATTGTAGACAAGCCAATACTGGAGAATGGGAGAGAGTCAAGGGGCGGGAGCAGCAGGCTCCGTTATATAGGTTATGGAAAGCCTGGTTTAGTAAATCGCACTTCACTTATGAACAGACACCGCGAAAGCCTGTTTCACTACTCCCCCGCTCAACCGGTTCAGCCCCACCTCCCCGGCAGCGTCTCATCGTTTTTTCGTAGTCGATAAAACATTTTACACCAGCAACGGGGATTTGCAACCGAGGGGCAGGCCAAGCTTGGCGCGAAGGAGTTTCACGAGACGAACTTAGCGGTTCCGGATTCTCGAGCGCCGCCGCGCGGGCACAACCGCGCAAATTTGACTCGCCTGTGGCCCTGTGTTAATCGTAGGGATCTTCAAAGGAAACCTGGATGGCTGACGAGCAAAAACCGGAGGGCACGCCGCCCGCATCCGGCGGGACGGGCGAACCAGCGAAGCCCGCGGCGGACACGCCGAAGGCCGCTGCGCCGAAACCCGCCGCCGCAGGTCATGCGCCTCCGAAACCTCCCGCGCCCATGGCGTCCACGCCGTGGGATGGCGAACTGCCGGCGCAGTTGAAGGAGCGCTTCGGCGACCGGATTGTGGAGTGCGCGAGTTATCTCGGACAAAACTTCATCGTGGTCAAATCCGATGCCGTGATCCCGGTGATCGAGCATCTGAAACTCGAAGCCGACTTCGACTATCTGGTGGACCTCACGGCGGTGGATTACCCCAACCGCACCGAGCGCTTCGATCTGGTCTACATTATGTACAGCTTCGCGCGGAATGAGCGTGTGCGCGTGAAGGCGATGATCGCCGACAGCGCGAAGCCGGAGACCGCCGTAAACGCCTACGCCGGCGCCAACTGGCTGGAGCGCGAAGTATTCGATATGTTCGGCATCCAGTTCGCGGGCCATCCCGACATGCGGCGCATCCTGTTGCCTGAAGAGTGGGAGGGTTTCCCGCTGCGTAAAGAAAACTCCATCATCAAGCAAGACGACCGCTGGGTAAGAGAGAATCTCGGCATCGAAAGCGGCCAGTGAGAGGCTGCATTCTTTGGCAGGCAGGGCAGAGCTGCCGATGCCTCAGCGAGTGCTCGAAGCCAGAGCGAAACTCTTCCCAAAGGGACCACGCAAGAATAACTGTGCAGCGGTAGCCGTGGCGAACGCACTCTTGCGATGAAAGGCCGCGGCGCATATCGGCGATCTGCATCCAGGCGATGCGCTTCCATTTGACTCTCTCGCTCCGGGCGTGTTAATGGTAATGGTCTTCTTGCAAATGGCTGATCCGCAAAAACTCGGGGCCGTCGTTCGCCGTCATCCTCGGGGAGGAGCCTCCACTCCATGCCGGAAACCACTTTTCTAGATTCCACCGAACTCGTGCTCAACATGGGGCCGCAGCACCCCTCGACGCACGGCGTGTTGCGCGTCATCCTCAAGCTGGATGGCGAAAAGGTGATGGGCACGGAGTGCGTGATCGGGTATCTGCACCGTGGCGTAGAGAAGATCGGCGAGAACCGCACCTACCAGCAGTTCGCCCCTTACGTGGACCGCATGGATTATGTGGCGGCCGTCTCGAACGGCCTGGGTTATTGTCTGGCGGTCGAGAAGCTGCTGAATATCGAAGCGCCCCCGCGCGCGCAGGTTACGCGCGTCATTCTCACGGAACTGAACCGCATCGCCAGTCACCTGCTCTGGCTGGGCACACATGCGCTGGATATCGGCGCCATCACGCCGGTGTTCTACTGTTTCCGCGAGCGCGAGGAAGTGCTCAAGATTTTCGAAAACTATTGCGGCGCGCGGCTCACCACACACGCCTTCCGCGTCGGCGGCCTGCAGTATGAGCTCTACGACGGCTTCGAAGAGCAGGTGAACGCCTTCTGCGACATGTTTCTGCCGAAGGTAGACGAGTACGAAGAGCTGCTCACCAACAATCGCATCTGGATGGCCCGCCTCAAGGGAGTGGGCGTACTCAACGGCGACGAGTGCAAAGAATTCGGCGTCACGGGGCCGGTGCTGCGCGCGGCGGGCGTGAAGTGGGACCTGCGCAAAGCGCAGCCGTATTCAGGCTACGAACAGTACGAGTTTGAAATACCGACCGGAGAGAACGGCGACACCTACGACCGGTACGTGGTGCGCATGGAGGAGATGCGGCAATCGGTGCGCATTATCCGGCAGGCGGTGGCGAAAATTCCCCAAGGGCCCATCGGCAAGACGCCAAAAGTGATCAAGCCGCCGACGGGCGAGGCCTACGTTTCCATCGAAGCGCCCAAGGGCGAGCTGGGGTATTTTGTGGTGAGCGATAATTCCACGCAGCCCTACCGGCTGCGCGTGCGGCCGCCCTCGTTTGTGAATCTGCAAGCGCTCGACCGCATGGTGCGCGGGGGACTGGTGGCGGACGTGGTGGCCATTATCGGAACATTAGATATTGTGCTGGGTGAGGTAGACCGGTAAGAGCAGGGCTGGCGCAGGAAGAAAAGGATTGGCCGCGAATCAACGCGAATCAACGCGAATGAGAACCCTGAATTCATTCGCCTGCATTCGCGGCTGAATGTGGCACTCGGAAGTTCTTAGAGCTAATTTATGGGCAAGTTTCTCAGAACGATCTTCCTGGTGGACCTGTTTCAGGGCCTCTGGGTAACCTTTCGCAATCAGAATCCGAAGAATATTTATACCGAGCAGTACCCGGCCGAGCGTCCCAAAGTCGCCGAGCGGTATCGAGGCGCGCCGCGGCTGAACATCAATCCGGAAAACGGCGAGACCCTGTGTATTGCCTGCAACCTGTGCGCCCTGGCATGCCCGGAGACTCTGATCGTAGTGGGCAGCGAGCGCAACGAGCAGACGCGCCGCAAGGAGCTGACCACCTTCACGTACGATCTTTCGCGCTGCATGTTCTGCGGCCTGTGCGAAGATGCCTGCCCGGTGGACGCATTGGAGCTGACCCAGGATTTCGAGCTGGCCAGCTATACGCGAGAAGGCTGGATCTGGGACCGGCAGGTTCTCGAGGAAGGCCCTCAGCCTACGCAGTACCGATGCTGACGCGAACGGCGGGTTTCCTATAATGGACGCGCTCTTCTTCTATTTCTTCGCAACGCTGGTGCTGGGCGGGGCGATTTTCACTGTTACGCGCCGTAGCGCCATACACAGCGCCGTCAGTCTGATCGTTTCGCTCATCGGCGTGGCGGGTTTGTACCTGCTGCAGCAGGCCGAGTTCCTGTTCGCGGTTCAGATCGTGCTCTACGTGGGCGGCATCATGGTGCTGTTCCTGTTCGTGATCATGCTGGTGAACCTGGACCAGGCCGCCAAGGAGCGGCAGTTCAACCGGCAGTGGGGGATCGCGCTGCTCGCGGTGGCGGCGGTGGCCGCCGAGATCACTTACTTTATCCGAAAGGGCGCCGGCACGTTCCAATTGGCCAAGGCGCCAGCGACTGTGACTGCCGCGACCGAAGGCAATACCGAGCAGATTGCTACCGTGCTGTTTTCCCAGTACCTTCTGCCGTTCGAAATCGCGTCGGTGCTGCTGCTGGTCGCGGTGGTCGGCTCGGTGATCATGGCAAAGAAGAGGATTTGAGCATGGGACCCATCACCACCTCGCACTATCTGGCGTTGAGCGCCGGGCTGCTGCTGATCGGCACCATCGGCGTGCTGACGCGCCGCAACATCGTGATTATTTTGATGTCCATCGAGCTGATCCTTAATGCCGTGAACATCAACCTCATTGCCTTTTCGCATTACGTGCAAAACGTGAACGGGCAGATTTTCGCGATTTTTGTGATTACCGACGCGGTGGCGGAGGCCGCGGTGGGTCTGGGCATTCTGATCGCGCTCTTCCGCAACAAAGAAACGGTGCTGGCGGATGAAGTGGATTTGCTGAAGTGGTGACGGCATGAATTTTCTTGATCAGATCTGGCTCATCCCGCTGTTCCCCTTGTTCGGCGCGCTGGTCATGCTGCTGCTCGGGAAGAAGTTCGATCCGCAGCCGCCGTCGGAAGTGGCCATTGCGCCGGGTGTCGAACATACTCATGACGAGCACGATCATGGGCATGGCCACGATCACGCTCAAGGACACGGCCATACTCACGGTCACACGCACGAGCACGGCGCGGGCCACGAACATCATAACGGCTCTGCCTTAAAAGCGCTCATCAGCCTGCTATGCCCCGGCATGGTGCTGCTGTCCTTCATCTTTTCGGCAGGCGCCGTCATGCAACTCGCGAGCCTGCCCGAGCGCACGCATCAGGTGATCCAGTTCACCTGGCTGGCCGGGTTGCCGTTCCATATGGCCGACGGCCGCCTCGCCACGTTCACGGCCGACTGGGGATTCCTGCTCGACCCGCTCAGCTCCGTGATGATTCTGGTGGTCACCGGCGTCGGATTTCTGATTCACGTGTACTCGGTCGGGTACATGGCGCACGACAACGGCTTCTACCGGTTCTTCGGCTACCTGAATCTGTTCGTCTTCTTCATGCTGATGCTGGTGCTGGCGAACAACTACGCGCTGCTGTTCGTCGGCTGGGAAGGCGTGGGCTTGTGCAGCTATCTGCTCATCGGCTTCTACTTCCACAAAAAATCGGCGGGAGATGCCGGGAAAAAGGCGTTTATCGTCAATCGCGTTGGCGATGCCGGGTTCATTCTCGGGATGCTGCTGATGTTCAGTGTGATTGGCACGGTGAAATTCGTCGACGTGAACCAGATCCTGCGCAGCGGCCAGTTCCACGCGGAAACGGCGGGCTTCGGGGTGCTCAGCGCCATGGCCCTGCTGCTGTTCATCGGAGCCACCGGGAAATCCGCGCAGTTTCCGCTGTACGTGTGGCTGCCGGATGCCATGGAAGGCCCGACGCCAGTCTCGGCGTTGATCCACGCGGCGACCATGGTGACCGCGGGCGTCTACATGGTGGCGCGGTCGAGCGCGCTTTACCAACTGACGCCGCAGACATCGACTATCGTGGCCTCGGTTGGCGCGTTTACGGCGATCCTCGCGGCCTCGATAGCGCTCGTGCAGAACGACATCAAGCGCGTGCTGGCGTATTCGACGGTGAGCCAGTTGGGTTACATGTTTCTGGCCTTGGGCGTGGGCGCGTACTGGGTCGCGATCTTCCACCTGTTCACGCACGCGTTCTTCAAGGCCCTGCTCTTCCTTGGATCGGGCTCAGTGATCCATGCGCTCGGCGGCGAGCAGGATATGCGGTACATGGGCGGGCTCAGGAACAAGATCCCGGTGACGCATTGGACCATGTGGGTGGCGTCCGTCGCCATTGCCGGGATTCCGGGCTTCGCCGGCTTTTTTTCAAAGGACGAAATTCTCTGGCAGTCCTACAGTTCGGCGCAGGGCTCGAACGTGCTCTACGGCGTGGGCCTGGCCACCGCGGGCTTGACGGCTTTCTACATGTGGCGGCTGATGAACATGACGTTCTACGGCAAGTCGCGCGTGAAGCCGGAGGTCGAGGCGCACATCCACGAATCGCCGGCTACGATGACCGTGCCGCTCACAGTTCTGGCGATCGGCAGCGTGCTGGCGGGCTGGCTGGGAACACCGAAACTGTGGGGGATGTCAGGGTGGTTCCGCGGATTCGAACAGTGGCTCGAGCCGGCGTTCGCTTCGGCAGCCGTGGAGGCCGCGCATGAAGGCGCGCACGATGCCAGCATGGAGTGGATTCTGATGAGCGTGTCGGTGGCGGTGGCGCTGATCGGGATCGGCATCGCGCGCTGGTTCTATCACCGGCGCCCCGAGATTCCCGAGACCCTGGAAGCGAAGCTCAAGCCCCTGCATGAGGTGCTGCTCAACAAATGGTACGTGGACGAGCTATACGATTTCCTGTTCGTCAACGGTTTCGCCAAAGGCGGCGGGCGCGTGCTGGGCGCGTTCGACCGCAACGTGGTGGATGGCAGCGTGAATGGCGCCGGCTGGCTCACGCGCTTCTCCTCGTCGGTCTCCATCTGGTGGGACACATGGATCATCGATGGCGCCGTGAGGCTGAGTTCGCTCCTTGTCAAGCTGTCGTCTTACCCGGTGCGCATCGTGCAGACCGGGCGCGTGCAGGCTTACGCATTGTTTGTCGTGGTGGGGGCGCTGGCGTTTTTCGGATATTACATAGCGCGATAAAACTATGGATCAGCACCTACTGAGCATCGTCCTTTTCGCGCCGCTGGCCGGCTTTCTGGTTCTGTTGCTGATCCCCGGCTCGCAGAAGAACCTGATCAAAGTGTGGGCAAATCTGGTGGGCTTTGCGAGCTTCCTGATCTCCCTGCCGCTGGTCTCGCGCTTCGATAAGACCGTATCCGGTTTTCAGATGGTGGAGCGCGCCGACTGGATTCCCAGCGTTGGCGCGAAGTACCTGATCGGCATCGACGGCATCAGCCTGCTATTGGTGATGCTCACCACGCTGGTCGGATTTATCGCCATCCTCTCGTCCTGGAACGCGATCGACTACCGCGTCAAAGAATACTACGCCATGTTCCTGCTGCTGCAGACGGGAATGATCGGCGTTTTCGTTTCGCTCGACTTCTTCCTGTTCTATGTGTTCTGGGAACTGGTGCTGGTGCCGATGTATTTCATCATCGGCGTGTGGGGCGGGCCGCGAAAACTCTACGCGGCCATCAAATTCTTCCTGTACACACTAGCCGGATCGGTGCTGATGCTGCTCGGCATCCTGACGCTGTACTTCAAGTATCACGAGCAATTCGGCGCTTACACGTTCGAGATCGCTGACTTGATGAAGCTTGATATGCCGCTGGGCATGCAGCAGTGGGTTTTCTGGGCTTTCTTCCTTGGCTTTGCCATCAAAGTGCCGATGTTTCCGTTCCACACCTGGCTGCCCGATGCGCACGTGGAAGCGCCCACCGCAGGCTCGGTGATCCTGGCGGCCGTACTGCTCAAGATGGGGACGTACGGATTCATCCGTTTCTCGCTGCCGCTGCTGCCCAAGGCGTCGGTGGATCAGACGATTGTGCAGATTCTCGCGGTGCTCTCGATTGTGGGTATCCTTTACGGCGCGCTGGTCTGCCTGAT
>JBGPKX010000281.1:0-7906 GCA_041486185.1 Bryobacteraceae bacterium | reverse complement strand
GCCTGCGTGAAGCTCATGTGGAATTGGTCGAGCAGCAGCGGCTGCAACGCTCCAAGCGCACCCGAATAGAGGTCGATGATGAAGTGTGTGATGCAGAAAAGAGTCAGCGAGTAAAGCGTAGCCCGCGCCACGGGAGCAAGCGTCGGGGGCGCATTCGGTTCGAGCAGAGCTGTCTTGGGAAACATGCCTCGAGTAACCTGGCTATTATAGCGTTCCGTCGCATTCCGGGCTCTAACTGTAATCCGTGGATAGACTTTCACCGCCGAGGCGCGGAGACGCCGAGGAAGTCAAGAAAGGTAGTCGCTGGCTCGGAGCGCGATCCGGAAGGGATGCCAGCCCCGCAGAGTGATGGGTGGCGGTGTGATTGGGACTTCAACCAGTGGGCGTGGCTGCTGAAACCACCGAGAGCTGCGGAAACTTGATTTCTCGGCGTCTCCGCGGCTCGGCGGTGAAAAGCCTTTGCCGTTAGCGACGCGTTACAGCCAGGCGGCGCCGGGCGCACCGGTCGCCCGCACTTGGCCGATCAAAGGCGTTATCGCAGACGAAATGCGCTTTGAGCGCGGGCTGACGCGGGCCGCCATGTCTCTTCAAGCGCGATGGGAGGCGCGTCACATGCATCGCGCAGACCGCGTGATCGCTACCAGCCTTTATTGCGCGGACTGGCTCAAACAGTTTTACCGGCTGGTGCCTGAGCCGGCCATTGTTCCGGAGCTGATCGATCGTGCCGCGTGGCGCCAGCTCCTCTGGCACGAAACCGTCACGGCCGATCCTGCCCGGTTTGTGGTGTTATGCGTGGCCGAACAATTCCTGGCTGAACTGCGGAAGCTGAGCGACCGGATGAGCAAATCAGCGCACTCCATGACTCAAAGCGCCTGAACCCCAGCCAACCTGAGCTGTCTTACGCCGCCACGGTGCCGGTGCGGAGGAAAACGGCGATCCGGACCCATGGTGGGGCGGCCGGAGTTGACACGCCCTGGCGCACTGGCGTTAACTAAAGCGTTCCCGCTATCCCGGGCCAACGAAAGTGAAAATTCCCAGACTCCGCTGGGTCATCGCGGCCATGTTGTTTCTGTCCACGATGATCAACTACGCCGATCGGCTGGCCCTCTCGATTGTGTCGCGCGACCTTCGCGCCGAGTTCCACATGACCGAGCAGGACTACTCCTACGTGATCACGTTTTTCTTCGTGGCCTATGCCATCATGTACGCCGGCTCGGGATATCTGGTGGACCGGCTGGGAACGCGGCGCGGCTTCGCGGTCTTCATCGCGACGTGGTCCGTGGCCGCCATGCTGCACGCGGTGGTGGTAGGAAAGTGGTCGCTGGGGTGGGTGCGATTCCTGCTGGGATTGAGCGAGCCGGGCAACTGGCCTGCGGCGGCCAAAGCGGTAGCCGAATGGTTTCCGCCGGGGCAGCGCGCCCTGGGCGTCGGCATCTTCAACGCGGGATCATCGCTCGGATCGGCCATCGCGCCGCCCATGGTGGCTTACCTCACGCTGCGTTTCGGCTGGCGCTTCGCGTTCTTGTTCACGGGATCGATGGGCATTCTGTGGCTGGCGGCATGGCTGTTTCTCTACCAGCCGCCGCACCGCAATCGCCTGCTGCGGGCCGAAGAGTACGCCGTAATCAAGGATCAGGTCCCCCCGCCGGAGGAGGTGTCGGCCGCCGCGCCCTCCAGCATCAACTGGCGAAAAGTAATCGCCATGCGCGAATGCTACACCCTGATCCTGGCGCGCTTCTTCACCGATCCGGTGATTTACTTCATGATCTTCTGGCTGCCGGAATACCTGCGAAAAGAGCGCGGCTTCGATTTGAAGATGGTGGGCCGCTACGCCTGGGTGCCGTTCGTCGTAGGCGGCGCGGGTTATTTGCTGGGCGGCTGGCTCTCGGGCAGGCTGATGCGCGCGGGGTGGCAACTGCCCAGCGCGCGCAAATTCGTGATGCTGCTTGGCGCGCTGTTGATGCCGGCTTCGATTCTTGCGCCGCTCGTGCCCGCCGCCTGGATGGCCATCGCGGCCACTTGCTTCGTCACGTTCGGGCACGCCTTCTTCGTCTCCAACGTGCAGACGCTGCCCACGGATTTGTTTCGCGGTAACGAAATCGGCACGGCTTCAGGGTTCTCCGGAATGGGCGGCGCTATTGGCGGCATCCTCGCCAACCTGGGGACGGGCTATATCGTCCAGCACTTTTCCTACGCGCCGGTGTTTTTCATGGCGGGCCTCATGCATCCGATCTCCATCGCGCTCGTGTACTGGATGTTGCCCAACCGGTATTTTCGGCACGACTCTTTGTGATCGCAGCCGTGCGCCGACACAAGTGCCGGCGCGGCAGGCTGAAGCCTGCGCCACGATGCTTCCTAGACGTACGAAAAAAGCTTGGCGAAATGCGATCCGGGACGAACGATGGTCTGATTTCGCTCCGGGCCGGTGGAAATGCAGGCGATTTCTACGCCTGTGCGGTTCTCGAGATAAGCCAGATAGTCGCGCGCCTTCGCCGGCAAGTCCTCGTAACGCGATACGCCCACGGTCGCCGTACGCCAGCCTGGCAGGCATTCGTAAACCGGCTCGATGGCTTCGAGACCGCGCGTGGTGGCGGGCATATCGGTCACCTCGTGGCACCCTGCGCGGTAGGCAGTGCAAACCGGAATTTTCTCCAGCTCGTCCAGCACGTCGAGTTTGGTGACCACCAGGGAATCGATGCCGTTGAGCATGGCGGAATAGCGCGCCAGCGGGATATCGAACCACCCGCAGCGTCGCGGCCTCCCGGTGACCGAGCCAAATTCGTTGCCGCGCTGGCGGATCTGGTCGCCCATGGCGTCGAGCGCCTCGGTGGGGAACGGGCCGCTACCCACGCGCGTGGTATAGGCTTTGGCTACGCCCACGATGGCATCGATGCTCGTCGGCGGCACGCCCGTGCCGGTGCAAGCTCCTCCCGCTGATGCGCTCGACGACGTGACAAATGGATATGTGCCGTGATCCAGATCGAGCATGGTGGCCTGCGCGCCTTCGAAGATCACGCTTTTGCCGCCGCGGATGGCGTCGTTCAGCAGGCGCGCCGTATCGCAAACCATGGGCCGGATGCGCTCCGCGAAGACCTCGTACTCGGCGCGGATCTGCGCCAGGTTGAGTTCGTCCGCCACGCCGAACGCGCGCGCCACGGTTTCCTTATCCGCGGCCAGGGCATCGAACTGCGCGCCGAAGTTTTCGCCATCCAGCAGGTCCGCCATGCGGATGCCGCGCCGGCCGGCCTTGTCTTCATAGCAGGGACCGATGCCGCGCGAGGTGGTGCCGATCGCGTCCAGCATGTGTTCCATGGTCCGGTGAAACGGAAACAGCACGTGCGCGCGGTTGCTGATGGAAAGCTGCCCGGCGACGTTCACGCCCATGGCTTCGAGCGACTGCATCTCGGCCAGCAGCGCCGCGGGATCCACCACCAGCCCGTTGCCGATCACGGCCCGCTTGCCCGGATGCAGAATTCCGGACGGAATCAGCTTCAGGACGAATTTCCGGTCGCCGATCTGCACCGTGTGGCCGGCGTTATGCCCGCCCTGGTAGCGCGCCACGATATCGAAATGGCCGCAAAACAGGTCGACGATCTTGCCCTTGCCTTCGTCCCCCCACTGCGCGCCCAGTATGATGACGTTGCTCATGACCCAAACTCGATCATTGTAACGCGGCAGGGCGATCGGACGCGCGTTTCACTCAGGAGAGGAGCGTTGTTCCACTTCAGTTGGAAATGGAGAAAGCGTTCTGCCGTTAAGATAACGGAGCGAACGCATGAAAAAGCAACGGAAGCATTACACGCCGGAAGAGAAGGTCGCTATCCTGAGGCGGTGCTGGGGCTGTGTCTCAGAGGCGGCGGGAGCCAGCCTGCATTCCGGCAATCTAATGCGGTAGAATGGGCCCCATTTATGCCTACGATGGACATTCAATCGCTCAAATCTACATTCCACGGTCAGCTTCTTGAGCCTGCGGACGCGGGCTACAACGAGGCCCGCCAGATCTGGAATGCAAGCGTCGACAAACATCCGCGGCTCATTGCTCGCTGCGCAGGCGTCGCTGATGTCATTGCTGCTCTCAACTTCGGACGCGCGAATGATCTGCTGACGGCAGTTCGTGGTGGCGGTCACAATGTGGGCGGCCGCGCACTTTGCGATGACGGTATCGTCATAGATCTGTCCCGAATGCGTTCCGTCTACGTGGATCCTGCAAATCGGACCGTGCGCGTACAGGGCGGTGCAACCCTTGGTGATCTCGACCGCGAAACCCATGTCTTCGGTCTTGCAGTCCCCTGCGGCATCGTCCCGAAGACCGGTATTGCGGGTCTCACCCTTGGTGGCGGTGTCGGTTGGCTGATTCGCAAGCACGGCATGTCCATCGACAATTTGCTATCTTGCCAGATAGTAACCGCCGACAGCAGAGTCCTCACCGCCAATGCCTCTGAGAACGCGGATCTCTTCTGGGCTCTCCGCGGCGGGGGTGGGAACTTTCGGCGTGGTCACGTCTTTCGAGTTCCAAGCCCACCCGGTGCACACAGTTTTGGGCGGCCTTCTCCTCTACCCTCGTAGTGTCGCCGTCGATGTTATCCGGCACTTCCGTGACTACATGCAGTCCGCTCCCGACGAACTCACTGCCTATGCCGCGCTTCTTCATAGTCCCGAAGGCGCTCCGCTAGTGGGGGTGATCCCCTGCTACTGCGGCGACATTGCCGACGGTGAAGGCATCCTCAAACCTCTTCGCAGCTTCGGCAGCCCGGTCGTTGACGCCATCCAACCCTTACCTTTCCCCGCTATGCAGTCTCTGTTTGGCCCCTCTTTCCCGGATGGGAATGAGAATTATTGGAAATCCACGCTGCAGCGGGAATTATCAGATGCTGCGATCACCGCAATTGTCGAGCACGCCAACCGTATGATCTCCCCTCTTTCCGCTGTCGTTCTTGAATACTACGGCGGGGCCGCTGGCCGTATTCCAAAAAATGCGACCGCCTTCCCACATCGCGATCTTCCCTGGCATATTGTGTTCATCGCTCAGTGGACCGACCGGGCCGAGACGACGGTCCACCGCGACTGGGCTCGGTCCGGCGAGGAAATCCTTCGGCCTTTTTCTGCGAACGCGCATCTCCTTTCCGCGCTCGACATTGAATCCGAAGCTGTCATCAACACAGCGTTCGGTCCCAATCTCCCGCGCTTGGCCGCCATCAAAAAGAAATACGATCCTACTAACTTCTTCCGTGTGAATTATAATATCAGGCCCGGTCTAACGCAGGCCGGCGCCGCATGAACTCCCACGATCAGCGCCGAAGGGCGGCCGCAGCGTTTGCCGCTCTGGGCCACTTGGATGTGTTGTCCCGAAGAAGTGCCCGTGCTGCCCGCTTAGTCTTGCCGGGCGAAACGGAAGCGGCACTGCGGGGACGCAACCATGCTGAGGGATAGTCCGGCGGGCTCATCGAGACGATGAACGGCGGCGCGAGGATCCCTTTCTTGCGCTGCCCCAACCTTCGTCGGAACGGTAGACCCTGATGCCTTGAAAATCCCCGCCCGCAGGGCGGAATACTCACTAACGGGGAGCGCCCTCTCTCCATTTCAGGCTGAACCAACACATCGTTTCTATTCTGACTTCTGACTTCTGACTTCTGATTCCTGACCGCGCCGGTGCCCGCGCCCCGCTGTGCTACGCTGCGATCATGCAGCTTTGCGAGGTCTACCAGTCGCTCGGAGAGGAAGGATTCACGCAACTGGTGCGCGGCATTTCCATGGGAAAGCTGAAAACCTACCAGCTCTTTGATGCGCTCAAGACGCGCGCCCATCTGGCCAAGCTGAACACCGAGCACCTGCGGAAAGCGGCGCCGCGGCTGTGGGTCAGAATCAACGAAGGCGACGAAGAATTCGCCAAAGATTTCGCGCAGGCTGTGCTGGTCTCCCACCTGGATATGGTCGCCGCGGTGCTTGGGTTCCTGGAAATCCCCAACCAGAACGGTTTTTTTGAGAAGGACATCGACGCCAGCCACTATTTGACCGAAGACTGGGCCGCGCGCACCTTCGAAAAATTCCGCGGCTCGTATGCGGAGCCGGTGCTGCTGTTCTACCTCAACCACCTTGCCTGGGAATTGAAGGGCGCGGAACAGCCGTTCGCGCCCGTGGCGTAGCACAAGCGTAACGTTTACCGCCCTTGGCTATCGCGTAACGCGTGGCCTTATTGTCTCCATAAAAATGTTTTTTGGGAGAGTCTGATTGGCTTTGATAAAATATGAGGGTAAATCCTTTTGGGGGAATCTTATGTCCAGAAAGCATCACGCAATTTACTCCGATCCCACGGGCGCTGCCGCTGCTGCCAGCCCTGTCAAGCGGCGTGTGGCGCGCGCCAAGGGACCGGTATCGTCAACTCCTGAGACCTCCTCCCCGGCTCCCGCTAATGCGGCCGAGCTGGTCATTGATCGCGAAGCCGTCGCCCTCCTGGCTTATTCCTACTGGGAAACGCGTGGCTTCACCGGCGGTTCGCCCGAAGAGGACTGGCTGCGAGCCGAGCGCGAATTACGCACCGGCCTTGCCACGAGCGCCATCGCATAACCCTCGCGCCCCGAATGCGCGTCTGATTCTATTTGTACTTTCGGAGAACAGCGAGGAGCCGTCCCTGCACTTGCACCTCGGACGCCGGCACGTAAATCGGCTGCAACGCTGAATTCGCCGGCTGCAGCCGGATGCGATTGCCCGATTCGTGGTGAATGCGCTTCAGCGTCGTCTCGATTCCGGAGACCAGCGCCACCACGATCTCGCCGTCACGCGCCTCGCTGGTGCGCTCGAGCAGGATCATGTCTCCATCGCAGATGTGGTCTTCGATCATGGAGTCGCCGCTCACTTCGAGCGCGAACGTGTCGTGGTGCCCCACGAAATCCGCGAAGCTGAGCGTGGCCCGCTGTTCCACGGCTTCCACGGGCCTGCCCGCCGCAATTTTCCCCAGCAGCGGAACTTCCAGCTCGCGCTGCCGCCGGTGCTCCTGCACATACTTCGGACCCATCTCGAGAGAGCGGCTGCGATTGAATCCGCGCTTGAGATAGTTCTTGGCTTCGAGCGCCGAAATGTGTTTGTGGACGGTGGCCAGCGACGCCAGATCGAGCCCGTGCGCGATCTCTTCATAGCTGGGGCTGTAGCCGTTGTCGTCGACAAACTTCGCGATGAAATCCACCACCTGCTTCTGCCGCTTGGTGAGTGCCATTGAGATCATTGTGGGCGAAGAAAAAGAGAAACGCAAGCACTTCGTTTTTGCCGCCAGATTTTTTCTTGCTATATTTTCTCTTCTTGCTATATTTCTTCCAGTGGCAATAAGCCTCGAACTCCGCAACCTGGCGAAACGCTATCCGGGACACGCGGCGGTCAACGGGATCTCGCTCAGCATCCCGAAAGGGGGCTTTTTTTCGCTGCTGGGACCCTCCGGTTGCGGAAAAACCACCACTCTGCGCATGATCGCCGGATTCGAGGAGCCTACTGGCGGCGAAGTCTGGCTCAACGGCGCCCTGGTTAATGGCCGCCGGCCTTACGAGCGCAACGTGAGCACGGTTTTCCAGAACTACGCGCTCTTCCCCCATCTCACGGCCCAGGCCAATGTGGAGTTCGGGCTGCGCGAGCGCGGAGTGCAAGACCGCGCGGCACGGGTGCGCTCGGCGCTGGAGCTGGTCCAACTGGCAGGCAAGGAATCGCGCTACCCGTCGCAGCTCTCGGGCGGCGAACGCCAGCGTGTGGCGCTGGCCCGCTCGCTCGTGCTCGAGCCCGAAGTGCTGCTTCTCGACGAACCCCTGGCCGCGCTCGATCCCAAACTGCGCAAACAGATGCGCATCGAGCTCAAAGAGCTGCAGCGGCGCGTCGGCATTACGTTTCTCTTCGTCACCCACGACCAGGAAGAAGCGCTGTCCAT
>JBGPKX010000280.1:0-7919 GCA_041486185.1 Bryobacteraceae bacterium | reverse complement strand
TGGGGAGTGAGATCGGCTGGACTATGACCTTGCGAGAGATAGCGCTCCGCCCCGCGCAGCAAGGCGTCGAAGCGCGCGCGGGCGGCGCGCTGCCGCATCCGCAGCGCGGTCAATTGGCGATATGGTGCGAGCGTCTTCGGCGCGAGCCGGTACAAGGTGATGCCGCCGATCTCAAGCGGTGGCGTATCCAGCGAGGCAAGCAGTTTGTTCGTCGCGACACGTTCCCGGTCAATCGTCGGCCATCGCAGCCAGGTCGCGGCAGTGCGCAGATTGCCCAGGCGCAGTACGAGATATTGAGTGCGTGGCCCGACGATTACCGCGCCTACGTCGTGGTTGGCCAGGTATGCTTTGAATTGATCCCCGGCGTCAGGCACACCGGCAAGGTTGTAAAGTCCCGACATGATTGGCCAGCCACTATGCTCCTCGGGCACCGGCGGTTCGAAACCCCATCCGCCCGCCGTCCGAAAATACATGTCAGTTGCCGCCTGCCATAGCATTCCCTCCCCGAACAGTCCGTAGGGCAGCACCATCACGGTTTCGCCCGGCGTGAGATATTGCCGGTAGAGACCACTGCTGAAGAAGAGAGGGACCTCCGCCGTCGTGGTCCAAAACGAAGTGGACAGGTTGGGCAGCATGAACGGTAGGATCGCCAGGCCGAGTGCCCAGCGCAGCGTCTTTTGTCCGTTGTCGGCGCCCTTGCGATCCGACGCGAGCCACATCGCGACCATCAGGGTCAGCGCTAGATAGGCGTACAACATGAACCGGGCGGGCATTGATTTGTCGAACAGGGGCATCATCGTCAGCGCCGCGCCGGGAAGCGGCAGGAGGCGGTAGCCCACGATCTCGAGCAGCGGCCCCATCGCTAAGAGGCAGGCGCAAGCGAACATATAGACCACGAATCTGCTGGCACGATCATGCCATCGGTCGCGCGCAAATAGGAGGATGATAGCGAGCAGCGGCGGAGCGACGTAGCCGCCGCTCTCATAGAGCGCGTTACGGAAACGAGAAGTGATCGCTCCGAAGGCCGGCAGATTTCCGAGCTGGTTGGCGAGAGTCGGGACAAAGAAGTTCGCCATATCGATCGAAGTGCGCCACGGAGAAAAGAACACCCCGTGCGGCGCCCCGAACGCGAACATGTAATAGAGGTAGGGGAGCAGAAGTATCGCGCTGAGCGCGTAAGCCATGATGCCCCACGCTCCTGCCCGAAACAGCCGCGCCTGTTCCTCCGCGGGCGCCATCCGGAAAGCGAGTGCGAGGGCGATCGTGCCAAAAAGCGCCGTGCTGGCATAGATCTCGGGTGACATCAGGAATTGCACGACGAGCAGCGCAACCAGAATCGTCACGAGGCGGCGCACCTCGAGTTCTCCTGCGATATGGCGCAGCACTGCGCAAACCGCAATCGGCAGCGGAAAAACCAGCATGAGGTATACGCTGTCCACCATCCCGGTCAGCATATAGGGCGAGAACGCGAAGAAGCATCCGCCCAGCCACGCCGGCCAGAAACGCTGCACGATGTAGCGGCAGAGCACGAACGCTGACCATCCGGCGAGGGGTGGAGCGACCAGATGCAGAACATTGCAGGCGGCGATTGGCCCCCACATTCGCGTAACCGGATAGAGCAGGCAGGTAGCCAGCGGAAAGTCGGTGGTCCATGCGAGGTTAACGCCCGAGGGCGCCCACACCGCGGTGGTCACAAATGGATTGAGGTGATGCGAAAGTGCGTGGGCCCACCAGGCCTGAAACCAGATGTAAAGCTGAGGATCGGGACCGCGGCCGAGGTAGACGGTTGTAGGATGGGCGATTACGCCGCGTCCGAAGATCAGCAGAGACAGCGCCAGATAAGACAGAAACGCGCCAGCGGCCCGGCCGTCGAAGAGCGGCGCGGCGGGTCGCATGTCAGGTGAGTCGAAACGCCGAATCATCCTCGCGCGCTGGATGGCGATGCTCCTGCCGGCATATCGACCCAGCCTCCTCCGTCATTCGGGCGCCCCTGTTTCACCTGCCGGTCCCGGATGCCGGCGCAGCCGGGGGCAAACCAGCGGCCTGGTGCGGCATCGCCAGCGCGGCGGCGCGGTGCAATCCTGTTCGATCGAACGTCATCACCATCATCGCTGTCTCGCGCGGTGGCGAAGCGGGCGAAAGCGGAACAGGATAGGGAAAATAGATTTGACGGGCATTCGCGCGGTAACTCCGGATCGTCGGCTCGAGCGTATCGTACCGGCCCTCTATGCCCACCGCTATAAGGCTGCCCTGCGACGGGCCTAGGACGACCTTGAAATGAAAATAATGTGGGTTGGCGTTGGTCTCCGTGAACGCCGCCCCGCCGAACCAGTCTTGCGGCAGCAGGCCAAGTTGTTGCGCGCGTTCGGGGCTGAGCGACACAGGGTCGCCGCCTTGCGCCAGGTAGCGCTCGGCGCCGAGCAGCAATGCTTCGAACCGCGCGCGGGCCATGCGGCGCTGCATCTCCAGCGCGGTCAGGTTGCGGTACGGCGCGAGTGTCTGCGTCGCGATCGGGTATAGCCTGACGCCACCGATATCGAGCGGTTGAGTATTCAGTGACGCGAGCAACTTGTCCGTCGCGATACGCTCCCGGTCAATCGTGGGCCACAAGAGCCAGGTATCGATGATGCGTCGGCTACCCATGCGTGCAACTAGGTAGTTGGTGCGCGGTCCGACAATGACGGCCCTTACGTCGTGATTGGCGAGGTAGGCTTTCAACTGATCGCCGGCGTCAGGCACGCCGGCAACATTGTAAAGCCCCGCCATGATCGGCCAGCCACTATGCTCCTCGGGGATCGGCAGCGCGTAGCCGACATATCCGCCGGCCATCCGAAAGTACATATCCGCGGCCACCTGCCATTGATCCCCTTCGCCCAGAAATCCGTAGGGTAGCACCATCACTGTCTGGCCGGGCGCGATGTATCGGTGATACAGACCGCTGCTGAAGAAGGCGGGTATTTCAGCTGGTGTGGTCCATAGCGACACGGAGAGGTTGGGAAGCATGAATGGGATGATCGCCAGGCCAAGCGCCCAGCGCAGCGTTCGACGGCTATCTTCTTGCCCCAGCCACATGGCTACCAGAACAGCCGCCGCTAGATAGGCGTACACCATGAAGCGCCCGGGCAGCGCCTTGTCGATCAGCGGCATGGCCGCGAGCGCCGCGCCCGGAAGCGGCATGATGGTGCGGCCGGCGATTTCGAGGAATGGCCCCATCGCGAGGATGCAGGCGCAGAGGAGCATGCAGATCACATATCTGCCGTCGCGGTCGTGCCAGCGCTCGCGTGCGAACATCGCAACGATCGCCAGCAATGGCAGTCCCAGGTAAGCACGGCTTTCAGACAGATCCGCGCGGAAGTAGGACGCAATTGCGCCGAATAGCGGCACTCGGCCGAGTTCGTTGACGCCGGTCGGAACAAGGAAATTCAGAAAGTCCGCCGCGTTGTTCTTGGGCGAGAAGATCGTTCCCTCCGGCACTCCGAGCGCCAGCATGTAGTACAGGTAGGGCGACAAGATAACCGCAGCGATCGCGTAGGCCGCGCCTATCGACCACGCCATCGAGACCAGCCGCGCGTACTCTTCACCGGAGGCCGAGCGCGCGCCAAGCGCGATTGCGATTGCTCCGAAAAGCGTGGCGCTGGCGAAAAACTCGACCGACAGCAGAAATTGCGCGACGAGCAGGAGTGCCAGAAGCGCTACGAAGCCTCGCGCTCCTATCTCACCCGCGAGGCGGCGCAACGTCGCCCAAACCGCGAGTGGAATAGGGAACACCAGCATGAAAAGTCCGCCACCGATCATCGAGGTCAGCATGTAGGGCGAGAAGGCGAACAGGCATCCGCCGAGCCACGCCGGCCAGAAACGGCGCACGATGTGGCGGCAGAGCACGAACGCGGACCATCCGGCCAGCGGCAAGCCGATCAAATGCGCGACGTTGCAGGCGACGATTGCCCCCCAGAGCCGCGTAACCGGGTAGAAGATACAACTTGCCAGCGGAAAGGTCGTGGTCCAGGCAAGGTTGACACCCGACGGCGCCCAAACTGCCGTGGTCTCGAAAGGGTTAAGATGGTGTGCAATGGCGTGGGCCCACCAGCCGAAAAACCAGATGTTCGCCAGTGCGTCGGGTCCGCGGCCGAGATAGGCCGTCGCCGGATCGGGGATAAGGCCGCGACCGAAAATCAGCAGCGAGAACACCAGGTACGAGAGGAACGCGCTTGCTGCCTGGCGGTCGAAGAGCTGCGCAGACGCCCTCTCTTCTGGTACATCGATATGCCCAATCATTCTCCGCGGGCCTAGGTGGTTCCCTGCAGCTCGCTCATTCCTCCCAGCCATCTCCGCCGCCGACCGGGACATGCTTCATCTCCCAGATGTGTGCCCCCGGTACCGCCGGATACAACTCCGTCCAACCCGATCCTTTATCTCGGTACTCAGGGCCGCACGGACCAAGAAGGGGGCGCAAACTGGGCGATGAAGCGGTTCTGGAATGATACCCAGGCTTCGAGGCGTAAATGGTCGCTTTTAATCATAGCCGCATATTGCGGATCGGAGCTCAGGTCATCGCGCTCGTAGGGGTCAGTTGCCAAATCGTACAGCTCGGCACGGTTACGATTGAAGTTATATATGTATTTAAAGTCGCCTTCGACCAAGCCGAGAACGAAATTGCCTTCCGAAGCGAATAGGTAAGCGCGGGGACGCGGGGGAACGGCGAACAGGCTTCGGCCTTGCCATTGCGGCGGCTCGGGATACCTGAGCAGACTAAGCAAGGTCGGCGCGATGTCGATCTGGCTTCCGAGCGAGTTGACGACTACCTCGCGCGGAAAGAGCTGAGGGTTTACTATCAGCAATGGCACTCTCATTTCTTCGTCGTAAACGGTGAAGCCGTGGACCAGCTGCCCGTGTTCGCCGAACGCCTCGCCGTGATCGCCAGTGATCACCAGCAGAGTGTCGTTGGCAAGCTTCATTTCCTCCAGCGCGCGCGCCAATTTGCCGATGAGTGCATCGGTCGAATGCACCGCGTTGAGATACCGATTCAAGTCGGGATCAGCGACGATGCTGCGCTGTAGCGCCGAGAGATACGGATGATGCGCATCCTGGGTCCACAGCGTTAGAAAAAACGGTCGTGAAGAATCCGCCCCGATCCAGTTTATGGCTGCCGGCGCCAGATCTTGGTCATGCGGAGCCGTGTAGTCGCGCTCCCGACCGATGACCTGACTAAAGCCATGGCTGCGAACAAACAATCCCTGGTTATCGAAGACAAGCTGACCATCATGAATGAACCCCGTCCGATAGCCATGTGTATGGAGCACCGCCGCTATCCCTTCCACATTTATCGTAGGCATCTCGTTGGGGATAGTCCACCAGCTATGTTGATTGTAGATCGAACAGAATAGGCCGACCATCGCGCTCGAAGTATAAGCTTCGGGCGCGTAAATCCGGTTGAAAAGGACGCCATGATGTGCGAGTTGGCTCAACTCGGGGCTATCATCGTAAGCCGCACCATAGAGATGAAGCCGGCGGGCGCCCACTGATTCCATGACAACCATGATGACGTTTAGCGGGCGGTGTAAAGACGCAGCAGATACGGCTGTCTTAGCAATCACCGGCAACTGAACTTGGCGCCCCGCAGGAAGAAAATCATCCGCGTACGCAGCAGGAAAAGCGTCGGATACAATCGGCCGGTGCCGCCCAAACAGCGAGGACACGAAAGCCCATTCGGGATTGACCGCCACCGCCTGATAGTGAATGTAGCGAACCGCCAATGCGTGCCCGCCGGCCACGTAAACGATTGTTAGTGCAATGCCGGCCCTTGAATAAAACCCGCGATACATATGCCGCAAAACCTTAGCCGACAGCCGTTTGAACGACACAGCTATCACAAATACTGCCAGTGGCATCATCGGTATGTCTATCAGATGCCCCAAAGTAAGTGCGTGCGCAATCGAAGCGTGAACACTCTCGGAGGTGGTTAGCAACTGATACGTCAGCGGAAATCTGACATATGAGTAAATAACTATAGCTATTGGTGTGTAGATTGCCCATAGTGCAATCAGCGTCCAAGCCACAACATTCACACCGCGGCGCGCTAGTGTGGATTTGGCGATGGAGTAGAGCACATGGAACAGCCAGGCAAAGATCGCAAGCACCAAGAAATCCTGGTAGAAGGCGAGCGGTAGAAGACGTAGGACAAATGAACCTTTTGCGATCTGTGTCCGGGACGCTAATAGCAGGAGCCCAAGGCCTACGCAGCCGGCGAAAAAAAATTCGCTACTACTGACGTCGGATGCTGCCGGGCGAGTTGCTTGATGGGATGCGCACGAGTCGGGCGGTCCATCCAGGGGCGCGCTTATCTTGTCCATTCCGGTCTTAGATTGTTATCGGCTCGGTAATGATGCGCTTGTCTGAGCATCGCGCGCGAATTGAGTTTGCCCACCCCTGCTGTGGTCGGTCGGTCATAATCCTATATGACATGTCGAATCTTTACAAGACATCAATAGAAGCTTTCAAGCGTGAATTTCGGCCTCATTCGGGAAAGATGGATGGCGCTAAAGTCCGCGTTAGCGAGGGCATGGCCCGGTCGAATGAGAATGCCTTATCTACATGGTGTGCGCCGTTGCCGGATCCGAATCGCCGCTCTCACACTGCATCACCGGGGTGGTGGAGCGCTCTGCGCGGTCGAACGTCATCACCATCATCGCAGGTCCGTGCGGCGAGAAGGTCGACAGCAGAACTTTTAGGGGGGCGGCGTCAGCCGATAGAGCGAGGCGCCCGCGGCCTCGATTGCCAGCGTCCCCAGCGAATCGAGCATCGCGGAAGTCGCCTCGCGCTCGGGCGCGAGTCTCAGCGCTCGCGGCCAGGTGGTCGGCATGATGCTGAGGCTTATGGAACGCTAAGCCAACAGCATCGTGTCGAGCGGCCCGACGGGTGTCGGGAGCAAAGTACCAACGGTGTGCCGGCCAGAGCAGCGCCAAATCAGTGACAAGATGATGCCAAATCGGAGCAACAGGATCGTATCGTTCGGCAATATAGCGTTGCACTCAGCGGCTTCGGAACTCATTGAGCACGTAGCACTTCATAGAACTCCGTTTAGACCCCATATTGCCCGGTGCCCTATCTACGCTTTATTCTCTCACGTCGGGAGGGGGGCGAATCTTGCCTTTTGAAGAGCAAGAAACATGGGAGTGGTTTTGCTGGGTAGAAGCTTCACTGGGAGGTGGAGGCATGCTAATAGCCTGGATCATACTGCTTGTCATCAGCTACGCCTATCTAGAGATCAGAAGCCGGCGCGCTGCCGAGCCCTTTCCCTGGATCTACTGTCTTTTCCTTTTCTCGGGGTTTCCAGCCCTGATTTATCAGATTGTCTGGGAGCGGGCGCTATTCGGTATATATGGCGTCAACGTCGAATCGGTCGCTGTAGTAGTAACCGGGTTCATGTTGGGCTTGGGACTTGGAAGTATAGTTGGAGGGTGGATTTCCCGTTCCTCGCGCATATCATTGCTGGCGTGTTTCGGGATGGCCGAATTGGGTACAGGAGCATTTGGCATCTTCTCATTGAGGCTGTTTCATCAGGTTGCGCATTACACGGCCGGCGTGTCCTTGTTGGGTACGGCTATCCTGAGCTTCGCGCTGTTGCTCGTTCCGACGATGCTGATGGGTTCGACCTTGCCGCTCCTGGTTGCGCACGTGGTAGGTCGTTCACGCAACGTAGGGCGATCTGTCGGACTTCTGTACTTCGTGAATACCTTCGGTTCTGCGCTAGGCTGCTTTGTCGCCGCCGAGCTGACGATGCGGCTGTTGGGACAGTCCGGGTCAGTCGCTCTGGGCAGTGCGATCAATATTGCCATCGGATCGGGCGCGCTGATGCTCCATATTGCGCAGCGATCCGAACCTTGGCCGGCGGCTGAAGCCGCCCAAGGCGAAACCAGTGT
>JBGPKX010000279.1:0-7969 GCA_041486185.1 Bryobacteraceae bacterium | reverse complement strand
TTCAGGTGGATCACTTTGCCAACAATGCCGGGGTCCGCGCCAAACTGCCTTGTCCAGAATCCGTAACTCAGCACGGCAACGCGTTCGGCTCCAGGCGTCTTATCGTCATCCGGAGTGAACAGGCGGCCGATATATGGCTTCACTCCGAGTACATCGAAATAGTTGCCGGAGACCAGTTCGCCCGAGACTCGCTCTGAGCTGCCATTGACGTTCAGAGACGGCGACATGCCGGTATAGCAGAGAACACCGGAGAAGACTGAATTGTGGTCGCGCAGCTCGCGATAGAAGGGATACGGAAAACTATGGGCGTCATTTGTTTCAAGGCTGGAACGGCCCATCCAGACAAGCTGCTGCGGTTCATGGACGGGCAGCATTTTCAGCAGCAGCGCATTGATCAACGTGAAAATCGCCGTATTGGCGCCGATGCCCAAAGCCAGCGAGAGCACGGCCGCGGCAGTGAAGCCGGGGCTGCGGCGCATCATCCGCAGGCCGTACTGTAGATCCTGCGCCAAGGTTTCGAGCCAGTGCCAGCCCCACGTCTCGCGACTGACTTCTTTCAGGAGCAGCGTGTTCCCGAAGCGGCGCTGTGCCGCATGGCGAGCTTCGTCAAGGGCGATCCCGGCCTCAGTATTTTCTTTTGTCCTGAGTTCAACGTGCAGCCGCATTTCCGCTTCAAGGTCGGCGTCAAATTGCGAACGCCGAACGAGCATCCCGAGCCTGCGCCAAAGTTCACCAAGCCATTCCATCGATCCTCCGCCTTATGCCATCTGAATCACGCGCAGAATAGCTTCATTCACACGCTGGAATTGAGACAGCTCGGCCTCCAACTGCTTCCGCCCCGCCTTGGTGAGCTTGTAGTAACGCGCCCGGCGGTTCTCTGCTGTAACACCCCATTCCGCGGTAACCCATCCTTTGATGAGCATGCGCTGCAACGCCGGATACAGCGATCCTTCTTCCACCTGCAGAACGTCCTCTGAAATCTGCTGGATGGAGTTGGCGATCTCGAAACCGTGCATTTCGCCCCCACGCGCAAGGATTTTCAGGATCAGCATGTACAGCGTTCCGGGCGGGATCTCGTCTCGCATTGGATCTTTTGACATAGTTAGACTATGTAAGTCTGAATCGGTTAGCCTAAGATGTCAAGCCCATTCCGTTGCGGCCGTCGGACGGCTTTCGCCGAGATTTGGCAGGAATGGGACACTGGTTGCCCCCGACTATCATGCTGACCGGCGCTGATTCCGGTGTTAGGATGTGAGGTCACATGAAACGCTCGCTCACGATGGCGGTCTTCTCCTGTCTTCTTCTTGTCGCGTTCTACCGTAATGCGGCCGGCCTGCCGGACCTGGTGCGCGAGATCGCTCCCGGCGTGTTCGTGCGGCTCGCCGAACCGGACAAGAAGATCATCGCCAACGCGGGATGGGTGGTGTTCCGCGATTACGTCCTGGTGATCGACGCCAATTACCCGTGGGGCGCGCGCGCCATCCTGGCGGATCTGCGCAAGACCACCGACAAGCCCATCCGCTTCGTCTTCGACACGCACTATCACGCCGACCATGCGTTCGGAAACAGCCTGTACGTGGATGCCGGCGCGACGATCGTCTGCTCGCAGGATTGCATGGCGGAATCGCAAAGGAAGAACACGGTCGCCTGGAACAGCGACAAGGGCGAAGGGGAGTTCGATCTGAAGCAGTGGCGGCTCGAGCATCCGCAGGTCGGCTTTCCGGACCGCATGGTTTTCGATGACGGCGGGCACCGGGTGGAACTGACGAAAGTGGGTCCGGGACATACCATTGGCGACTCCATCGCGTACTTGCCGAAGGAGCGCATCCTTTTCACCGGCGATCTGTGCCTGACACGCGCGGGAAACAACGTCGCCGATCCCGACGCCGATCCCGAAAACTGGGTCAGGGCGCTCGACCGGTTGAATCAAATGGACGTGGCGGTTCTCATTCCGGGCCACGGGCCCATCGGAAACCACGCCTCGATCCTGCCTCAGCAGAAATATCTGGCGGCTATGGTCGATGGCGTAAAGGAAGGCATCCGGCACGGGCAAAGCGCCGACGCCATCGCAGAGTCGCTCAATCTAACCGGCATCCATCCGAACGGCGAGGATGTCGCGCGCAACCAGGTGTCCATCAAAGCCGTGTACGCGAAGTTGAAGAAGTAAAGCACGTAGATGCGATTGCCGAACAGGATCCCGGTTTTCTTCTAAGAAACCCTGCCGCCCTCGGCCTTCCTTCGGGCGCGAACCGAATCCGCGCGGCGGCGGCCTGCGTAACACACTCGCGGCAACTGGCCGCGTTTTTGGCCGGATTCATGACCGCCTCAGGGCTGTCGTGCTATCGTACATAGTCCCGAGGCAAATCATGAAGACAAACCTGCTGACCATTCTTGCGCTGGCGATCCCCGCCCTGGCCCAAAACACTGTCCAAGACGCGCTGGCGAAACATTGGAAGACGTCCGGCGAATTCACCGTCGACGTAGCCACAACCATGCCTGCCGAGAGCTACAATTTCCGTCCGAACCCGGAGGAGATGAGCTTCGGCCAGTTGATGGCGCACATTGCCGGCGTCAATCTCAACGCTTGCGCCAATGCGAGCGGTTTGACCAAGCCGGCGCTCCCGCCCAAAATCGCGGAATGGGCTAAAGACACGCAAAAAGTGGAGGTCGATAAAGACACGGCCGTGCAGTTTCTGCGCGACTCATTCGAATTCTGCGACAAGGCCGTAGCGGCCATGACCCCGGACCGTATGCATACCGTGGTGGGCCCGCCGAACCGTAATCTGACCGGCTTCGAATGGCTGTGGGCCTATTTCACTCATACCGCGCATCACCGGGGACAGGCCGAAGTCTACCTGCGCGTGAAAGGCATCAAACCGCCGACGTATCGGTTTTAGGCGGGTCTGACGGCAGGTCGCAGCCAAGCGGCGCATCAGCCTAAAGCGCGCTCAGAACCTGTTCCGGAAGTAATCCCATAGGAACTGAATCTGGGAATAGCCGGCGCCCAGATTCGAGCTATCGTTCAGGCCCCAATCATACGATTGGTATTCGATTTTGAACTCGCGCCGCAGAAAATCTGACTTGGATGCGGGCGCATAACGGGCCAGGAAATTCTCCACCGAGCCTCCCGCGCGCTGAAAGTCGGCGGCATACCACGTGAAAATCGGACTGACTTTCGCCCGCCGCGAATCCGGCAGAAACTCGTTCAAGCTTGCATTTGCGAGCCAGGCTTGCGTGTTGTCGTCCAGTTGCCGATTGATCCGATTCGCTACATACGCTTCGCGCCGCAACGGTGGGCAGCTCCGCGACGCGCAAACCAGCGCGGCATGAATGCGTGGATCGCCGAGAGCGCGTAATCGGCTTTCGACCTGATTTAACGACACCACCTGGCCATTGACTGTGTGGCGCACCGCCAAGAACGGATGGTCCGTCCGCCAAATGCTCTTGATGGGATAGTTCTCTAAAACCCAGTGGACGGCCAGGGCATTGTACGCATTGATCAGCGCCGATTTCTCTTCATCCGGAGTCATGCCGCCGGGCCACGGCTGGGCGAGCTGCTTCAGGTAAGTCTCCAATTCCCGATTTCCGGTGTCCTTCCACTGCCGGTAATCCACCAGCGATTGAGCATTGACATATCTTTTCAGCATCGCGTCCCATGTGCTGTGATCCTTGGGGAAGCTCTGCAAGACGCCGTCCGCGCCGGGCGACAACACACAGATCATGAAGGAGAGCGCAACAGCCCAGAGACGTCCTCGACGGCTCGCGAAGCTTCTCTCGGATGGCTGCATGCAACAACGCATCAGGCTCTCACTACCATACCGTCTGCCGAGCGTCCCGAGCTGCAGGTTCGTTGAACGGAGGCATGGTGGCGCAGGCTTTAGCCTGCCGCGCTGGCAGTCGTGCCGGCGCACGGCCGCGAACACAAGGGTCGAGACGAGTCTCGACCAGGCAGCCTGAGAGGCTGCGCCACGTCGTGTGGAGGCGGCAGCGGCGTTTCGCGGGCGATATACTCCATGACGATCATGCACTCACCACGTTTGCCCTCCTGCATGGAGGCCCATTGACCGCATTCCTGCTGGCGATTTTGCTGGCAGCGTCGGAAGCCTTGTATCTCTTGCTGCTGTGGCTCGACGCTGTGAACGGCGCGCGGCCGGTAGCCATTTTCCTCGCCATTCTCGGCGCCGCGTTCGCATTGAATTTCGCTGCATACTTCGTTCTGCGAAATAACCCCGCCGGGCTTCCGGTGTGGACCCTGGTTGTGGGCGGCGCGATTCTCTTCCGCATTACCCTGCTGCCTGCCGGCCTACCGCCGGATCTGCCACTCGACCAGAAGCTTGCCGCCATGGCGTCCGACTGGCGCGGTGAATCGGTGGCCTACGAACGCTTCCAACTCTTCGACGACGACATCTGGCGATATCTGTGGGATGGACACGTCTCAGCCGTCGGTGGGAACGTGTACACATCCGCGCCCGCCGATCCCTCAATGGAAGGCTTGGTCTCAGCGAGTGCCCATCCCGATTGGGGAACCATCCGCGAGAACATCAATTACCCGCGAATCCCCACGATCTATCCGCCCTTGGCACAGATGGTCTTTCGCACTGCGCACCGGCTGGCTCCAGGCAGCGTGCTGGCGATGAAAGGAATCGTGGCCGGCTTCGACCTGCTGGCCTACGCGTTCATCATCCTCACGCTGTCAGCGCGCCGGCAGCCGCTCGCACACAGCATTTTCTACGGATGGAATCCGCTGGTCATCAAAGTGTTTGCCGGAAGCGGACACATCGATGCGATTGTAGTCGCGGCGCTCGCGGCCACGTGCTACTTTCTGGCTCGGAAAAAACCGGCCGCGGCATCGGTGAGCCTTGGCCTCGCGATCGCCGCCAAAGTGTTCCCCGTCGTGCTGCTTCCCTTCCTCGCCCGTCGTGTGGGCGCATGGCGAACCGTTCTCGCCTGCGTGATCGCACTGGCCTGCTGCGTTCCCTACGCCGGCGCCGGAAAACATCTCTTCGACGGCCTGCTGACGTTTTCCGCGCAATGGCAGTTCAACGCGGGACCGTTCCGCCTTCTCGCGTGGATGATCGGAATCTTCGCCTCGCAACCCCAGCTATTCGCCCGAATCGCGTGCGCGGTGCTGATCGCTATAGCTCTTGCCGCGTTGTACCGGTACGATGACGCCGATCCAAACACCTTCGCGCAAGTGGCGGTGATGTCGTTGGGCGCCGTTTTGATCTTGAGCCCCGTAGTCATGCCCTGGTACGTGACTTGGCTGCTGCCGCTCGCAATTGTCGCCTGGAATCGGGCGGCGATCTTTTTCTCAGTGGCCGTCTGCGCGGCTTTTCTGGTCATGGTGCGCGGAGTGGAATGGCCTTGGGCGCTCGTCCTGGAATACGGAGCCTTGGGCGGGATGATCTGGTGGGAGATTCTGCGTAACCGTGTCGGCGTTCGTTACGCCAGGGCGCGGTAGGAGTCCCGCCGCGAACTCCTTCAAGGCCGCCGCGCGGTCTGCTATCCTAAAAACTCAGCCTCTAAGATGCATATAAAGAAACAAAGATTACTCACTCCGGGCCCAACCCCTCTCTATCCGCCGGCTTTGCGGGCCATGATGGCGTCGGATATCCACCATCGCACCGAAGATTTCCGCAATGTCTACAAGTCGGTTCTGGCGGATCTCAAAGAGGTAATGGCAACTTCGCATGACGTCCTGCTGTTCGCCGCTTCGGGAACCGGCGCCATGGAAGCTTCGGTCTCGAATCTGTTTTCGCGCGGCGACAAGGCGATCGTGTGCTCGGCGGGAAAATTCGGCGAGCGCTGGGCGGAAATCACCAAGGCGTACGGCCTGGAAGTGAACGTTCTCAAGTCCGAATACGGTGACGTTGTGACGCCGGAGCGCGTGGAAGCCGCGCTGGCCGCGGCTCCCGATACCAAAGGCGTTTTCGTGCAGGCTTCCGAGACGTCAACCGGCGCGGCGCACGATGTGCGCGCCATGGGCCGAGCCATCGCTAAGACGTCCGCGATTTTCGTGGTGGATGCCATCACCGGCCTCGGGACGATGCCGCTCGATATCGATGGCTGGGGCCTGGATGTAGTGATCGGCGGCTCGCAGAAAGCGTTCATGGTGCCGCCCGGAGTGGCCTTTCTTTCGGTCAGCCCCAAAGCGTGGAAGCACGCGGAAACATCCACTCTGCCGCACTATTATTTCGATCTCAAGAAGGAGAAAAAGAACGGCGACAAAGGCGAATCGAGCTGGACGCCATCCACCGCCATCATTCTCGCCCTGGGCGAGGCATTGCGCTATGTGAAGCAGGTGGGCATGGCGAATCTGATCGAAAACGCGCAAATGCTGGCGAGCGCCACGCGGGCCGCCGTGAAGGCACTGGGTCTCGAACTGTTCGCTCCGGGTTCGCCCGGCTCATCGGTCACGTCGGTGAAGGCTCCCCACGAAATGGACTCGGGCACCATCGTAAAAGAATTCCGCACTCGCTTCGGCGCCGTCATCGCCAATGGCCAGGGCTCGATGAAAGGGCAGATCTTCCGCATCGCGCACCTTGGTTATTTCGATTTCGCCGACCTGTTCGGCGTGATCGCCGGCCTCGAAATCATCCTGCACGCCAACGGCTACCCAGTGAAATTCGGCTCGGGCGTGGCCGCCGTCGAGCAGGTATATGCCGATGCGGCCGTATCGCAACTGGTGGGAACAAGATAGGTAGGACGGGCATTCATGCCTGTCCATTTGCCGGCTAAATCACGACACCCATGAATATCCTCATCGCCGAGCCCCTCTCCCCGGCCGGAATCGAACTCCTGCAATCGCAAAAGGGATGGACCACCATCGTCTCCAACCCCAAAGAATACGCCCGCCATCTTCCCGACGCCGATGCCCTGATCGTCCGCAGCGCCGTCCAGGTCACGGGCGACGTCCTCGCGAAGGCGCCCAAGCTGCGCGTGATAGGCCGCGCCGGCGTGGGCGTGGACAACGTGGATCTTAACGCCGCTACCGCCGCCGGCGTCCTGGTGATGAACACACCCGGCGGCAACGCGGCTTCGGTCGCCGAGCACGCTCTAGCCGTCATGCTCGCCATGGCGCGCCACATCACGCAAGCCAACGCCTCAACACGCGCCGGCAAATGGGAAAAGAAAAAGTTCCTGGGCAGCGAACTGCGCGGCAAGACGCTAGGCATCGTCGGTCTAGGCAGCATCGGCCGCGAAGTCGTCAAGCGCGCCCGCGCGTTCGAGATGCGCATCCTGGCGCGCGACCCCTACGTCACCTCGCAGATCGCTCAGGACCTGGGCGTCGAGCTCGTAAACCTCGACGATCTCTATGCCGCGAGCGACTACATCACGCTGCACGTCTCGCTTACGCCCGAAACCGAACAGATGCTTTCGCGCGAGGCCTTCGCCAAAATGAAGCCCGGCGTGCGCATCGTCAATTGCGCGCGCGGCGAGCTGGTGGATGACGCCGCTCTGCGCGAAGCCATCGAATCGGGCAAAGTCGCCGGCGCCGCGCTGGATGTATTCACGGTCGAGCCGCCCCCCGCCGGCCATCCGTTATTCGCGCTCGATCCGGTCATCGCCACGCCGCACATCGGCGGCTCGACCGAAGAGGCGCAGGAGATCGTCGGCGTGCGCATTGCCGAGCAGGTGGTCGAATATCTGAAGAACGGCGTGGCCATCAACGCCGTCAACATGCCGGCGCTCTCGCCCGAACAATATCGCGCGCTCGGCCCGTTCATGGCGGTGGCGGAGCGCCTGGGTGTTTTCGCCGCGCACATCGCCACGGGAAATCCGAGGGCCGTGCGGCTCTCCTATTTCGGCCACATTGCCGATTCCAATACGCACCTGCTGCGCAACGCCGGCGTCGCGGGCGTGCTCAAGCGCTCGCTCTCCCTCAAGGCCAACCTGGTGAACGCCATGCAGATCGCGTCGCAGCGCGGCTGGAATGTGGGCGAACATCACGACCGGCGCTCGGTGCATA
>JBGPKX010000278.1:0-7974 GCA_041486185.1 Bryobacteraceae bacterium | reverse complement strand
GCCTGAATTACCGCCCCGATGACGGCAATACCTATCAACTAAACCTGATCGACACTCCGGGCCACGTGGATTTCACTTACGAAGTCTCGCGCAGCCTGCAAGCGTGCGACGGCGCGCTGCTGGTGGTCGACGCATCGCAGGGCGTGGAAGCGCAGACGCTCGCCAACACCTATCTGGCGTTGCATCACAATCTCGAAATCATTCCGGTCATCAACAAAATCGATCTTCCAGCCGCCGAACCCGAGCGCATCCGCGAGCAGATCGAACAGGTCATAGGGCTCCCGGCGCACGACGCGTTGCTGGTCAGCGCCAAGCAAGGCATCGGCATTCACGAAACCCTCGAAGCCATCGTGCACCGCGTGCCGCCTCCGCGCGGCAATCCCGACGCCCCGCTGCGTGCCCTCATTTTCGATTCGTGGTTCGATCAGTACCGCGGCGTGATCATTCTGGTGCGCGTGCTCGACGGCCATTTGCGCCTGCATCAGAAGATCCGCCTATGGGCCAACGGGCAGGTTTTTGAAGTCGAGGGCCTCGGCTACCAGGCGCCAAAGGCCACGCCCGCCGAGGTGCTCTCCGCGGGCGAAGTCGGGTTTCTTTTCGCTAACATCAAAACCGTTTCCGATGCAAAAATCGGCGACACCATCACCGACGACGAGAACCGTGCCACTGAACCGCTGCCGGGTTTCGAAGAAATCAAGCCCATGGTATTCGCCGGCTTGTATCCAGTCGAGTCACATGAGCACGGACTGCTGCGCGACGCGCTCGAAAAACTGCGCCTGAATGACAGCGCCTTCAACTTCGAGCCGGAGAATTCCACGGCCTTGGGCTTCGGTTTCCGTTGCGGCTTCCTCGGCCTGCTGCATTTAGAGATCGTGCAGGAGCGCCTGGAGCGTGAATTCAATATCGATCTCATTACCACGGCCCCCAGCGTGCGCTACCGCATCACCACTACGCGCGGCGATGTGATCGAGGTCGATAATCCGACGAAATTCCCGAATCCCACCGACATCCAGCAGATCGAGGAGCCCATCATCGACGCCACCGTGATCACGCGCGAAGAATATTTGGGCGGCATCCTGAAGCTCCTCGAAGACAAGCGCGGGGTGCAGAAAAAGTTCGAGCACATCGGCGCCGGCCGCGTGCTGCTCGAATACGAGCTGCCACTTAATGAGATCGTGCTGGATTTTTACGACCGCCTGAAATCCGCGTCGCGCGGCTACGCCTCGCTCGATTACCATCTGTCCGGCTACCGCGCCGCGCCTATGGTCAAGCTCGACGTGCTGGTGGCCGGCGAGCCGGTCGACGCCCTGACCATCATCGTCCACAAAGATTTCGCCTACGACCGTGGCAAAGTGCTCATCGAGCGCATGCGCAAGCTCATCCCGCGCCAGATGTTCGAAGTGGCTCTGCAAGCCGCCATCGGCAACAAGATTGTGGCTCGCGAAACCATTCCGGCCATGCGCAAGAATGTGTTAGCCAAATGCTACGGCGGCGACATCAGCCGCAAACGCAAGCTGCTCGAGAAGCAGAAGGAAGGCAAGAAGCGCATGAAGCGCGTGGGTCGCGTGGAGATCCCCCAGGAAGCGTTTCTGGCGGTGCTGCGCGTGAGCGGGGACGAAAGCGAGTAGAGCCCTTCATCTCAGGTCCATCATTTCAGGCCCATCCGCCTGATTCCCGGCAGGCGATCAAATCCGCCGTCGAACGATGCAATCACATCGTGATTGAGCATCACCGCCGCATGAATCGCCTCGCGCGCCGAAATCTCCGTAACTTCCGGCAGCAGATCCCGCGCGCGGTCCGTGTCCGCCAGGGTACCAGCGCAACCTCCGCAACCCCGCTATGCCCTGGAAAAATATTCCCGTTCACCGACGTAATTTACCTGGAACTACTACAGTACACAGGCACTCGCGCCGGTGCTGGCGGGCTGGATGCAATCCAGCGTGGTACAACTCTGATATGCCCTCGTTCCCCGTAAAAACGCCGCAACGCGAGTACGGCGCCATCGTCGAGCGGGGGATCCTCGGGCACGTGGCGCAACATATCCCCAAGGGGTCCGGCAAGGTCTTCGTCGTCACGACTGAAGACGTCTGGCGGCACCAGGGTGAAAGGCTGGCGCGCGGTCTCTCCACCGTCGTACACGAGGTCATCTTTTTGCCCGGTGGCGAAGAACGCAAGCGCCTGGCGCACGTCGAAAGCGCTGCGGAGGAAATGGTACGGCGGGGAGCGGACCGCACGAGCCTGATCATCGCGTTCGGCGGCGGCATCATCAATGACATGGGCGGTTTCCTTGCCGCGATCTTCATGCGCGGCATTCCGGTGGTACAGGCGCCAACCACGCTACTCGCCCAGGTCGACGCAGCCATCGGCGGCAAAACCGGCGTGAACCTGGTGGAGGGCAAGAACCTGATCGGCAGTTTCCACCAGCCGCTGGCCGTGCTCATCGATCCCGACGTGCTCGCTACGCTGCCGGACCGCGAATATCGCGCCGGCCTGTTCGAAGTGATCAAGTGCGGCGTGATCCGCAGCGCGCCTTTGTTCCAGTTGCTGATCGAGCAGCGCGACGCGGTTCTCGCCAAAGAGCCATCCGTAGTCGATCGCATCGTTGAAGAATCGGTGCGAATCAAAGCTGAAGTGGTTTCCGCCGACGAGCGCGAGTCCGGTCTGCGGCGCATCTTGAACTTCGGCCACACGTTTGGCCACGCGCTCGAGGCCGAAACCGCGTACCAGCGCTATCTGCACGGTGAAGCCGTCGGGTTTGGGATGCGCGCAGCGGCGCATCTGGCACGGTCTCTGGGACACCTCGCGGCGCAGGACGCAACCGGCATCCTCGAGGCTGTGGAGCGCTATGGTCCGATACCTTCGCTCAATGGCATTCCGCCCGAGCGTATTGCCGCGCGCCTGGTGAAAGACAAGAAAACCATCCAAGGCCACGTGCATTTTGTCTTGCCAACGCGCATCGGCGAGGTGACGGTGGTATCCGACGTGGATGGCGGCACGGTGCTCTCGGCCATCCGGCGCGCGCTCGCATGAAAGGCACGATGCCTGCCGGCGCTTCGACCGAGCAGGAAGCTTCGCGATGGGTACGCGCCATGTTCGGACGCATCGCCCCGCGCTACGATCTGGCCAATCACGTACTTTCGCTCAACCTGGACCGGCTGTGGCGCGCGAAAACGGTAGCACGCGTCGCCCACATCCTGGTGCGGCCGGGCGCCAGTGTGCTCGATCTTTGTTGTGGCACTGGCGACCTGCTCGTGGCGCTCCAGGCGAAATCTACCGCAGTCGTCATGGGCAGCGATTTCTGTCATCCCATGCTGACAGCGGCCGGAGAAAAAATCGCGCGGTGGCACTTCAGTTGCCGCCTGTTCGAGGCCGACGCACTGGCCTTGCCGCTCGCCGATGGCACCCTCGATCTGATCACGGTAGCCTTCGGATTCCGCAATCTTGCCGACTATCAGGCCGGCCTCAGGGAGATGCACCGCGTCCTGAAGCCCTCGGGTGTCGCCGCGATTCTTGAATTCTCGCAACCCGGCGACACGCTGTTCGGCAAGGTGTACGGATTCTATTCGCGCAAGGTTCTGCCGTTAATTGGTGGCGCGCTCTCTGGTTCGCGCGATGCCTACAGCTATTTGCCGTCGTCCATCGAAAAATTTCCATCGGCCGAGGATCTGGCCGCGCGCATGCATGCTAGCGGGTTTCGTGCCGTCGAATTCATGCGCATGACCGGCGGTACCGTCGCCTTGCACCTCGGGACGAAGTAAACGCACGCGCCCGTATACTGGGGAGATGGCTCACCGCATCACGCTCATTCCCGGCGACGGCATCGGACCGGAGGTAGCCGAAGCAACCGTCCGCGCGGTTGAGGCAACCGGAGCCGTAGTGGAATGGGAGCGTGTGGAAGCGGGCGCCAAGGCGCTGGCGGACTCGGGCGAGCTGCTGCCGGACAGCGTATTCCAATCTCTCCGGCGCACGCACGTAGGCCTCAAAGGTCCAATCGCCACGCCCATCGCCGGCGGCCACAAAAGTATCAATGTCACGCTGCGCAAGAAGCTCGATCTCTACGTGAATTTCCGGCCCGTGCGCATGTTGCCCGGTTTGAAGACGCGATGCCAGGGCGTGCCCATCGACATGATTATCTTCCGCGAGAACACCGAGGACCTGTACTCTGGCCTCGAGCACGAAGTGGTCACGGGGGTGGTCGAAAGCCTCAAGATCATCACGCGTGGGGCCTCCATTCGCATTGCGCGCGCCACGTTTCAGTATGCCCGGCGCGAAGGCCGCAAGAGAGTCACGGCGATCCACAAGGCCAACATCATGAAATTGAGCGATGGCTTGTTTCTCAACTGCTGCCGCGAGGTCGCCGCCGAGTTTCCTGAAATCAAGTATGAAGAACTGATCGTGGATAACGCCTGCATGCAACTTGTTATGCGCCCGGAGACGTTCGACGTGCTGCTGCTACCCAATCTCTACGGCGACATTGTTTCCGACCTCGCCGCGGGGCTCGTGGGAGGCCTGGGAATCGTGCCTGGCGCGAATCTGGGCGAAACAGATGCCGTATTTGAAGCCGTCCATGGCACGGCGCCCGACATTGCTGGTAAGGGAAAGGCGAATCCAACGGCCCTCATGCAATCCGCCGCGTTGATGCTGGCGCACCTTGGCGAGCGCGAGGCCGCACGCCGTTTGCAGGGCGCCATCGAAAGCGTCTACGCCGAAGGGAAGCACCTCACGGGCGACCTGGGCGGCACCGCGTCCACGGCCGACTTCACCGCCGCCATCATCGGGCATATGCGCTGACATTCTGCGTCCGGCGCGCGGGTATAATCGACGCTTTCCCGGAGGAACGATGGAACCACTCGCTGCTCCTCTGGCAGTTGTTGAAAGACAAGATGCAACCGCTTCCTTACGGTCGCGGCTCAGAATGCGTTTGTTGAATTCAGGGCAGTTGCGGAAGAAGAAACCGAGTTTCTCTTTTACACCGATTTACACCGACGGCCCGTTCGATTCCTTCATCGACAAGAAGAAATAGAGTTCTCTACAGCCCCTTCTTCGCCAGATACTCGATCAAATCGACCACCCGGCAAGAGTAGCCCCACTCGTTGTCGTACCACGAGAGGACGTGGACCAGGTTGCCATCGAGCACCTTGGTCATCTCGCCGTCCACAATCGAGCTGTTCGAATTGTGCAGCATGTCGCTCGAGACAACCGGGTCTTCGGTGTAGGCAAGAACACCCTTCATTCCGCCTTCCGCCGCTGCCTTCAGTGCGGCGTTCACTTCTTCCACCGTTGTCGGCTGGTTGGTCACCGCCACCAGATCCACCACCGACACATCGGGCGTGGGCACGCGCATGGAGTAACCGTCGAGCTTCCCCTTGAGGTGGGGCATTACCAGTCCGATAGCTTTCGCGGCGCCCGTTGTCGTGGGAATCATGTTGATCGCGGCCGCGCGCGCCCGCCGCAAGTCTTTGTGCGGGAAATCCAGCACATGCTGGTCGTTAGTGTAGCTGTGGATCGTGGTCATCGATCCTTTCTGGATGCCGAATTTGTCGTCCAGCACCTTGGCCAGCGGCGCCAGGCAGTTCGTCGTGCATGAGGCGTTCGAGATGATGTTGTGCTTCTTCGGGTCATACATGTTCTCGTTGACGCCTAACACGATGGTTAGGTCTTCGTTCTTGGCCGGCGCCGAGATGATGACCTTCTTTACCGATCCGCGCATGTGCTTGCACGCGTCTTTCGCATCCGTGAAGCGGCCTGTCGATTCGACCACGATCTGCGCTCCGACTGAGGTCCAATTCAGCTCCGCGGGATCCTTGGTGGCGAAAACCTGGATACGTTTGTCACCCACGCGGATCGCATCCGCCTCGGCGGTAACCGTCTCGTGCAGAGTGCCCAACACGGAGTCATATTTGAGAAGGTGAGCGAGCGTTTTCGTGTCGGTAATATCATTCACTGCCACGAAATCGACATTCGGGTTATGCAAACCCGCGCGGACTACATTGCGACCGATGCGTCCGAAACCATTGATGCCAACTTTCACTGCCATTTTCTGGATTGTCTCCTCAGGATGTAGGGGTTAATTTTTAGGATAGCAAAGGTTGGGCTGGGGTTCCTCCAAACATGCGACTCCTCTAGCCTCGCAAATCCCTCCGTGTAACCCCGCCGGAGACGCGTACTGCCCCGAATTGCGGCGTTCCCGACCCGAAAACTGCTAACGTAAACATTATCGGAAGGAGAACACGTGTTTCTGCCCAAGCCTTTTATTTGCGGGCTCGCCGCAGTGTTGATCGGGGGGATGGCAGTGCCCAACGCTCACGCCAGCGAGCAAACCAGTTTTTCCGTTCCCATCACCTACTACAAACTGCCTAACGGCTTGCGTGTGATCCTTTCGCCCGATTCCACGGCGCCGACCGTTGTCACGGCGGTCTACTACCGCATCGGCTTCCGGGTGGAGCCCAAAGACCGCACGGGATTTGCCCATCTGTTCGAGCACATGATGTTTCAGGGATCGCAGAACCTCGGAAAGATGGAGTTCATCCGCCTGGTGCAGGCAAATGGCGGCATTCTCAACGGGTCAACGCGGTTCGATTTCACGAATTACTTCGAACTACTGCCGTCGAACAAACTGGAAACCGCGCTCTGGGCGGAAGCGGACCGGATGAAGGGGCTCGCTATCACCAATGACAACCTGAAAAATCAGCAGGGTGTTGTCGGCAACGAAGTGAAAGTCAACGTTCTGAACCGGCCGTACGGGGGATTTCCATGGCTGTGGATGCCACAATACGCCAACACCAACTGGTACAACGCGCACAATTTCTACGGCGACTTAAAGGACATAGAAGCGGCCAAGATCGATGAAGTGCAGGCGTTCTTCAAAACGTACTACGCGCCCAATAACGCATCGCTAGCCATCGTCGGTGATTTCGAGCCGGAGCAGGCCAAGGCCATGGTTGCGAAATATTTTGGTTCGATCCCGCCGTCGAAGCTCCCTCCTGCTCCAGACCTGGCCGAGCCAAAGCAAGAGAAAGAAAAAACCACTTCCAGGAAAGATGCGCTCGCCAACCGTCCGGCCATGGCGTTTGCGTATCACATGCCGCCGCGAAACTCGCCGGAGTACTTCGCCATGGGGCTTCTCGATCAGATGTTGATTCAGGGTGACGATAGCCTGCTGTACCAGGAACTGGTCAAGAAGCGCGGTTTCGCTGGAGAAATTTCGGGCGGTATCAATGCGGATCTGGGCGATATGTTCGATTACTCCGGCCCCATGCTCTGGACCACTTCTCTGATTCACGATCCCACGGTGAAGCCGGAACAAATCCTGTCGGCCACCGACGATGTGATCGAGGGGCTGCGATCGAGGCCCGTGGATCAAAAATTACTCGATCGCAGCGTAACGAAGATGCGGTCATATCTCTACGATTCCATGACCCAGTTCGGAGGATTCGGCCGCGCCAATCTGATGGCCTGCTTCGCACTCTTCGACGACGATCCGTCGAAAATCAACTCCTTAGACGCCGACTTTAGAAAGATAACTCCGGAAACGATTCAGCGGACTGCGCGTGAATATCTTCGGAAAACCAATCGAACCGTGCTGGTCGTCGAACCCGGCGCCGCCAAGCCCGCGCCGGCTCAATCGGAGGGACAGAAATGAGAACTCTCGCCTCAATCCTGTGCATGGCTTCTTTGAGTGCTTTCGCGGCGACCAAGGAGAACCCGCCCCAAAGCCCACCGCCCAAGCCCTTTCACCTGCCCGCCACGGACGATTTCACTTTGCCCAATGGGATGAAGGTGACCATCGTGCCGTATGGCGTGGTTCCGAAGGTGGCCATCCGCGCGTTCGTCAATGCCGGCGCCCTCTACGAGTCCTCCAGCCAGGTCTGGTTATCGCGGCTGAACGCGTCGATGATGAAGGAGGGCACCACCACCCGTTCGGCCGAACAGATGGCGCGCGAAGCTGCCGACATGGGCGGCCAACTCGAAATC
>JBGPKX010000277.1:0-7994 GCA_041486185.1 Bryobacteraceae bacterium | reverse complement strand
CGACGACTACAAGAAAAAGGGTCTGCCGTTTGTCTTCGACATGGATCACGACAAGTGTCCCAACGACGGCCATCAGTTGCAGGTGGAGCAGATGACGCCCATGCCCAGCCTGCGGCTCACCATCGAAGAAGCGCGCGATATTGCGAGCTACCTGATGACGCGCCGCCATGAAGGCACGACCTATGCCGCGGCGGATTTCATGGACGATCCGAAGCTGAAGGCCACCGGGCAGTTCGTCGTCCGCTATTACGGCTGCGCCGGCTGCCACGAAATTTCGGGTCTTGAAGAAGAACAGCGCATCGGTACCGAGCTGACCAAGGAAGGCTCGAAGCCTCTCGAGCGCCTGGATTTCGCGCTGTTGGGCCACGAAGCCGAGCGCGAAGGCTGGTACACGCACAAAGGCTTCTTCGAGCACAAGTTGGAGAATCCGGCGGTCTACGATCAGGGCAAGGAGAAACCCAACAAGCTCGACCGGCTGAAAATGCCGAACTTCAACTTATCCAAGCCGGAGATCGACCAGGTAGCGACTTTCCTGCTCGGCTCGGTCGATTCCACCATGCCCGAGCGCTACCACTACGAGCCCGCCGATCAGCGGCAGGACATCATCGACGGCTGGTGGGTGATCCGCAAATACAATTGCATGGGCTGCCATCAGGTGCACGTCGGGCAGTCCACGGTATTCATGACGCTGCCTCGCTATCAGGATCCGGACTGGAAGGACCAGAAGCCGCCCAGCCTGATCGGCGAAGGCGCGCGCGTCAATCCGGCGTGGCTGATGCGCTTCCTGGCGAACCCGTCGCTCAGCGACACCGATACCAATCGCGACGGCGTGAGACAATATCTCAAAGCCCGCATGCCAACTTTCTACTTCTCGAACGGCGAGGTTCAGAAATTGGTGCGCTTCTTCGCGGCCATGTCCTCGCAGGCGGCGCCGTACATCGCGCCCAAGATGGAGATGGTGAGCGATCAGGAGCGGACCATGGCGCGGCAACTGTTCTCAAGCGAGGGCGCGCCATGTCTGAAGTGCCATGCCACCGGCGATGCGAAACACGATGCGCGCGCGACGGCGCCGAATTTCCTACTTGCGAAGGAACGCCTGAAACCGGGATGGACCGAGCGCTGGATGGTGCATCCGGAAATGATGGCCCCGGGGACGGCCATGCCATCGGGGCTGTTCCGGCGTGACGGCGAGCGCTGGGTATTTGCCGGGCCCACGCCCGCGAGTTTCCAGAATTACCAGAGAGATCACGCCGGCTTGCTGGTACGCTATATGTTCCAGTTCACTCCCGAAGAGTTGAACCGGCTGCGCGCCAGTGCCGGCGCAGGAGCCGGACGTTAAGAAGTGCCACCTAAGAGGAGAGATTGATCTGAATGAATCGAATTCTATTGAGTCTTGGAATTGCATCCGTGATATTTGTCGCCGGCTGCGGCGGCAGCAAGGCGCCGGAAACGCCGAAAGAGGAAGCGGCCGCGCCCGCGGCCATCGATGAAGCCAACGCCGCCACCGTCACCGGGAAAGTAAGCTTCTCCGGCGAAAAACCGACGCTCAGAACTATCGATATGTCGGCCAACCCCGCTTGCGCCCGCGCGCATACCGGCGCACCGCCGAAGTCGGAAGAAGTCGTGGTCAACACCAACGGCACGCTGAAAAACGTATTCGTGTGGGTGAAGGCGGGCGTGCCCGACCGCCAGTGGCCCGTGCCCTCGACGCCGGTCGATCTGGCGCAGAAAGGCTGCACGTACGGCCCGCATGTGATCGGCGTGATGGCCAATCAGGACATCAAGATCATCAACGAAGATCCCACCAATCACAATATCCACCCGCTGCCCAAGATCAACCAGGAGTGGAACGAGTCGCAGCCGCCCAAGGGCGATGCCAAGACGAAGAAGTTCGCCCGCGAGGAAGTCATGATCCCGGTGAAGTGCAACGTGCACCCGTGGATGCGCTCCTACATCGGCGTGGTCAACCATCCGTTCTTCGCCGTGACCGGTGACGACGGAACGTTCACCATCAAGGGCCTGCCGCCGGGAAAATACACCATCGAGGCCTGGCACGAGAAGTATCAGACCAAGGACGTCGAGATCACGGTGGCGGCGAAAGACAGCAAGACGGTAGACTTTGAATTTAAGGGTGTTTAGGCCGGAGCGGGCAGTGTTGCCTGTTCCACGGTTCCCATGAAAAATGTCTGGCTGCACCGTTATGCGGTGCTGTGGTCGTTTTGCACGCTGTTTCTCGTGGTCGCGGGAGGCCTCGTCACCAGTAATGACGCGGGCCTCTCGGTTCCCGACTGGCCGCTCTCCTACGGCCGCCTCATGCCGCCGATGGAGGGCAATATCTTTTACGAGCACGGCCATCGCATGGTGGCGACCACCGTCGGTCTGCTCACCATCGGCATGGCCATCTGGCTGATGCGCGCCGAACGCCGCCGGTGGCTGCGCAATCTCGGCTGGATCGCGCTCGCGGCAGTGGTTGCGCAGGGAGTGCTGGGCGGGATGACCGTCATTTTCATGCTGCCCAAGCCGGTGAGCATCGGCCACGCCTGTCTCGCGCAGCTTTTCTTCTCGACCACCGTGGCCGTCGCGCTGTTCACTTCCGAAAGCTGGAGCCGCGGCGCGCACGTTGTGGATAACGGCGGCGCTCCGCCATTGCATTGGCTGGCGCTGGCGGCGGCGTGCTGCGTCTTCGTGCAGCTCGCGCTGGGCGCTTCGGCCCGCCATCAAGCCATCGGTATTCTCCCGCACGTCATCGGCGCGCTGGTCGCGACCGGCATGGTACTGTGGGTCTCCGTGCGCGTCCTGATGCGCCACGCCGGACACGACGCGCTGCGCCGGTCCGCGCTGGCTTTGCTATCGATCACGTTTTTCCAAGTGTTCCTCGGCATCGCAGCTTATATGAGCCGCCTCGCCACTGCCGAAGCTCCGCAGCCCATGCCTATAATGGTCGGGTTCACCGTGGCGCACGTGGCGGTGGGCGCGCTCACGCTGGCATCGAGCGTGGTGCTGGCTATTCAGGTATTGCGGCATGTGCGCCGGCCGCTGGCCGAAATGCAGCACGAGGGCATGGCGATCACTTCCGCATGAGAGATTACATCAGCCTCACCAAGCCGCGTATCACCTGGCTCATCTTGATGAGCACGGGCGTCGGCTATTTCTTCGGCCTGCGCGGATTTGGACTGCGCGAAGTCTCGTTCTGGCAGATCGACTGGTGGGCCCTGCTGCACACCATCATCGGGACCGGCTTGATCGCCTCCGGCACCGCCGCGCTGAACCAGTGGTACGAGCGCGATGCCGACGCCAAGATGCGGCGCACCTCTGATCGTCCACTTCCGGCGGGCCGCCTGGACGCTCGCCGCGCGCTGGCCTTCGGCGCTACCCTCGCTATCGTTGGGTTCGCCGAACTCGCCTGGTTCGTCAATCTGCTTTCCGGCATTCTCGGTATGGCGACATTGGTCAGCTATCTGTTCCTCTATACGCCGCTCAAGCAGCGCTCCTGGCTCTCGACCACCGTCGGCGCGTTTCCCGGCGCCATGCCGCCCATGATCGGTTTCGCCGCCGCCAGCGGCACGCTCACCGCGCAGGCCTGGGTGCTGTTCGCGATCCTGTTTCTCTGGCAGTTTCCGCATTTTTACGCCATCGCGTGGATGTACCGCGACGACTACGCGCGCGCCGGAATCCGCATGTTGCCCGTAGTTGAACCGGACGGCCATTCGACCGCCCGCCAGATTGTGCTTTATGCGTCGCTGCTCATCCCCGTGAGCCTGGCGCCAGGGTTGCTTGGCATGTCGGGGAAAATCTATTTACTGGGCGCACTGGCGCTCGGCGTGTGGTTTCTCTACTCAGGCGTCCGCGTGGCAACGGAACGCAGCATTCTGCGGGCGCGCGGCGTGCTCCTGGTCTCGGTGTTCTATCTTCCCCTGCTGTATGGCCTCATGCTTCTCGACAGGCCCGGTCTGTAATTCTGTCTTGAAACTTCGCCCCATCTTCGGCGCGCTGTTTTGCCTCGTTCTTGTCTCTTGCACGCGCCTGCCGCCGCTGCCCGTGTACGGCCAGGTCCCCGATTTCCAGTTGACCTCGCAAACCAGCGAGCCGTTCGATCGCAAAGCGCTCGACGGTAAAGTCTGGGTCGCGGACTTCATCTTTACGCATTGCTCCGGCCCCTGCCCACGCCTGAGCGCGCAGATGCGCCGCGTGCAGACAGCGGTGAGGGAGTTGCCCGAAGTGCGCCTGGTTTCGTTTTCCGTAGACCCGGAGCGCGATACGCCCGCCGTCCTCGCCGAGTATGCCGCGCGCTACCACGCGCAGCCCGGCCGCTGGTTTTTCCTGACCGGAGACCGGAAGACGCTCGACGCTCTCGACCGCCGCGCCTTCCTGCTGGGCAATGTCGACGGCACACTCGAGCACAGCACGCGCTTCGTGCTGGTTGACCGCCAGGGCAAGATCCGCGGCTACTACGGCACCGACCAGGACGATCCCACTGCGCGCCTGATCGTGGACATCCGCCGCCTGGCCCGGGAAAATTCGTGATCTCGGTTCGCGACCTGCCCGCTGTCAACGCCCTCCTGAACGCCACTGCTGCGGTCCTGCTGGTGTGCGGCTACATGCTGATTCGCCGCCGCCGGCAACAGGCGCACAAGCGTGTGATGATCGCGGCGTTTACCACGTCGTGCGTGTTCCTCGCGTGCTACCTCATCTATCACGCGCAGGTGGGCTCAGTACGCTTCCCTCACACCGGCGCCATCCGCACGGTCTACTTGAGCATCCTCGCCACCCACACCGTACTCGCGGCCACAGTTCCCGTGCTGGCCATCATCACGCTCAACCGCGGCCTCTCCGCCCGCTTCGACAAGCACCGCGCCATCGCCCGCTGGACGCTCCCCATCTGGCTATACGTGAGTGTTACCGGCGTAGTGGTTTATTTGATGCTCTACAAAATGTAGGACGGGCATTCTTGTCTGTCCATTGGTCACTGCCGATTCCTATCTCTCCAGGTGCGCGATCGCTTCGATATGAAAAGTCTGCGGAAAAAGGTCGACCATCGTGAGGCGAGCGAGCCGGTAGCCGCCCGCCACCAGCCCCGCCAAATCTCGGGCCAGCGTGGCCGGGTCGCAGGCCACAATACTAATGCGCGGCGGCGCGAGCCTCACTAGTTGCGCGACGACCGTTTTCCCCAGTCCCGACCGAGGCGGATCGGCGAGCACAAAATCGGGACGAGACGCCACGCCCGCCAGGAACGAATCGACGCTGCTCTGGTGCGCGTCCACAGTCACGCCCGCGCGCTCGGCGTTGAAGCGCAGATCACGGATCGCACCGGCGCCGGACTCGACCACCGTCACTTTGGCGAAGCGTCTCACCAGCGGCAGCGAGAACAGCCCGACGCCCGCGTAAAGATCGAGTGCCGACTCGCCCTGCGCATTTTCGAGCGCGGCTTCCACCATCCCATCGATCAGATATCGATTCACTTGAAAAAACGAGCCACCGCTCACCCGGTAGAGCGATCCCGCTGCCGGATAGTCGAGTGCGCCCGGCACAACATCCGGCATCTTCTCCACGCACCATTCGAAAAATCGTCGCGCCACGGGCCGCTCGGTATCGAGCACGTTCAACTGCACCTGGGTCTCATTCGTGAACACTTCGAGCGAGCGCACGAATCGCGGCCAGCGCGGATCGCGCAGCATTTCCCGCAGGGTCGCTACCGCCTGGTTGATCCGCGGCGAGCTGATGGGGCATTGTTCGATGGGACAGAGCCGGTTGGAATGCGCTTCCACATAGCCAAGCTCGACGCCGCGAATGTGGAACTGCGCGCGGTTGCGGTAGTGCCAGGGCTCGGCGGAGATCACGCGGATGTCTTCCGGCGGCTCGATCTTGCCCACGCGCCGCAGCGTTTCGGCCAGGATGCCGCGCTTCAACGCGAGCTGCGTTTCGTAACCGGCGTGCTGATAGTGGCAGCCGCCGCAGCGCCCGAAGTAGGGGCATGCCGGACTAACTCGCTCCGCGGCCGGCGCACGCAATTCGACGACCTTCGCTCGCACCAGGCCGGGTTTCTGCGTGACGGCCTCCACGGCGGCGCGTTCTCCGGGCAGCACAAACGGCACCAGCACCACCTGCCCTTCCAGCCGCGCCAGGCCATCGCCGCCGTAAATCAGTTTCTCGATCGTGACTTCGAAGTTGGTTTGAGAATGCGCCATCGCTTACGATAGGAGAACTGCCTGGCCGCCATGGACGGGCAGGAATGCCTATTCCACCACATGAAAGCACGCGTATTCTCGGGCGTCCAACCGTCCGGCAACCTGCACATCGGAAATTTACTTGGCGCGCTGACGCCGTGGGTCGGCTACCAGCAGCAATTCGAGAGTATTTTCTGTATCGTAGATCTGCATGCCATAACGGTTTTTCAGCCACCTGACGAGTTGCGGGCCAAGATCGAGGAAACTGCCGCGCTGTTTCTGGCTGCGGGAATTGATCCCAAGCAGTCGAGCATCATGGTGCAGTCGGCGGTGCCCGCGCATGCCGAACTGGCCTGGATGCTGACCTGCGTGACGCCGGTCGGCTGGCTGGAACGCATGACCCAGTACAAAGCCAAGGCCGCGGCACAGCAGACCATCGGCGATGGTCTCCTCCAGTATCCGGTGCTGATGGCCGCCGACATTCTGCTCTATCATGCCGCCATCGTGCCTGTGGGCGAGGACCAGGCGCAGCACCTCGAGCTCACGCGCGACATCGCGCAGCGCTTCAATTCGCTATACGGCGAGACGTTCGTGGTGCCGCAGACCGGTCTGCCCGCGGTTGGCGCGCGCATCATGGGCCTCGACGATCCGACCACGAAGATGAGCAAGTCCGCGCCCGGTGCAGGCCACGCCGTGGCGCTGCTCGATCCGCCCGACCGCATCCGCAAGACCATCATGCGCGCCACCACCGACTCCAATCCGGCGGTCGACTTCTCCTCACTCGGACCCGGAGTTCAAAATCTGCTGAGTATCTTCCAGGCGTTTGGCGGCTGGAGCGACGAACGCATCCGCGAACACTTCACCGGCATGCGCTACGGCGACTTGAAGAAGCAAGTGGCCGACATGGTGATCTCGCACCTCGAACCCTTTCAAAAGCGCTATCGCGAAATCACCTCCGACCCCGGCTACGTGGCGCGCGTCTTGCGCGATGGCGCCGAACGCGTCGCGCCCATTGCCAACTCAACCGTGGATCTGGTGAAAGGCCGCATGGGCCTTTCCACCGAGACTCACTGATCTCCCGTCGCCGTGACGCTGGCCGCATACGGACGCTTGATCCGCGACAACCGCAATTTCCGTAATTTGTGGCTGGCGCAAATCGTGAGCGAGATCGGTGACTGGTTCTACATGCTGGCCCTCTACAGCCTGCTGCTGCAACTTACCGGGAAAGCGCAGTCGGTGGGCCTGGCTCTGGTCTTGCAGGTTCTGCCTTCGACTCTCGTCGGTCCCACCGCCGGCGTGGTGAACGACCGCATCCGCCGCCAGCACGTCATGATCGCCGCCGACATCGCTCGCATGGCGATCGTGCTGGGCATGTTGCTGGTGCGCTCGGCGGAGATGGTGTGGCTGGTCTATCCGCTGCTGTTTCTCGAAACGGTGATGTGGGGATTCTTCGAACCGGCGCGTAGCGCGGTGATCCCGAGCGTGGTTGGCGAGGATCAGTTGCTCACCGCCAATACGGTCTCTTCCATCACCTGGTCGGTGAATTTTGCGGTCGGCTCCGGAATCGGCGGGTTCGTGGCCGTTCTGCTGGGGCGCGATGCGGTATTCGTGCTCAACGCGCTCTCGTTTCTGTGCTCGGCAGTCTTGCTCAGCAGGATGCGGTTGCACGAGCCGCACGCCGCGGAAGCCGCGCCGTTCCGATTGCGCGAACTGGTGGATTTTTCGCCAGTCGCCGACGGCGTGCGCTACATCCGGCGCGACGCCAGGCTGCTGGCTACGGTGCTGCTCAAGGGTGGCATCGGCATCATGGGCGCCAACTGGGTGATTTTT
>JBGPKX010000276.1:0-8089 GCA_041486185.1 Bryobacteraceae bacterium | reverse complement strand
ATCCCCTTTTTTTGGCGGCGCTTGCGATGCAGGCGCCTGGATGGGGGGCGCGCCGCGGGGCCTGGCGCCCACTGGCGCTGGTTGCACAGGTCCGGTTCGATCGATCATTTCATCGATCTTTTTCGTCAGTTCCTTGCCTTACCAACCGAAGGTGACCTCATCCCGGCTGATCGCGATGAGCGTAAACTCGCCGATTTTGTCGCCGGGACGCACGCCTACGTGCTGCGTTTCCGGTTTCTCGCTCATGATGGCCGTACTTCCGTCGAGCAGGTTCATCACACCGTAGAGCGCCGGCAACTTAGGCATGGGCTTGGGAGCCTCCGGCTTTACTTCAACCACCACGGTCGGATTACGGTCCTTTGCGAAAAGCATCTTTTGCGCGACGTCGGCGTAACTGGTGGCCACCACGGATTCGATAGGCGGGCTGGCGGGCATGGGGCCAGGCGGCTTGGGAGCCAAGCGGCGATGCAGGACGAGCTGCTCTCGGGCACGAGCGGCCTGCCAGTTCTCGCGCAAACGCCACACGCCGGCGCCCGTGGCGACCAACAAAGTGAGGTTTAGCAACAGCAGCCTGTTCTTCAAAATGTTGCCAGCCCCCTCTTCACCGGCACCAGGTTGCGGGGGACCACACCGGCCAAAGTAAGCCGCACGCTCAGCGTTTTTTCCTTCTGATTTGCCGACGCAATGCGCACCTCATTGGTGGCGAGCAGTTCCGATTCCTTGGTCAGCGCCGCGAGAAAATTCACGATTTGTTCGACGCGGCAGTCGAAGTTCACGGAGACGGAGGCTTCGCCGTATTCATCGCCCAGAGGGTGCAACTCCGGAAATTCGCCGCCACGCACATCGATTCCCTCGCTCTTACCCAGGCGCCGGATGGTCTCGAGCAGGTGAGCCTGGGCCTGCTGCGCCGTAGGAGCGTGAATGATTCCTTTTTCCCGCAGACCCGCTTGCGCCTTGAGGTTCTTGAGCAACTCTTGTTTACCCGGAACGGTGGCCGCCGCCTGGCGCAAGCGCGCCAGCCTTTTCTCCACGATCGGAATCGAGTCGCTCGCAGCCACCACCGTGGCTTGTTTGTCGCCATAAATGCCGAAACGGAGCACAAGGACGGTAATCAAGCCGGTTCCCAGCAGGATCAAGGCGCGTTGATCGCGCGTCGTGAGGTTCACGGGCGCGCCCTCCGGGCCATGCGAATCTGAAACTGTTCGTTGCCTCCGGACTTGGCAATCGACCCGACGAAAGCCGAATTCTGGAAGTGTGGCGAGGCATCCAGCAGCTTCAGGAGCGACGCGGCCTGTTCCGTTTCGCCGGTGATCACGGCAGCGCCGGGGGCGAGATCGATCATGCTGGTCCACGTGGGCGGATTTAGCAGCGTAGTTAACTCATTCAGCGAGTCGAGGTCCGCCTTGGTCCGGCTGCGAAACTCATCCAGCAGACGGGCCCGATTTTGCGCGCGCAGCATCTCGCGATCGAGAACCGCGGCCCGCTTGGCCTGTGGCTCGACTTTGGCGATCTCGGCTTCGAGAGCCGCGAGATAACGCCGGTCTTCCATGGAGGATTGCGCCACGAGCGCGCCCGCCACCAGCAGTAGCAGCAGCCCGAGCACGATGGTCGGGACGTACATGGCCCGCGAGTGGGACCGGCGCTGGTCGGGCGGAAGGAGGTTGACCGCTGCGCCCATCCACGGGCAGGCGCCTGCCAGTGCGGTCGCGTAAGGCATGGCGCGCCGCGAAAGGTCGTTGGTTACCGGATTATTTCGCGGTACAGGCAGAACGCGGTCAAGCGAGAGCGGCGCCGAATCAGGCTCCAAACGCAGCTCTGAGATGGCGAGCGTGACGGCTCGTTCCGGCGTCAGATCGAAGTCCGCGGAGAAGACAGGCCGCGCCGAACTCTCGCCATAAACTTCCAGCGAACCGTTGTCGCCGGCGGCCAGAGCGACGAAGCCTTTGTCCGGTACCTGGGGCTGCGCTACCGGCACGCGGTGCGCAATGTAGATGGCAGCCGCCGAGAAAGTGAGCACCGAAACCCCAACTCCCGCTTCGGCGAACATGCCCACATAGCGATCCATGGTGGCGCGCCGCAGAATTCCCAGCAGCACGCTTCCGTTTTCCAGCCGCGACCAGCCGTAGACCACTTCATCTTCGCCGTAGGGATGCAGCGAGTCGATCTGCAGAGCCAGAGCAGACTCGTAGTCGCGTATGGCAACGCCGGGCAATGCAATTTGGCGCACGATGGTTTCACGCCGCGGCAGCAGCACCGTTGCGGCGAGATGCGATGCGCCGACTCCCTGCAGGAAGCGGGCATATTCAGCGCCCCACTGAGCTGCCGGCCGCTGGCCGAAATCGCGAATGGTCGTGGCGCCCAGTACGTCGACCCCGTGGGGACGTACGCGGACCGCCGTCACTTCCAGATCGTGCGCACCGATCTCGACGCCCACGCCCGAACCAAAGGCGGCGTATTTCTTGAGATCCGCGAAGTTAAGGGGTCCAGGCATTGTCATACCAGCGCAGAACGTCGACCCGCAGGACGTCGCCAGGCCGTTCGTAGCTCACCGTGGCGGCCACCGTGCGGCGCAGGTCCGAAAGTTGGCCATTCGACAGACGGATGCGCGCGGTGGAGCGGACGGTAAAAATCGACTTGCCACCGACCCGCAAACGCGCCATGCCCCCGCCGCCCCCGGCCAAGCCCGCAACCTCGCCCGCATTCTTGAACGGCTGTACCCGCCGCCGGGCCACAATTGCAGCCACGACATCGGGGGGGATTCCAATGGCCATCAGCACGGCGGGCTGGGCCGTGTTGACATCTATGCCATCCCCTTGAGCAAACACTGTCACGCAATCCTTCAGTCCGGCGCGTGGAACCAGACGCCCCTCGGCATCGTGATTGTAACCTCCGTAATACAGTTCCGGCGTCATGCCTCGCACCACCAGCAACTCTTCAGTCTCTTCAAAAGACGCATGGCGAGCCCGAAAAGACGGAGTGAGCGACATATAAAAGGCGTCGAACTGAGTCATGCCTCCAGGATGGCGCCAGTCCAGGATAGCCGCCGTGATCTGCGCCGCCCGGTCGGGATCCACACCCAGGGCCATCAACAGACGCAGCAGGTACTCGGGCGGAGAGCTGTTGAGATTCAGTTTGGCGGTTTCGGGGATGATCTGCACCAAGGCTTCGCCACTCGGAAACGTGAACGGCAGAACCGGATTTGCCGGACCGTAACGAAAGGGCGCGCCGCGCGGAAGCGAGTCCTCCAGCCCCCACTCGATGTAGAGAATGCCGCGGTCGACGCCAGCCTGGGCCAGATAATAGCTGCGCAGCCCGTCGACGGCGGTGGAGGTGCGCTCCACTTCACCGCGCACCGTATTGGCCAGCGAGAAGGCAATGGCCGATAACGCCGCCGAGAGCCACAGGACGGCCAGTAAAGCGCCTCCGCGCGAGCGTGACTGGGGATTAGTATTGATCGCCATACTCAAGGTTCGGGTCGCGGTTGACGCGCACCGGTGCGGTTACCGTCAGCGGCTTCAGGCGTCCCGCATCGATATCGAGCGGAGCTATCTGAATCCGGATGCCCAGGGGCCATCTGTTGATGGGCGTCCAGGCAGGCAACCACTGTTCCAGATCTTGATCCGACCGTGACCCAAGATAAGAAAAGTGACATTCGGCCAACTTGTCCGCCAGCACGAAAGAGCGGGGGCCCACCACAATCGGCACGAAGCGCTGCGCCGCACCCCCCAGTTCGGGATCGGCTCCGGGGCCGAGGCAAAAAACTCCGGCCGAGCGCGGACCGGTGTAGATGTTCTCATTCACCACCAGACGCACGCCGCGCCCGTTCTCGCCGGGAATCACTTGAAATTCGAGAATCTGCGGCAGCCCTCGGGACGCTTCCTGCAACGAGTAACTGGACACGAATCGCATGGACTGCTCGCGTCCCTGAAAGAACGGAACCTTCACGCCGGTAGCTTCGGGCGAGGGCGCAAAGAGGGCGATCACCGGCATGAATCCCGCGAGCTGTTGCTCGAGAATTCTTTCGGTGGCTACCACGCGGCGATTATCCATCAGCCTGCGATTGGCCTTGTCGAGCGCACTCATCCCCACGCGCAACGCAAGCAGAATGCCGACGCTCAGGAGGCTCACGAGCGAGACCGCGATCAGCACTTCGATCAGTGTGACGCCGATGCGGGAACGTTTCATTGCGGCTGTTTCCCGATGGCGGCAAGGTCGCCCGGGCGCAACCTTTTTCGCCGGAAGGCGTCCAGCGTAAACGTGCGGCGGTTATCGCCGGCCATCCACCAGACTTCCAGTTCGATGCGCTCGAGAATCGCCGCCCCCGGCGCCCGGTTGGCGGGCATTTCGAACGGAGTCACACGGCCACGCCATCCGGCTTGCATTCCGCCCACGAGCGCGGGATCGAATCTACCCTCCAGGATCGAGAACGGTGGCAGACTGCGATTCATCAGCAGCGCATCCATTTGGGCGCGCGAAAGCAAGGTCACGCGATCATAGTTCGTCAGGCGCGCGGCGTTTCGCATGGAGGTCGAAATTGCGGAGAGCAATCCCACCACCGCCACGCCCATAATTAACGTCGCTACCAGCACTTCCAGCAGCGTGAATCCTCGTTGTCTCATTCCGCGGTTTCCTGGCCGGGTTCCGGCCGCTCAATCTCAGGCACGCCGGTCATGGGATTCACGCGTACGATCCGGTGCACGCCCTTTCGATTGGCGATCTCGATTCCGATGCGCGGCGCGGTACCGCCGGGCAGCAGCAAAAACCGCCGCGGAGTCTCGGGATCGGTGGGCAGTTTCGGCCACACGGCTTTGATGCTCACGCCGGCGGGCATATCGAGCTTGCGGAAAAGCCCGGTGGTGGTCAGCGTCACGGCATTGTCTTTGATCGAAATCGCGATCTCGACGACATCCTGCCGCCGCTCAGCCCGGTTCAGGCCGCCGTTGAGAAAACTGACGAGAGAATCCGAAGCCGAGGCCAGCCGCAAGCTGTCAATCCCCGAAGAAACCGCGGGAAACGAGATGCTCACGATCAGCCCGATGATCGTGGCCACGATCAGCATCTCAACAAGGGTGACACCACGACAAGGCAGGACACGCATTCGTGCCTGTCCATCGCTCAAGCTATTTGGAGAGCACTGGACCAAGGATATTCCTCGATGTTGCCGGCTAATCCCGCAGAAACAGGATTACGCTCGATGTAGCGAACAATGCGATTGAACGCCCCGTCATCCCGAATCCAGCGATCGTAGGATTCGTCGTTCCAGAAAGGCTGGCCGGTTCTATTCAGGACGCGGTTGGCTTCTCGGGCGGTGTAGCCTTTGATGGCGCGCGTGATTTTTGAGAGATCGGAACTGGGCCGGATCAAGACATGCACGTGATTCGACATGACGACGAAGCCGGCTAGTTCATAAAGGTGGAGACCGGTCTCGCCAAACTTCAGTGCATCTACCATGCATTGCGCGATCCGCGGATCCTTTATCCACGTCGGGCCGGTTTCCGCGCGGTCCAGCAAACGATCAAATTCAATGAATGCGCGGCCCGCGCTTACTTCGTCCTGGTGCGTCAGAACGTGTTTTGGCAGCGAGCCGTAGAGCCGCCATGTCACAAAAACCACGGCGTTTTCCGGTTGCCAGTGGGGGAGATGGCGCTGGTGATAACCCATGGAGATGGCCAAAGCTTCAGCAATTGACAGGCAAGAATGCCTGTCCTACCTACTGGCTTTTCCAGCTCACGATGTCGGCGTTGATGCCGTCGCCGCCCGGCTGGCCGTCGGCGCCATAACAGATGATGTCCGGCTCGTCGCCGTGCTCGCCCGGGAACTTGTAGACATAGGGGTGGCCCCAGGGGTCGACCGGGATCTCCTGCGGCAGATAGGGCCCCTGCCATTGGGCGAGGTTCGGGGGCTGTGTGCGCAGCGCCTGCAGGCCTTCCTCGGTCGACGGAAAAAGCCCCGTGTCCAGTTTGAAAGAGCCCAGCGCCGTCATGAATGAATTGATCTGCGCATGGCCCAGCGTCACCCGCGCGGTATCGCTCTTGCGCAACATACGTGGCGCAACCAGCGCCGCGAACAGCGCGATGATCGTCACGACCACCAGCATCTCGATGAGCGTGACACCGGCCCTGCGTCTGTTTCTGCGTTCGTTCATATCACACCGCCACATCATTTATGCTCGTGATGGCCAGGAGCATGCTGAGAATCAGCGCGCCTACCATCACACCCATCACCAGGATTACCAGAGGTTCGAACAAAGAAGTAAAGCGCTTAACGGCCGAGCGCGTATCGGTTTCGTAAATCTCGGCCATGCGCGCGAACATCTGATCGAGCCTGCCGGTCTCCTCGCCTACCATCAACAGGTGCGCGGCCAGCGGAGGAAAGACCGCCGCCTTGCGGATGGGAGCGGCAATGCCCTCGCCGCGCTTGACGCCTTGCGCCACTTCGCCGAGCGCGCCCGCAATCTTGCGGTTGGTCAGAATCGCCGCTGCGATTCCGATAGATTGCACCAGCGGCACGCTGTTGGCCACCAGCGTCGCCATGGATCGCGCGAACCGCGCCGTCTCCGCCTTGCGCAGCGCGTCGCCCAGCAGCGGAATCTTCAACCGCGAGGTGTCCCACCAGAGCCGGCCCGTGGTGGTGCGAATATAAGTTCTCAGGACCACTGCCGTAGCCACCATCGCCGATGCCGCCATCCATCCATAGGCCCGCACGATCTTACTGGCTTCCAGCATGATCATCGTGGGCACCGGGATCTTCATGCGCGACTCCTGAAATACCGAGGCAAAGCGCGGTACTACGAAGTTTAGCAGGACGAAGATCGATCCGAGTCCCACCAGCGCCAGCAAGGCCGGATAAATCATCGCAGAGATGATATAACTGCGCAGCTCATCGCGCGACTTCTCGAACTCCGCCAGACGCTCAAAAACCGAAGCCAGACTGCCACTGGCCTCTCCCGCGCGCACCATGTTGATGAAAAGGTCCGAAAAGTACTCGGGATGGGCCGCCAGGCTGTCCGCCAGCGACTTGCCGGCTTTCAGCACGCGCAGAATGTCGAGAATGATGAAGCGGAACTGTGGTCGCTCGGTGATTTCGCCGGTAATGGTGAGCGCGCGATCGACCGGCACGCCGGCGTTGAGCAGCGTTGAGAGTTCCTGCGTGAAGAACAGTACGTCGCGCCGGTGTCCGCGCGCGAACGCCGGCAACTTCAGCTCGAAGGATTTTTTCTGCTCGGCTCCCACGTACACCGGAGTGAGCCCCTGCTTGCGCAGTTCGCGCGCGACGATCTTATCGCTCTCGGCCGTCAGGCTGCCGGTGCGCAGCTTGCCGTCCGGGGCCACGGCCCGAAAGAAGAATGTCGCCATCAGAATTCCTGCGTCACGCGCATCACCTCATCGGCCCTGGTGACACCCGTGCGGACTTTCAGCCAACCATCTTCGCGCAGGTTGCGCATGCCGTGGCGGCGCGCGGCTTGGGTGATTTGCGAGGCGTCGGCATTGGCCATGATGAGCTTGCGGATCTCGTCGTCCAGCTCCATCAGTTCAAAGATGCCCACACGGCCGCGAAAACCGGCGCCCGAGCAATGTTCGCATCCCGCGCCGCGGAAGGTTTCCACGGTTTCGCCTTCGGGCGTGATGGCCGTGCCCGCCGAAATCTTGCATTGCTCGCAGATCACACGAACCAGGCGTTGCGCCAGCACTGCCACCACCGACGACGTGATCAGGTAATTCTCCACGCCCATGTCGGTAAGGCGCGTGATGGCGCTGGGCGCGTCGTTGGTGTGCAGCGTCGAGTAAACGAAATGGCCGGTCAGGGCGGCGCGGATGGCGACATCGGCGGTTTCGCGGTCGCGGATCTCGCCCACCATGATGACGTCCGGGTCCTGGCGCACAATGTGCCGCAGGCCCGCGGCAAACGTCAGGCCGATAGTGGGATTGACGTGGATCTGGTTGATGCCGTCCATCTGGTACTCCACCGGGTCCTCGATGGTGATGATGTTGCAGGCCTCTTTCTTGTTGATGTGCTCGATCATCGCGGCCAGCGTGGTGGACTTGCCCGAGCCCGTGACGCCGCAAACCAGGATGAGGCCCTCGTTGGT
>JBGPKX010000275.1:0-8124 GCA_041486185.1 Bryobacteraceae bacterium | reverse complement strand
TACGACAAGTACGATACGATTCTGATGCCGCTGAATCCTGCCGATCCGGCCTATCTGAGCTTTGAGAAAATGGTGCTGCCGGTTGCCGTCGAGCGAAACCTGGGGATTCAGGGAATGAAGAGTACGGGCAACGCCGGTCTGCTGGCGGACATCCATTTGAAGGACTGCCTCAGCTACGTGCTCAGCTTGCCGATTCATTGCCTGGCGCTCGGATGCACGACCATCGGGCAGATCGAAGATGATGTGCGGATCGCACAGCAGTTCAGGCCCATGTCGCAGGAACAAATGGCGCAAGTTCGCGAACGCGCCACAAACTTGGCGGGTCCGCGGCTGGAGAACTGGAAGCGCGACGTCAACAAACAGGCTTCTGCCCATCGTTACTGGGATGGCGCGCTTGCGTAGACTCTATCGAGAAACTCTCTTTGTCAACAGAAATCCGGAGCCGACCGGCCGACGGCTGTTTGCCCGTTAGGCGGAGGCCGCACGGTGTATACTGTCGAGTCCCACAAGGGAAAACAGGAGTTTTTCAGACGAAATGCGAGTCCGCGTGTGAAGGGTCGTGGCCGGGCGATCGGTCAAGCCTGCCTGAGGAACGAAATCTGCGGTTATTGAGTGCGACAACTTTCGGCATTCTGTGCGGCGTTCTGGCCCTGGGCGCTACGATCCCGGGCGATGCCCGAGTCGCACGGCTGGCCAAAGAAGTTCGCGCCAAAGGATGGATCGTGTACAGCGCACGGACCGAGCGAGGCGACTGGGACTTGTTTCTGATGCGGCCCGACGGATCCGAGCAGCGAAACATTTCCACCACGCCGGCCTTCAGCGAACTGGGCGGCCGGTTTTCGCCCGACGGTAAGAAGCTGCTCTACCGCCGCATCCCGAAGAACTCCAGAATCAATCACGACGTGTGGGGCGCCATGGGTGAACTGATCGTCGCCAACGCCGACGGCACGGGCGCCACCGTATACGGAAATGCCGGAGAGTTTCCCTGGGCCTCGTGGAGTCCGGACGGCAAGCAACTCGCTTGCCTGACCAAGACCGGTATCGAGATGTGCGACTTCGCCACCAAGAAAGTGCTGCGCAAGCTCGACCGGAAAGGGATCTACCAGCAGCTCTTCTGGTCGCCGGACGGGCAGTGGCTCACCGGGACCGCGAATCATTACGGGGAAAGCTGGACGGTGGTTCGCATGAACGCCTCGACCGGCGAGGTGAATCCGCTAGCCAAGTTTCAGAACTGCACACCCGATTGGTCTCCGGATTCCAAACGCCTGATCTACTCGTCCCGTCCCGCCCATCAGGAGGAGCCCGACGGCGGGAAGCTGGCCCGCAGCGTGGGGCAGAGTCCCGGATACGGCTGGACACAATTGTGGATAGTGGATGGAGACGGGCGCCGGAACAGCCTGGTTTATGGAGAGGACAGCCGCCACATTTACGGCGGAGCGCTGTCTCCCGACGGACGATACGTCGTTTTCACCAGATCATCGGTCGATGGCGGGTTGGGAATCGGTGACAAAGGCGCCCCCATGGCGTTGATGCGGCTCGAAGACGCGCCCACTATCGGCGGCGAGAGCAAGGCTCTTCGCAAGCTATTTCCGCATACCAAAGACGGGCCGGTGCTGCCGCTACCCGATGGCTGGGAGCCGCATTGGACATACGCGGCGGTCCAGGAGAAGAAGTGACCAGATCCCGCTCGTTTGGTTTGGGCCTGGCGCTGGCCCTGGTCACATTCTCGTGCGCAAAGCGCGGCGATTCCGGCGTCGACGAGCAAGTCACGACCCTGGGCACGATCGAGGTTACTGCGAAGCTCGTCGAGATCCGGGATCCATTTCCTCCCAACGACCTGTATAACTACGCTTATGTTCTGAAGTACAAGGTCCTGGCCGTCGACCGCGGGAAGGTTGACGGCGACGAGATCCTGGTGGCTCATTACAATCCGCTGAAGCCGCGGTCGAGCGCGCAAGACGAGTTCTCCGGGAAAGTCGGCGGCCGCCTAGACCGGTTCCGGGCGGGCGACGTGCATCGCATGGCGCTCGAAGCGCCGCTCGACAACTTCTGGATGGGCGGAGTCGTGGACAAGTATTTCGACCAGAAAGGCGTCCGTTATTGGGCGGTTTGGACGAACTTGAAGACAGACTAGCTTGGTTTTCACCACCCATATCTTTGTCTTCTACTTCCTGCCGCTGGTCCTGCTGATCTATTACCTGTTGCCGCGGTACCGGAACGCGTTTCTCACCATCGCCAGTTACGTGTTTTACGGATGGTGGGAGCCGTGGTTCGTGCTGCTGATGATGACCTCCACGATCGTGGATTACATCTGCGGCGGCATCATCGCCACACCCGGAGCAAGCGCTGCCCGCAGGCGAACCGCCCTGGTAACGGCCATCGTGTGCGACGTGGGTTTGCTCGCCTTCTTCAAATACTACGTATTCACGGCGGAGAATCTGAATGTCTTGCTCCACATCTTCGGGGCTGGAGCTCTGCCGGTCTTGAAGATCACGCTTCCGATCGGAATTTCCTTCTACACCTTCGAAAGCATGAGCTACACCATCGACGTCTACCGCGGGGTGGTGAAGCGGGCGCGGTCCTTCTCCGACTTGTCCTGCTTCATCAGCCTGTTTCCCCATCTGGTGGCGGGACCGATCGTCCGGTACAACATCGTTGCCGACCAGCTTGCTGTCCGCGAACACACCGCAGAGAAGTTCACGCACGGCATCGCGCTGTTCATCCTCGGATTCGCGAAGAAGACGCTCCTGGCGAATCCGATGGGCTCGCTCGCCGATTCCGTCTTTGCCGCTCAGTCTCCGCTAGCCATCGACGCCTGGGTGGGCGTCATCGCCTACGCCTTCCAGATCTACTTCGACTTTTCCGGCTACTCGGACATGGCGGTGGGGCTGAGCCGCCTGTTCGGCTTTGTGATTCCTAAAAATTTTGCCACTCCCTATCTCGCCGAAAGCATCACCGATTTCTGGCGGCGCTGGCACATCTCGCTCTCCACCTGGTTGCGCGATTACCTCTACATTCCCCTGGGCGGCAACCGAAAGGGACCGCGCCACACCTACATCAACCTGGCGGCGATCATGCTTCTGGGCGGTCTCTGGCATGGAGCGAACTGGACGTTCGTGGTGTGGGGGGCCTATCATGGGGCTCTGCTGGCATTCGAGCGGTGGAGAGGAAAGACGGCCCCCTACCATTGGCTGCCGCGCGGCGCACGAGTGGCCTTCACCTTCGTGCTGGTACTGATTTCCTGGGTCTTGTTCCGCTCGCCAACGCTCACGGCCGCGATTCACTATCTGGGCGCCATGGCGGGGGTCAACTCTTCGGCGAGGCCGGCCATTTTGTTGGGAGCGGAAATCTACACGCCTTACTATCTGGTGATTCTCGGGCTGTGCGCGTTTCTCTCCTTCCGCAGACTGGAAGTGTACGACTGGGTGGAGGGACTCGCGTGGCCCAAAGCGTTCGCCCTGGTTCCGCTGTTTCTGCTCGCTATCGCCGCCATGTTTACCCAAGGGCTCAATCCGTTTCTCTACTTTCAATTTTGAAGAGCTATGCCGCGCCGGTTACAAGCCGTCTTCATCGGATGCTTCCTCGCGATCATCTACGGCGTTCCAGCGTCGCAGGCCGCCCTGGAAATGTGCCGTGGGCGCTGGCCGCAGGCGATCGACTTTTTCACCACGATCCCCACGACCGGGAATCTGCGCGCGTTCGAGAAAGAGATGGAGCGATCGTCGGTGTACTCACAGCAGGTCCGGCCCTGGATGCAGTACTTTATTTACCTGGTACTGCGCAATCCCGGCGAAAAAGCCATTCTCGGGCGGGATGGGTGGCTTTTCTATAAACCCGACGTGCAATATCTGGTGGAGCAGAGCCCCAAGGGCAGCGAGGATCCAGTGCCGGCGATTCTCGCCTTCCGTGAGGAACTGGCGCGCCGCGGAATCCGCCTGATGGTCATTCCCATGCCGGGCAAGCCCAGCGTCTACCCGGAGAAACTCACCCGGCGTACCGGATTCCGCTCGCCTACACGCGACCTGATCGTCCGGCTGCGCGAGGCCGGGGTGGAGACGCCCGACCTGTTCGAGATTTTCGAGACAAAACCTCCGGGAGCGTCATATTATCTGAGTCGGGACACGCACTGGTCGGGCGATGCCGCGCGGATCGCCGCCGAGGCGGTGGCGCGCCGAATTCGCAACCTGGGGTGGGTGGACCCCGGCTCAACCGAGTACGACGCGAAGCCAGTGTGGGTGAAACGGCGCGGCGATATCATGCGGATGATGCAGGCGCCTCAACTCGAGCAGCGTTTCCCTCCCGAGCGGGTGCGCTGCGAGCAGGTCATCCGGCGGGAGACCGGAGAGTTTTATCAAGACGACCCGCACTCGCAGGTGCTTGTCCTGGGCGACAGCTTCCTGCGCATCTACGAGAAGGATGAACCGGGTGCCGCCGGATTTATCGCTCACCTGGCGCGCGAGTTGCGGTGCCCGCTCACGACGATTGTGAATGACGGCGGCGCGTCGACGCTGGTGCGGCAGGAACTGAGCCGCCGGCCGGGGCTTCTCACCGGCAAGAAGCTGGTCATCTGGGAATTTGTCGAACGGGACATCCGTTTCGGTATGGAGGGATGGAAGTACGTGCCTCTGCCAACAAATTGAGATTACAAAAAGGAGACGAGTGCAATGAAAAGCGTTCCGGAAGTCAGCCGCAGGCAGTTTTTTCAAGGCGCCGCGTCCTCGGTCGCGGCTCTCTCGATGGCGGGAACCATGGCCGCCCAATCAGACAAGAAGGTGCGGATCGGAGTGGTCGGCGGCGGCTTTGGCTCGCACTTCCAGTGGCATCTGCATCCGAACTGCAAGGTGGCCGCGGTTTGCGATATCCGGCCGGACCGGTTGCAGACACTTTCGGAGGTGTACCACTGCGACAAAACGCACAAGAACTATCGCGAGATGCTGACCAATCGCGAGCTCGATGCCGTGGCCGTCTTCACTCCCGCGCCGCTGCATGTCTGGATGGCGACCGAAGCGATGAAGACCGGCAAGCACGTCATCAGCGCCGTGCCCGCGGGCATGACGGTGGAGGAGCTGGAACAGCTGCTGGAGACCGTGAAGTCCACCGGTATGAAGTACATGATGGCCGAGACCAGCTACTACCGGCCGGAAATCATCACCTGCCGCGAATGGAACAAAGCCGGCAAATTTGGGACCATCGTTTACTCCGAGGCGGAATATCACCACGAGGGGCTGATCTCGATCATGTTTGACGAGCGCGGCTTCCCGACCTGGCGTCACGGTTTTCCGCCGATGCTTTATCCCACGCACAGCGTCGGCATGGTCGTGCCGGTGACGGGTGAGCGTCTGGTAGAAGTGCAGGCCGTAGGCTGGGGAGACGGCCACGAGGTACTCCGCACCAACGAGTATCACAATCCTTTCTGGAACACGACCGGCTTCTTCAAGACGTCCAAGGGCCATGCCAGCCGGATCGCAGTGTGCTGGCATATCGCGGACGCCGAAGTCGAGCGGGCCGCCTTTTATGGGGACCGCGTGTCTTACGTCATGGCGCGCCCCGAGAAGTCGCCCAATACGGTCATTTCGATCGGCGACGCGAGCAAGACCGTGCTGGATGGCAACGGATATCCGGAGGGCGACGTGAAGATTCAGGCCTACGCGCAGCCGAATCACTGGGAGCGGCTGCCGGAGCCGATGCGCGTCGCAAGCGGGCACGGCGGGTCTCACACCTTCCTGACGCATGAATTCATCAGCGCGATCATCGAGGACCGGCATCCGGCGGTGAATGTCTGGGAGGCCATCGCCTTCACCATGCCGGGCATCATCGCGCATCAGTCGGCGCTGCGCGGCGGCGAGCCGATGAAGATCAAGGACTACGGCACGGCGCCGGCGTAGCCGTGAAAGACCATGGAACATCTACTCGCGGGAATCGGACGGAGCGACATCACCCCGGCGCCGGGGACACCGCAAGGCGGCTGGGGCGCGCAAACCAAACAACGCAGTGTGGGCGCGGATCTGCCGCTCTACGCGACGGCGCTGGTCTTGGCCGGTTCGGGCCAGAAGGTCGCCATCGTCGACGTGGACGCCATCGGGTTCGACGCGGAGTGGACCACGAAAATCGTGGATGCGATTGCCGGGCTGACCAACCTTCCTCGCGAGCACATTCGATTCTCGTGCACGCACACGCACTCGGGACCAAACACTTTTCGCATTCCGCTGCTCACCGAGGGGCTGGATATGGCGCTCGCCTACCTGCGCAACCTGCCGCTCCAGATTGCGGGCGCGGTCTGGCAGGCGATGCAGACCATGGTTCCGGTCCGCATGGCCGCCGCCAAGGGCCACTGCGACATCAACGTGAACCGCCGCCTGCGGCTGCCCGACGGCCGGGTGGTGATGGGCCGGAACTGGCAGGGTGCGGTGGATCGAACCGTCCGCGTGTTGCGCTTCGACGATCTCGCGGAGCGGCCCTTCGCGACTATCGTGCATTACGCTTGCCATCCCACCACACAGGCCTGGCAGGATCAGCACGTGACTCCCGACTATCCCGGCATGGTGAAGAAGGTGGTGGAGGAGCAACTCGGGGGAACGTGCGTCTTTCTGCAAGGCGCGACGGGTAGCACCGGTCCGCGGCGTGGTTTCACCGGCGATGTGAACGTATATCGCAAGCTGGGTAAGATTCTGGGCCTGGAAGCGGCTAAGGTGGCGCTCAACGTGGAAACGCTCCCGCGCGAGGAACGGCTAGTGGGCGTGCAGCCATCCGGTGCGCCGATCGGTCTCTATGACGATGTTCCGCGCGAGCCGGAACGGCCGGTGCTCGCCGTGCGCTCCCGCTTCCTCGAGCTGCCGCTCAAGCAGTGGTCTGCGCCCGATCAGCTCGAAGCGGATCTGGCGGTGCTGCGACGCGAGGTGGAGCGGCTGCGCGCCGGGGGAGACGCGGAAGAATTACGGGCGGCGACCGCACGCGCCACTCAGCTGAATATGCGCGCCGAGATGGCCCGGCTTCACCACGGCAAGACGCATCTCGCCTGGCAGTTGCAAGGCATCCGCATTGGTCCGGTTGCGCTGGTCGCCATACCCGGTGAGCCTTTCATCGAGATCAACCAGCAGATCGAGCGCGCGTCTCCGTTCGCGTATACGCTTTTCTCCGGCTACTCGAACGGCGGATTCGGTTACATCCCGGTGCGGGAAGCCTATCCGGAAGGCGGATACGAAGTTGGGATTTCGCCTTTTTCCCCCGATGCGGCCGGGATCGTGGTCGAGGAAACGTTGGCCATGCTGCGGGAACTGGCGGCGGTCGCGTGAATGCGTTTTAAAGCGCGTTCGCCGGGTACAATATCCGGGGATGCGGTTATTCGTCAGAAGCAAAGCTTACCAACATCCAAACTTCGCGGGGCGCCATCAGTTTTTCGAATGCGTTTGTGTTCGGGAAGTTGGGGGTGCTACGGCTCCGCGATGTGCATTTGGGGCCACTTCCGTGAGCTAGTTGGTGAAGTCTGTCGGAAAGCCGGATGCTCGAAACGGGCTTGTCCGGTTTGATGAGCGGGGAAGGGAAACAACCGGCCGCCAGTAGGCCCCCGGTCACGCGCCCTTCCTCGACGCTACGCCCTCTGTTGCATGATCTGCAGCCCACCAATGCGAGGTGGCACCTGCCTATGTCGAAGCAGGATTTGTTCGGTTAGCCTTAGCGCGACAAGCGGATCAACTCTGGCTGCTCCTGCATTCCCTAAGCTCAAGAATAGGGTTAGATTCCAGGGGAGCCGCCGCAAGAGAACCCATTCGCGCAAATGGAACGACATGATCATGCGCGGCTTCGCGAATGATTGAGGGAAAGTCCGCATTTGGACCGCTGGTCACTGGGTGAAAGCGCTACTCCTCCACTGGGCCTGCGACTGCATTTGAAAGACCAGGATCGTTTGGGCACATATCGTCCAAAGATTTGGCATAGTTCGTGCAAACAAGAAGATAGTCGCCCAAAGGCCCCGCGCGGGGGAACGCGATCGCAAGCGGGGGAACGTGTCGACTGGAAAAGGTAAAAAATGAGACTAATTATGGTGGCTGCATTGGCTCTCACGCCATTGCTGGCTAAAGACAACGAGCCTGCAAAGCGGCTGAACGAGGCGGCGGCTGTATTTTC
>JBGPKX010000274.1:0-8134 GCA_041486185.1 Bryobacteraceae bacterium | reverse complement strand
ATCGGCCGTCAAACCATCGTGGGCAGTTATCGGTAGCGGCGCGGCCCCTGGTGTTGTAGCGCAGGGCTGCCCGCCTTTTGGGAAGACCTGCGGCTTGTCGGCTCGGTCGAACAAAAAGCCGCAGGGCCCCGCAAACCCGGCGTGGCCCTGCGCTACAAGTTGTGTGGTCACCCCGCCGATGAGCACGGTAGTAAACCTAGTGGCCGGCGGAATGGCCCGGCAGGCGGTCTGGCATATCCGCCAGCACGTAACTCATCACCGCCATGGCGGCGATATTCAGCCGCAACTCCTCAGGCTTGATTTTATCCACAGTATCGGCGTCGGAGTGGTGCCAGTCGAAGTAATGCGTGCCGGCAGTACGCACGCCGAGACTGGGCACGCCTTCACGCGTGAGGGGGCCGATGTCGGCGCCGCCACCGCTTCGGAGGATCTCTCCGGCTCCAATGCGATCGAGCAGCTTGCCGATTTCCCGCAACTGAGCCATCGCCGCCTCAGCCGACGGATCGCTCGCGCCGCGCGTGGAACCGCTGAACCCAAAGCCCAGCGGCTTCTCGGCGCCGCCATCCATCTCAATGGCCACGACGTGATTTGAGAGCTTCGCGCCTACCCATTCGCGGTACGCGTTCCCACCCGCCAGCCCATTCTCTTCGTTGGTCCAGAAGACCACGCGAATCGTGCGCCGCGGCTTCAGGCCGAGCTTCTGAATGAGCGCCGCGGCCTCGAGCGCTGTGATGCAGCCCGAGCCGTCATCCTGAGCGCCTTGCCCCACGTCCCAGGAATCCAAGTGGCCGCCCATAACCACGACTTCCTCGGGCTTTTCGCGGCCTGGAATCTCGCCGATGACGTTTGCGGAATCGGCATCGGGGAGCCTCCGCGCCTCCATGACAAGATGCACCGTAACCTTGTTTCCCGCTTCTACCAGCCGCTCGATCAGCATAGCGTCCTCGACCGAAACAGCCGCTGCCGGAATCCTCGGAGCATCCACGGCGTAATCCATGGCGCCGGTGTGCGGGCTTTGCAAACTCAACGGCGTGACCGAGCGCACCAGCGCCCCGACCGCCCCGAGTTTCGCCGCGCGCGATGCACCGTTGGTTCGGTACTGCACCGTCTGGAAATAATTCGTGAAGGGCGGGTTGTAGAGCACGATCCTGCCTTCTACCGCCGCGCGGCCTCGGCTCTCGAGATCGTTGAAGCTCGCCACGGGAACCACTTCGGCGGTGATTCCGTCCTGGGGCGTGGCAATGCTGCCGCCGAGTCCGAGCATGTGCAGCGGCTTGCGAACCGGCGCGAGAATCGATGCGCTTTCGTGCCCGCGCACCCAGTGCGGCACTTTGACGGCCGGCGTGACCACGTTCTGGAGGCCGTCTTTCTTCATCTGCTCGGCTGCCCATTGAATGGCCTGCTCGAGCGCGGGTGATCCGCTGAGCCGGTTGCCGATGCGGTCGCAGAGATAGGCGAGCTTCTGGTATCCGGCGTTGTCGTCGAGCGCTGCGTTGATGATTCCGTCGGCGGTGTCGCGGTAGGCTTCGTTCAGCGGTTGGGCTGCGGCTACGCCTGCGAAACACGCGACCAGCAACGAGGCGAAACCGGCGCGCATCGTCAGTTGGTTTTCACGGCGACTTCTTTGAAGTAAACGGTCGAGCGGCCGTCGTGATTTTGCAGGCCGATGTAACCGGAATCCGGCCGCGGCCCGCGAACCGGCTCGTACCACTTTTGGCGTGGCGGCACTTCCTGATGGCCGATGCCCGCAAACTCGTCGATCACTTCGCCATTCAGCTTGACGATGGTCTTCTGTCCCTGAAGCGCGATATCCATGGTGTTCCATTCGCCCGCCGGCTTTTGATTGCGTTTCGAGACTTTGCTGAGGGAGTAGATCGACCCGGTGCAGTGCCACTCGTCGCCGCCGGCGTCGATCTGCACCTCATAACCGTTGTGCACCGCGTACCACGGGTCTTTCGGCTTCTCCGGGAACCGAACATAGACACCTGAATTAGCGTTCGGCGACGCCGTCTTGAAAACCACGCGGATGGTTGTGTTGCCGAACTGCTGGCCCGTGTACCACAGCAGCCCCATTCCGCCTTCGGTCTTGAGCATGCCGTCCTCGACCACAAAGCGCCCCGGCCCCACCATGGACCACCCGCCGAGCGACTTTCCATCGAAGAGCTCCTTCCATTCCGCGGCCTGCGAAACGCCGGCCAGCAACAAAATCGCAATCGCTGTTTTCATAAGAAATCAATCATAGCGTGGCAGCGGCCTATTCCAACGGCGCCTCGGCGAACTCAAACTTACGCCGAAACCCGTTGGTCTTGTACGCGCCGTAGATCACGCCCGCCAGCACCCAGATCCCGCCCGCGATCAGCACCGGCGGCCGCAAACTGGCCCAGATCCCGAAGCAGATCACAAAACCCAGTACCGGGAGCGCGCAGTCCAGCCACTTGCGCGGCTCCTCGTGGAAACAGGCCCGCACAAATGCCGCCGCATTCACGCCCATGAAGGCGATAAACGCGCCGAAGTTCAGCAGCTCCGCGCCCAACTGGTAGCTGACCGCGAATCCTCCCGCCATAATCAGCGCGCCGGTAAAGAGCACGTTGTTGCGGGGAATCGAGCGCCGCGCATCGATGGCGCCGAAAAAGCGCTTCGGGATGGCGTCGTCGCGCCCCATTCCATATAGCAGGCGCACCGCGGAAAGCTGCGCCCCCATGCCCGAGCCCAGCGAGGCCACCAGCAGGGTGAAATTCACTACCTGGAACATGACGGGCCCGCCCGCGCGGCCGGCAACATAGGAGAACGCCGTGTCGATGTCGGGATAGTGGCGGAAATCGGGCCATACGAGCTGCCCAGCGTACACTTCCAGAATCGAAAGCACGCCGGTGATGAAGCAGGTGAGCACGGTGGCAAGCAGAATGTTACGCCGCGGATTATGCGCCTCCTCCGAGAGCGTCGAGACGCCATCGAAACCCACGAACGTCAAGACCGCAATGGACGTGCCCGTCGCGACCGCCCGGAACGAAAACGTCTGGGGATCGTAAAACGGCTGCGTGAAATACGCGGTGTGCAGCGCGGGCAAGTGCACGACATAGCGCGCAGCCGCCACAAAAAAAGCCACAATCACGGCGCCCATGCAGATCACCAGCGCTTGCGTGGTGCGCGCGCTGGCGCGAATGCCGAGCAGGTTGAGCGCTGTAAACAGCAGCACGAAAAAAACCAGCCACGCCGCAAACGAAATCTGCGGCGTCACGTTCACCGCCGCTTTGGCGCACCAGATTGCGGACACGATGGGATTGAAGAGATAGCTGAGCATAGTGCTCCAGCCGGTGACGAAACCCACGCTGGGGCTGATTTCGCGGCTGACGTAGGTGTATACGGAGCCGGAGCTCGGATACGCGCGCGCCATCCGCCCATAGCTGAGCGCGGTCAGCAGCATGGCGCCCATGGCCGCGGCGAGCGTAGTCACCATGTGCCCCATGGCCACTTGGCTCACCACGCCGAACAGAGGCATGGGGGCGACAGGCTGGATCATGATGATGCCGTAAAAGACCAGCGCCCATAATCCCAGCTCGCGCCGCAAGTGCGGCCGAGGTTCGGTTGGCTCACCGCTCGACATGAGTTCCCGATTGTGACACAACAGAAGAAGCCCTCTCTCATGCGCAAGCGCCTGCGGCAACTTCGGGCAGCCATGCGCCGCCGGATCCGCTACCGGATTACGCGCGGCGGATTGCTGTTCACGCTGGCGGTCTTGCTGGTGGCCGCGGCCGCCATCCTGTCCGCCAACAATTTGATGTATCTGATCCTCGCGACCATGATGTCCACGCTGCTGGTGTCGGGCTTCATCAGCCGCTTGTGCTTGGCCGGCCTGGAGCTCGATCTCATCCTGCCCGAGCACATCTCCGCGGGGCGTGCGGCGCGCGCGAAACTCTTTGTGCGCAATCTCAAGGGCTGGATGCCTTCGTTTTCCATCCAGGTGACGGGCGTGCCCGAGCGCGCGCTGGCGGCGCTTGGCCGGCCGCTCGAGCGATCCGCCATTCTCACCATGCCGGTTTACTTCCCCGTGATTCCCGGGGGCGCGATGCTGGAAGAAAGCGTGGACGTGAAATTCGACCGGCGCGGCACCCAGCGCCAAAACAGCTTCGTCTTCACCACGCGATTTCCGTTCGGCTTTCTGGACAAGATCGCACGCGTCACGTTGCCTCGTGAAGTCCTGGTGTATCCAAACATCGAACCGCAGCCGGGTTTCGCGGAGCTGCTCACGGCGATTGTCGGCGAGATCGAAACCCACATGGTGGGCCTGGGACGCGACTTCTATCGCATACGCCCGTACGAAGCGTTCGAGAGCGCGCGCCACCTCGATTGGAAAGCCTCGGCGCACACCGGCGATCTCCAGGTCCGCGAGTTTGCGCGCGAGCAGGAGCGGGCGGTGGAAGTTTTTCTGGATCGCGATGTTCCGCAGGACCTCGAAGATTGGTTCGAGCGTGCCATCGAGTGCTGCGCGTTTCTGTCGTGGAGCCTGTGGCAGATGGGTGCAGGCATCCGCTTCCGCTCCCAGCAGTTTGATATCCGGGTGCCGGAAGAGGGCGACGTTTACACGATTCTCAAGTACCTGGCGCTAGTGTTCCCGCAGACGGGGAAGCTCGCGGAGACGCCGGCCGATGAGAGCAGTTTTCAGATTGTGCTGAGCGCGCGTCCGGCCCATTTCCGCGATCTGGGCTGGGCTCCAGTGCATGTGCTCGGCCCTGACGCTTTCCCCGGCGCCGGCCTTCGCGCAGGACGATAGCCCCCACGGCCGGCATGACCAGGCATCAGCTTCAGCTTCGCCCGGGAGCAGCCAGCTTCCGAGATGCGCCGTCCAGAACCAGCACCCAGTCACCTTCGCCTGGCGAAGTGAACTGCTTTTTGCCGCTAGTGGGGAACTCCCCGGCCGGCTCTGATTTTCCCGTGCGCGGATTGAACCACCACGCTTTGGCCGTCTTTCCCGCGATCTTGGTCATATCCACGGTGAACGTCCGGGCGGAAGGCAGATATGCCATCGCGGTAGCGCCGTCGCCGGTGCGCGCGGCAGAAAGGTAATCGAGACCGCGAAACTCGCCCAGTCCATCGATCACCACCTGGTGTTTTTCATCCGGGATCAATTCGTGCCAGGGCCGTGAAGTGAAGAGTGCCTTGAGCCGTGCCATGTCCTGCGCACCGGCAGAGTCCAACGCCGCCTGCCAGCCGGGATCGAAGAGCCAGACGGGACGGTTCCCTATGAATTGTCCCGTGGCGCCGCACAGCACGGCCCAATAAGCCTGCCGGCGGATCTGCACGGCCGAAGCGTTGTGCTCGCCCTCGTAGGTCGACTCGGCCAGCACGAAGGGCATAGCCGGAACGCGATTGTAATCCTGGAGCAGCATCCGGTGGACGATGCCGTAGGTGTAGGTGACGTTCAGTTCCAGCCAGCCGTCGTTCTTGTACTGGTCAATGGCGGAGTTCTCAGGGTGGCAATGCGCCGTGAACAGGTGACGGTGATCGAACTCTTTGATGCCTTGCACCACGGCGTCCACGTCTTCGCGGGCCTTGTCCGGATTGCGGTCACCCCCGATCAGCCAGACCAGATTGTTGAAGTTGCGGTAACGCCTCCCCACGTAGCGGCCCCAGCCGCGGCACTTCTCGGGACCGTTCGCCAGCACCTCCTCGATTCAGCCCTCATCAGTGCCGATGTAGCCGAGGTAAATCGGCGCCAGGAAGACCTGGATGCCTTTCTCGCCGGCTTTGCGGATGACCCAGTCGGCGTGCTCGAAGTATTTCTCGTTGGGTGTGGAGAAGTCGCCCGGCGTGGTGAATGGGCCCTCGCCATTACGATTGACCGGCCCGCAAAACTTATGCTCGATGAGGTTGACGATGATGGAGTTGAATCCCTTCTGGCGGCGGCTCTCGAGATACAGCTCCGCTTCCTCCCTGGTAAGTCCCGAAATGAGAGACCACGGCGCGTCGCCCTGGATCAGGAACGGCGTGCCGTTCTGGTCCACGAGGTGCCGGTGATCGGGGCCCACGCGGAGCGGGTACGGACCAGCCGCGAGGGCCATGAGGGCGCACGCCAGCGCGCCAAGAGCGGTTAGAAGACGAGAGCCAAGCATAGTTTGCAGCCCAGAATACCAACCCTATGACACAGCCGGGGTATCGCCCAACGCTTCGGCCGTGAAGGAAGCGTGGCGGGGTAAGCACAGAAGTCAAACGTTCACTTAGGGTCTTTGCTGATCCGTATTACGCGCGGAGGGCGAAGGAAGGCGGTCTCCGGTGACCTCTTGTCGCTCAAAGCGTCGCAATGCCCGCGCCTTTCCAGCTCTGTTACCAACGCGGTGCATTCTAAGTCCTGAACCTCGTAACCGTTCCGGCGTTACGTTATCAATGGATAGTAGAGTGCTCGTTGTAAGGGCCGGCTAAGTCTGGAGCCGGTGGCGAGTGCCAGCTAATCGTTCCCTAGCGAGTCAGGCCCTGGGAGTATGCAACGATGCGAGAGCTAACTAAAGATAGCGCACCCATTCCGGCGTTTGTGTCACTCGCTGGCGCAGAATCCAACGGTGATTTTGTGACAAACTGTCACCCCGTCCGGCGCGAGCAGCTTAACGGGCAACTTAACTATTTGAGTGTTCTACTTTTTGCGGGTGCGGTGATCCTGGCATGATGCGTGCTTAGAGAAGAGCAGGAGTGAACCAATTTATGAAAACGTTGCTGTACAACTTCGTTAACGATGAACAAGGCCAGGACCTGATCGAATATACGCTGCTTCTGGCTTTCGTATGCTTAGCCTCAGCCGCGCTGTTCATCAGCGCCGGCAGCAGTGTGGGCGGAATCTGGACCCAGGCCAATAGCAGACTCGCGGCAGCCAACGCCTCGGCCGCCAGCTAGGACTCGTGGGGGGCGGGAATCACTCGCCCCCTTCACCGACCTCTGTCCATTCATCCTCGCTAGAGAGGTTTCCGGGAGGAGAGAGGCGGGAGATTTCCATATATGAGTTCACTAGCAACAACGCATCAACAAAAGTCCGTCCAACGCCCGGTTTTGACCGAACCAAAAACTGCGGCAAAGGCGGGGCGCCGCGTGCCTTTCGCGGCTTTGCCGGATGTGGGAACGGCAGTGCGAGCGGACCATCGGGCTCATCCGCGTATGGCCGTTCGGGGGCTGATTGAGCTGGTTTGGAGAGATGCGAACCAGCGCATCCGTTCGATGCAGGCTCTTGCGCGCAATGTTAGCAGAGCCGGCGCTCTGGTCCAGTCCTATCGTGCCTTGCCTGTCGGATCTTTCATTCGCATCCGCTCTGCGAAGCTCTACTTTCTCTCCGGTTGTGCCAGGGTGCAACATTGCACGCGCCGTGGCTTGACGTATCACATCGGCCTGAAGTTCTACGCCGAGCTTCCCGCTCGATATAACTGAGCCTCCCGCGCGGCTCACATAGCCCGCCCACCTCGCTATCATGACGGACGGTGCCCTCTTCCCAGTCGACTCGTGAAATCGAAATCAAGTTGCGCGTGAACGCCATTCGAGCGGCGCAGAGACTATTGAAAACTGCCGGGTTCCGCATGCTGCGGCGCAGGGTTTTCGAGGACAATTGCGTTTTCGATACGACCCGGCATACCCTCGCCCACCGGGATCAGCTTCTGCGTATCCGTCAAGCGGGCAACACAGCCACCCTTACTTATAAGGGTCCGGCCATGCGCGGCAAACATAAATCACGTACCGAATTTGAGATGGAGATTTCCGATGCCGCCACGGCTTCGGCGATTCTCCAGAAGCTCGGTTTCGAGCCTGTGTTCCGGTATCAGAAATACCGCACGGAGTATACCCAGCCAGGGGTGCGCGGGATCGTTGTTCTGGATGAAACGCCGATCGGCTGTTATTTGGAGATCGAGGGTGCGCCGCGCTGGATCGACCGGACCGCGCGTGCTCTGGGCTTCAGCGAATCGGACTACCTGACCACGAGCTACGTCGCGCTCTACCGCGAGTTCTGCCACGCGAAGGGCGTCCGGCCGGGTGATATGGTTTTCGCTCGCCGTGCGGCTAGCTGATCAGGGCAGAGACTATTTGGGAGGAACTTCAATCAGGCCGGAAGAGAACTACTTGATCTCCAGGATCTCTTTTTCTTTGTTTTTCGCCGCCTGAT
>JBGPKX010000273.1:0-8135 GCA_041486185.1 Bryobacteraceae bacterium | reverse complement strand
TCCGGCGGTCCCAGCAGCGTCTACGATAGCAGCAGTCCCACCGTCGATCCTCGAATTTTCGCCGACCATCACGCGGTCCTGGGCATCTGCTACGGCCAGCAGTTGATGGCGCACCTGCTCGGGGGTGTCGTGCAGAAAGGCGAAAAAGGGGAGTATGGCCTGGCCACGCTCCACGTGAACGGCGGGCCGGCAACGCCGCTGTTCTCCGGGCTGCCCGAGCGCCAGCAGGTTTGGATGAATCATCGCGACCTGGTCACCGGCCTGCCTCCGGGATTTTCCGCGGTCGGGAAAACTTCCACCTGCGCCATTGCCGCCATGGCCTCGCCCGCGCGCAGGCTCTATAGTGTCCAGTTTCACCCCGAGGTAGTCCACACCACCGAGGGCAATCGCATCCTCGCCAATTTCCTGTTCGATGTCTGCGGCTGCGTCAAGGACTGGGACCCGCGCAATCGCATTCCACTCGTGGAAGAAGAAATCCGGCGCACCGTGGGCGATCGCAACGTGTTCTTCTTCGTGAGCGGCGGCGTGGATTCGACCGTCGCGTTCACCCTGTGTTTGCGGGCGCTCGGCGCCGGACGCATGCGCGGAATCTACGTGGATACCGGCTTGATGCGCGAGGGCGAAACCGAGTTTGTGAGGCAAATGTTCGACTCGCTGGGCGCCGGCACGGTTTCCATCGAGCATGTGGAGCAGCAATTCCTGGGCCCACTCGCCACCGTCCGCGATCCCGAGGAGAAACGCAAGATCATCGGCGAAGAATTCGTCCGCGTGCAGGAGCGCATCATCGAATCGCGGCACCTGTTGGACGGCCACTGGATTCTCGGGCAGGGCACCATCTACCCGGACACCATCGAATCCGGCGGCACTGCAAAAGCGGCGGTCATCAAGACGCATCACAACCGTGTCGCCGGAATCCAGCAACTGATGGCCGCCAATCGCATCGTGGAGCCGCTGAGTTCGTTCTATAAAGACGAGGTGCGCGAGATCGGCCGTCAACTGGGCATCGCCGAGGATGTGCTGGAGCGCCACCCGTTTCCGGGGCCGGGCCTGGCCATCCGCTGCCTGTGCGCCGCGAACGAGCAGCCGGTTTCGCGCACCCCCGATGGCTTTTTACTTCCGGTCCGCTCGGTGGGCGTGCAGGGCGATGAACGCAGTTATGCCGCGGTGATTGCCTTTGATCGCTTCCCGCTGGAAGATGGCAGCCTGCAGAACGAAGGTACCGATTTGATCAACCGCACCCGCGGCGTCAATCGCGTGGTGGCGCGCGTGGCGAGCCACGCACCCATGGCGGACATGCGCGTTTTCTCCAGCACGCTATCGCCCGCGCGCCTGGCGATTTTACGCCGCGCCGATGCCATCGTCCGCCGCATCTCCCACGAAAGCGGCTACGACCAAAAAGTCTGGCAGTTTCCCGTTGTCCTGATCCCAGTCGGCTCGGCCGCGCAGCCGGATTCCGTAGTGCTGCGCCCCGTCCATTCAGTCGACGGCATGACCGCGCAATCCGTCTCCATGGAGGAGCCGCTGCTGCGCCGCATGGCCGGCGAACTGCTCGAAGTGGAAGGAATCTGCGGCGTGTTCTACGACGTCACGCACAAACCGCCGGGCACCATCGAGTGGGAGTAGCGGCCGCTTCGTGTTTGTGCGTTAGTCTGTGAAGCCATAATCCAAAACATTGCAGCCTCCCCTTGCGCTTCGACAACATGGATGGTAATCTGCCGCTTTGTTGCCTTGCGGCAGGCTACCGCCCCGAAAACGTATCAGGTGACTGCCGATGGCTTCGGAACCTATCCCACCACGATTGAGAACACGCTAAGCGACCGCGTAGACTTCGCCCAACTCATCAAGGTGTACCGGGCAGGCACGGATGGCGAAGCGCGCTACAGCCCCGCCGAAGTCGTTTCGACGGAGCGAGTCCCAGTCATCGGCGATCCCGATCCCAAACGCATTTGCACGTCCCACATCGAACGCCAGAATCTCACGATGCGGATGCAGATCAGACGGCTCACGAGATTAACTCTGAGCTTCAGTAAAATACCTCCAGAGCGCCGATTCAAACGATACCGCAGGTGGGGAGCCCCCCCTGGCAGGAAAGAGTTCCCCTTCACCCCCAGTCTATACCCGGCTGTCAAGTTTTGGAGCACCGCACTGTTAGGACACCACCAACGCGCACGTCAGCTCTGGCGCGGGCTATAATGCGCTCATGTTCCGAGCCACGCTTGCCCTCCTGACCCTGATGGCCTCGCAACTTCCGGCTGTCGAGCCGCACCGCGATGCCAAAGCCGAAGAAATCGCCCGCACCATGATGAACGCCATGGGCGGCGAAAAGGCCTGGTACGCCGCGCATTTCGTGCGCTTCGATTTCATCGTCGACCTCGGCCAAAAGGTGGTGGAGAACCGCGCGCACCTCTGGGACAAGATGACCGGCCGCTATCGCCTGGACGATAAGACCAAAGACGGCAAGCTGCGCGTGGTACTGTTCAGCGTCAACGACCAGAAAGGCGAAGCCTACGTAGACGGCAAGAAACTCGATGGTCCCGCCGGCGCGAAAGCCGTGAAGGATGCGTACGAAGCCTTCATCAACGACATGTACTGGCTGGCCATGCCATGGAAGTGGCTCGACCAGGGAGTGAACCTGCAGTACCTCGGCCCGAAGACTCTGGGGAATGACAAAGGCGAGGTCGTACGGCTCACTTTCGACCATGTGGGCTTGACGCCCGGCGATCGCTACGACGCGTTCGTCTCTTCGCAATCGCACCTGATGACGCACTGGGATTTCAAGCTGCAAGGCGGTGATAAGGGCGCGTGGGACTGGGAGTATGGCGATTACAACGGCGTGAAACTCGGCAAGAACCACACCAGCGGAAAAATGTCGATCAACATGGGCGACGTGCGAGTGCTGGATAAAGTGGACGCCGCATTGTTCACCGATCCCAAGAAAACGCTGGCGGAACTCAAGTAGCGCAGAGCTGCCGCCGATTTTGCGGAAGACCCGCGGCTTTCTCCCCGCACCGCCACGATAGCCGCCGCGCCCTTCGCTACTCCTCTTCCGGCGTATCGCCCAGATCTTCGGCGCGGTTTTCGAACTTCGTGAGGTGGTGCAGAAATACCAGGTCCACCTTGCCGACGGGGCCGTTGCGCTGCTTGGCCACGATCAGTTCCGCCAGCCCTCGCAAGTCTTCGCGATCGCGCTTATAAACCTCTTCGCGAAAGATGAAGGCCACCAGATCGGCATCCTGCTCGATGGAGCCCGACTCGCGCAGGTCGCTCAACTGCGGCCGGTGATCGCCCTGCCGGGTCTCTGGGGCGCGGCTTAGCTGCGAGAGCACGAGCATGGGCACGTTCAACTCTTTGGCGAGCAGCTTCATACCGCGCGAGATGGCGCTGATCTCCTGGTTGCGATTCTCGAAGCGGCCGCGGCCGCTCATCAACTGCAGGTAGTCGACTATCACGAGGCCCACTTTGCGCTGCTGCTGCAGCCTTCGCAGGCCGGCGTGCATTTCCATCAGGTTGATGCCCGCGGTGTCGTCGATGTAGAGCGGCGCTTCCACAAGCTGCGCCGCGGCCGCCTGCAACTTCCGGCGCTCGTCCTGATTGAGGTATCCGGCGCGAAATCGCTGGCTATCCACGCGCGCGCTGGCGCACAGCATGCGCGTGAGCAGGGATTCTTTGGACATTTCGAGCGAGAAGATGGCCACGGTCTGGTTCAATCGCGTGGACACATGCTGCGCCATGTTGAGAGCCAGCGCCGTCTTGCCCATGGAGGGCCGGGCGGCCAGGATGATCAGCTCGCCGCTATGCAGGCCGCCGGACATCTCGTCCAGCTTGGCGTACCCGGTACTGATGCCTTTAATGCGCTTACTGGGATCGAGAAACGCATTGAGGCCGCCCTGGTAATCCTCGATCACCTGCGCCGGAGTCGCCAGGCCGGACTTCATGCGCGAGTCGCCCAGCTTCAGCAGGCTCTCTTCCGCGCCCGCCAGGATCTGCTCCGCGTCTTCCTCGCCCGCCAGGCACCGGTTCATCAGGTGCTGCGAGGTGAAGATGATCCGCCGCAGAAGAGCTTTGTCTTTGACGATGCGGACGTAGCTCTCGAGATTGAAAATCCGCGGCAGGCCGTCGTCGAGCGAAACCAGATAGGTCAGGCCATCGCAGGATTCCAGCTCGTTGAATCGCAGGAGCTCGTTGGCGACGGTGACGCGGTCGATCCGCTCCGAACGCGCGTTGAGGTCCGACATGCGGTGGAAAATGCGGCGGTGCTTCTCCAGGCTGAAGTCGTCCGCGTCCAGCACTCCGGCCACCTGGACAAACTGCGAATCGTCGATCAGGATGGAGCCGAGAACAAACCGCTCGGCGTCCAGATTGCTGGGGAGTCCCTTTTCGAGTGCCAGACCGGCGGATGACATTGCAAGTGGTATTACCTTACTCCGGCGCGATATGCGAATCGCAAACAATATTGGGGCACTGTTTTGTGCCAATTACGCTCTGTAAAACGATCAGGCGTCTGCCACCGTCAATCGCATGCCGTAAACCGTTCGGGATCAGCATGGCCGGGGTTCGGCTGCGCCAGCTTTGCACAGAAGTTCACACCTGATGCACACGCAATTAAAACAGAAAGTTCTTATTATGTTTTACACTATTTCGCCGACTTTTGCCAGATCTTCGCCCCTCGAGCCTCTTGTAGCCGTGTGCAAGTCACTGAATTTACACAGACTGTGGCATTTCGACCCGAAGCCGTAACGATTTCTAAACATTTATATTTTTCTGGTACAATCTTTGTTTCCTGGTTGTGGATGGGGGTTTTGGGGTTTGGGCAGGGTTTCCAAGCTTCGAAACAACATGAAGCCAGGTAACGTCATTATAGCGGTCTAGTTTCAGGTACCGCAGCTGGCGCGGAGTTTTGCTCCGTGCATTTGGCTTTATGCGGTACCAGCCGGTGGGCGCACTCCTCCGAGCGTTCACCGGCTTTTTTTTTCGTGGCGCGTGAACTCAAAAGCCAGCGCCCTGCGATTTGCCCTCGCGGCGCAGCGCCTCGGCCAGGCCGGTTAGAGCGCGGCTGCTTTGCGGAAACTGATCCAGCGCCCCGCGGAATGCCGTTTCGGCGACCTGCGGCTTGCCTTCCTCGATTGCCTTCCTTCCAACCACTTCCAAGACCGGGCGAGGATATGTCGGCGGTTCGGTATAGTGCAGCGCGCGTTCCATGTGAGCCGCTTCCTGCAGCAGCGCGAGCGACCGGGCGCGATGGTGCGCGGCCCAGGCGACATGGCCCTCGAGCTCCCTTTGCGCCGCACGCAAAGATGCGGGAACGTCCTGCGGAGCCTTGGGCGAAAGTTCCTTCAGCACGGCCGTCATGGCGCGCAATTCCAACTTCGCCTGACCCGCATTACCCTTTTCGGCGTGCGCCAGTCCCATAGCCCAGTGCCGCCACGCCAGCTCGTGGGGTCTGTCATACACCGGAAGCGTGTGGCCATCCAGGATCTCGTCCCACTTTTCGAAAGTCACGAGCGTCCGCATCAACCCGAACCAACCCTGCCGGTAGGCGGTGTAGTAGTTGTTGACCTCTGCCGCCTCGCGCGGATTCTCTTTGAATTCGAGCAGGCCGCGCGCGGCCTTGACGGCGTCATCATACCGGCCCTGGAAACAGTAGGTGGTGATGAGAAAATGCACGTTGTGGCCGTGATGCCCGCGGCCATAGAGCTGGTCCCGGTGGATATAACCCAGCTCGTTTTCGGCGGCGGATTCAAATGCATGCGCGGCTTCGTCCCATTGGCCGGTTTGCGCCCAGATGTGCCCCGGCATGTGCAGCGCGTGGGGGATATTGGTCACAAGCTCCGGATAACGGCGGCAGCTCGGCCAGGCGTCCTTGGCAAAGGTGGAACCTTCGAACCCGTGGATGATGTAGTGGTGCACGCCGGGATGATCCGGCGCCTGGACCACGAGCTCGCGGAGCAACGTTACGGCTTCCATGGTGCCTTCACGCGGTTGCCGGTCAGGCGTGGTGAAGCCGGCCATCAGGTGCAGGGCGAGATAGCTCCGGGCTTCGACTTCATGAGGATTTGCGGCCGCGATGGCCCGCAGGCCGCGAATGTAGGCTTCGTCGCGGTCCGCGACGTTGGGATCGCGCCGCGACGCAACGGCGGCGATGTACAGCTTCTCGAGTGGCGTGGCCTTTCCGGGTGCGGCGCTAAGCTCGAGCGCTTTCTTAGCCGCTGCCACGGCACGGGTAGGTCCACCGGGGCCTGGATATGCGGGCGTATCGGCGCGAGATGCCCTACCTTGCTGCGCCGCCAGCCAGACGAGCTGGAATCGGGGCCGGTAATCTCCCGCCGCGACCATGGCGATTCCCCAATACGGCATGGGCGCTTCGGGGTCGAGCGCCGCGGCCTGCAAGAATGAGCGCTCCGCCTCGGCTGCCCAGAACGAGTGCATTTGCACCACGCCCTGATCGAAGAATTCCTGGGCCTTGGGATTAGAAGTCGTGATGGGGAAGTGCACGCGTCCCTGCCCGGTCATGATGTGCGCCGGCAAAGAGGGCGCGGCCAGGCCGGGGGGCGGCGAGCAAAGATCTTTGGGTTTATCGCCAACGCTGGATTTATCGGCGGCGACTAGAACCAGAGGCAGCAAGACCAGGGCAAACCGGTGCATCAGTGGCGCTCCATTTCGAGGGCGATCAGATCGCCGAGTTGATTCGCAGTATAACTGGAACCTTCAATCAAGGCTACCAGCTTCCCATCGCGCGCGATCACGGCGGTTTCCGAGGTGTGGGTCAGAAGACCTTCTTCGGGCCAGTAGACGATCCCGAACCGGCCCGCCAGGCGCTGCACGTCATCGAGAGCGCCCGTAAGAAAATGCCAGCGGGCGGGATCGGCTCGCCAGTTCCGGGCGTAGTCCGCCAGAACTTCGGGCGTATCGTACTGAGGGTCTAGAGTGACGGAGAGCAAGACGAGATCGCGGCCCGCGAATCGCTTCTGCAACCGCGCGAATCCGGCGCTCAAGCGCGGGCACACGTCGGGGAGGGGGCAGCGGGTATAGACGAAGTTGAGCGCGACGACCTGGTCACGGAGATCAGCCAGGCGGACCGGGCGGGACGACTGATCCGTCAACAGGAAGTCGGGAACGGACGCGCCGATCGCGAGCTTTTCGGGCGGGGTGGGCAGGCGGAGCTTCCGGCCGTTATCCTGGACTACGCCATCGGACGCCAGTTCCTGGGCACGCAGGCGCCGCACGAGTGCGCCGCGCTTGCTCACTTCGAGCTGGAATTGGACGCGCGCACCGGGAGCGAGGCCTTTGAGCTCGGCCGCATCCTTTACACGAAACGGCATGGCCATGGGGGGCATGTAACCGGGGATTTCGCGATGGGAGATGGTGACTGTCCGGTGTTCAGGCTCCACGCGCAGGACCAGGCCTTCGACTGAATAGCGCTTGGCGCAGGCGGTGAAGACGAGCACAAGAAACAACAAGAGCGCAGCGCGGGGGTGGCGGTGATGATGGGGATGGCCTGTGGTTTTATGCACGCTTTGCGCAAAGGGCCGCGAGTCCCCGCAAATCCGGCGTGGCCCCGCGCTACAGAGCGGTGTGACCATGGCTTATAGAGATCGATGGTAGCAAGCGGGGGGCTACCGCTCCGTTACCGTCGCGGCTCGGCCGCATCCTTCACACGAAACGGCATGGCCATGGGCGGCATGTAACCGGGGATTTCGCGATGGGACAACAAAACTGTAGTGCGGGGGTGGCGGTGATGATGGGGATGGCCTGTGGTTTTATGCACGCTTTGCGCAAAGGGCCGCGGGTCCCCGCAAATCCGGCGTGGCCCCGCGCTACAGAGCGGTGTGACCATGGCTTATAGAGATCGATAGTAGCAAGCGGGGGGCTACCGCTCCGTTACCGTCGCGGCTCGGAAGGGCTTTCGCCGCCTCGCTCCATCTCCTTGTCGCCGCGTCCGCAATGCGCAAGCATTGGCCGGCGCTGAGCGGCGGCTACTCGTCTCGCAGGGCAGTCATGGGGTCCAATTGGGGCGGAAGGTCGTCGAATAGATGGGGACCGCTGGTTCACACTCGCGGCTCGGAAACGACCGACGGCGGACGGCGACGGCAGACAGGCGCGATCGGCAGACGGCAGACAGGCGCGGTCGGGGAACC
>JBGPKX010000272.1:0-8135 GCA_041486185.1 Bryobacteraceae bacterium | reverse complement strand
CGACGTGGAGAAGTTTTTCAATGTTTGAAGTTTCCGTGGAAGAGACATTCGCGGCGGGACACGCCCTGCGCAACTATCGCGGCAAGTGCGAGAACGTGCACGGCCACAACTACCGGGTGCAGGTAACGATGGAGGGTGAGGATCTGAACCCGATCGGGCTGCTGGTGGATTTCACCGACCTCAAGAAGTTGATCCGCGCCATCGTCGCTCGTCTGGATCATCAGTTTCTGAACGATCTCGCCCCGTTTGACGCCATTAACCCATCGGCCGAGAACATGGCCCGGTATTTTTACGATGAGATCGCGAGCGGCCTCGCAGCCCCCGGGCCGCGCATCCGCGAAGTGAAAATCTGGGAGACGGACATTACTTCCGCCACCTACCGCCCAAGTGCCGCCTGACTACTCCTGCCAGTAGCTGATCAGCAGCCCTTCGCCCGCTACGTCCATGTCGAGATAGTACTCGGCCAGGTTCAGAACGTCTGAGTCCTGTTGGGATTCGACATAGAAGGAATCCGAAATGCCCCCGCTGGCATTCGGCCAGAGCACGCAAATCACGTTCACCAGTGTTGCGCGCACCATGCTTTTCTTGCCGATGTAGGCATTCCCCGTAAGGCCGTGAATCACTTGAAAAAAGATCTTGGAAGCTCGCGCAGTCGGGTCGGTCGAAAGAGGCACCAGCGTGCCGGGCGTGGCGACGTTCACTCGCCCCAAAGCGGTAACGGTCATCAGGACTCCTCACCCGCATGTTAACCGGAGGACCGCCGCACACGCAGGCACAATACGCCTAAGTGGCTTTCTTTCGAAAAGAAAAAGCTACGGAGAAACTGGTGACCGGAACCTCAGCGCCCGTAGTAAGCGGCATTCTTCGGCGTGAATTCCGCCCATTTTTCCGGGAGGTCATCGAGCGCGAAGATGGCCGAGACCGGGCATACCGGGACACAGGCGCCGCAGTCGATGCATTCCACCGGGTCGATGTACAGCATCTCCGCGGTGGCAAAATTCGGCTCGTCCTTCTTGGGGTGGATGCAATCTACCGGGCAGGCGTCCACGCACGCCGTATCCTTCGTCCCGATGCAGGGTTCCGCGATGATGTATGCCATGTATATTTTCCCGTGAAGCATATAAATAACACAAGGTGGGGGGAAAACACAAACTGGGAAAAACCCGCGAACCGGCCAGGTTTGGGTATCCGGGAACACCCGCCGAAAGAGGCGTCTGTTGCGCCCGCCCCGGCCGTGCAGCACACTGTAAAGTGAATGTCCGCCAAAGTGCGCAAGGCCGTATTCCCTGCCGCGGGGCTAGGCACCCGCTTCCTGCCCGCTACAAAAGCACAGCCGAAGGAGATGCTGCCGCTGGTCGACAAGCCGATCATCCAGTACGGCGTCGAGGAAGCGATGCACTCGGGCATCCAGAACATCATTATCGTGACGGGACGCGGCAAATCGGCCATCGAGGATCACTTCGACGTAAGCTTCGAGCTGGAATACCTGCTGGAAAGCCGCAACAAGAAGGATCTGCTGGCCATCGTGCGCAGCGTGTCGGACATGATCAACGTGTCCTACATCCGCCAGAAGGAGGCGCTCGGGCTAGGCCACGCCGTGCTGCGCACGCGCGAGCTGGTGGGACCGGAGCCGTTCGCCGTAGTGCTGGCGGACGACGTGATCGACGCCGAAACGCCCTGCCTCCGCCAGTTGCTCGATATTCACGAATTCTTCAGCGCACCGGTGCTAGCCGTGATGGAAGTGCCGCCGGAAAACATTTCGGCTTACGGCGTAGTGGATGCCGAGCCGGTCAGCCACAATGGCCGCAAGGACCGTGTCTTCCGCATTCGGGACCTGGTCGAGAAGCCCAAGGCGGCGGACGCGCCCTCGAATCTTGCGATCGTCGGACGCTACGTGCTGACGCACGAAATCTTCGAATCGATACAGGCGATCGAGCCCGGCGCCGGCTCGGAAATTCAGCTCACCGACGCACTCAAACACCTGCTGCACAACCGCCCCATTTATGCCTACCGCTTCGAGGGCACGCGCTATGATGCCGGCGACAAACTCGGCTTCCTGAAAGCCACGGTCGAGTTCGCGCTGCAGCGCCACGATCTCGGCGCGGCGTTTCGCGAATATCTGAAAAGTTTGCAATTATAGCGACGGCTAGCGTTCGAAGGTCCCGATTGGCGACCGACTGCTCCGTCGTATCACCGTCTGTTGTCCCTCTCGATGTCGTTTAACTCATCGATCTCCCGCTGGAGTTCCCGCTGCTGCCGCATCCTGACGACGAAGAAGCCGCCTATCCAGAGGGCGAGAAGCGTGAGGAATGGAATCATGTTTCGGAATACGCCTCGTTCCGCGATCCCGCCCGTCACTATCGGCAGGAGTAAAGCACCGATTGCGAGGAACACTGGCCCGAAAGACCATTGCAGAACGCGGCGAAAAAGGTAGCGCCGCCGTTCGATCTCGCGCCGGTAAAACTCGAGACCCGTGGTCAATGCCGCGTCTCCCGGAAGCGTGGCGGACCACATTCCCCGATGGAGGGAATACTGTCCGGCCAAGGCCCAGGCGAGGGCGAGCGCGAATGCCGTTCGCTGCATTGGATTGTTGAAGATTGCGGCGCCGAGGCCGGAAAAGACTATGACCGCCAGCGGCGCGGCGATGTTCCCGAGCAGTTCCCGGCGCGTTTTTGCGTGAAGCTCCCGCGCTTTTCGTCGAATCGTTTCCAACGTCATGGCAGATGACTCCACTGGCTGGTTTTGCCAGATCGTTCTTGGATCGTTCGCGGAGGGATCATCAGGCATACTTTCCTCCTTCGCGAAACCGCTGCGCCAGGATGTTCTTGATCCGGTGCACCCTCATGGCGACGTTTGCGGGCGACAGCCCCGTGATTTCTCCAATGGATGCTGCGTCCATGTCTTCGAGATAAGAGATGATGACCTGGCGGTCGAGCGGTTTGAGCTGTTGAATTAACACCGACAGCCGCTCAAGATTCATGCGCTGGTCGGCGGCGAATTGGCCCTGAGTTTTATCGGGGAGTGTTTCGAGTTCCTCCAGATTCACGAGGTTCGAAAACGTCCGGCGTTCGCGAAGAACGTGCGAAGCGGCAACATGGTGAGCAACGCGATAGACCCAGGTGCGCGTGGAACAGCGGGCATCGAACCGCTGGAAACTCCGCCACAGTTGAAAATGAATCTCCTGGATCAGGTCGCGACGTTTTTCGGGGTCAGCCTCGTACGCGCGGGCGAGCCGTTCGAGCGCAGACCCGTATTGGTTCGCCGCATCCCTGTACAGGTGATCCTGGCTCGCCTCGCCGGAAGAGATGGATTCACTTCCTCCCACACCTAAGGTAGTCGTTGAGAGCAGACGTTTCTAACAGATCCAATCGAAAAATCTGATGGTATTTACGGTTGACGATTCTACCGGACGTTATGCATTCCAGCGAACTTTTTCCGGGACACTACTGTGCAATTATAGTTAGCTTGACCACCACAGACGCCAGCGCCCTGGCGGCGCTCGTTCTCGACACACCCGCCAACCAGCCGCTTACCGACGAATGGCGCGCGCGCGTGGCGGAGCGTGCCGCCGGTTTGAAACTCGATGGCGTGCGTCCCCTGTTCGCGTCGCTCGAGCGCGATCCCGCCGATCCCTCGGCTTATTATGTGGCCGCAGACGGCTCCGGCCCTCAGCTTTTGCACATAACGCGTGCGGGCGTGCAGGCAAGGCCGTTTGCTTCAGCCGATCGCGAGGACATCCGCTGGTTCGCGGAAAAGGTGAACCGCGCCTTTCTTCCGCGCCCCCAGCGCGCACTGGCCGCCATTGCCGTGGGCAACCGGCATCCGGAGGTCAGTTTACCCGCGGCCTTGGAAGCGTTTCGCCTGATTCTCAAAAAGACCGGTTTCAATCTGGCATCGACGGTCCAGCTTTCCGCCACGCGCGAGATGACCACCGATGACGCCGTGGCAGCGCGGGACGGGGAGAATCCGACAGCCGCCGGCCACACGCGCGTCTCCATCCGGCATCTCTACCACGCGGGCTTGTGGGCGGCCATCCGCGCCGGCTGGCGTGATGGCTACAACGCGGAGGCCGACCATTTCATCGTTACCGGAAATAGCACGAATGAAATCGCCCGTTCGGTTGAGGCGGCAAAAGAAGCCATACGCCATGCCGCCGGGTATACCAAGTTCACTACCGACACCTCGCGGTTGTTCATCCTGGAAGCCGACACGCGCCACCCCGCGGCGTGGAGCGACAGCGCGGTCGCAACCAAATTTAATACCGTCTTTTCCAGTGACGAGCGCGCGTGGATTCTGGGCGAGTTCGTCAAGCGCGTTACGGTGGGCGATGCCGGCTATGACTTCACGCGCGAGGAAGTGCTGCGGCTGGCCGTCAAATTCGGCGAGAGTCTTAAGCTCAACGAAGAGCTGTTCGATTTCATTGGCAAGGAAAAATCCGGCGAGCCCTTCGATTTTGAGCCGTCCATCGACGAAGCCGAGACGCTCACCACGCCCAAGGAGCTGTTCTTCTACATGCACTGGCTGAAGCTCCGCGGGCGTCCGGCGCAGCTTGTGCCGCCGAACCTGGGTTTCAAGAAACGCCAGGCGTATCCCGCAGCCATGGAGACTTCGCCCGCGGCCGGAGTGGGTCTAGGGGACTACGTGCAGCACAAGATGTGGCCGGAACTCGCGCCGCGCGTGGCTGGGGAATTTGCGGGCAAGCCGCTCGATGAACTGGCACACCGGGTGCGCGAGCTGGCCGCGGTGGCGCGGCATTTCGATGGCACGCTGAGCATCCATTCCGGCAGCGGCAAACAGGCGGAAGTGCTCGAATCCATCGGCCGGTCGACAGCAGGGCGCGTAAATTACAAGATTTCGGGCGAACTGCAATTGCAATTGTTCGACGTGTTGTCGGAACAGGCGGCGGCATCCCCTTGGCGCGCGTTGTATGAACGCATGGTCGAGCGCTGCAACGAGTTCGCGGCGCACGGGGCTCTCGGGGCGGAAAGCGAGCTGGCGGAAAAATATCGCGCAATGGGCCGCGGCTCATATTTGGGCGATGCCGCGCGCGGGCGGGTGGACGGTAATCTATTTCTAGTGTTCTGGCTGGGCAACCTGGTGGGCAGCCGCGACGTGCACTCGCCCGATGGGGACCGGCGCTTTTTCAAAGAGAAGCTGGATGAGCTGCCGGGCGATCTGGTGGCCGAAGTTCAGCGGCGCAATACGCGGTACATTGTCTGGCTGGCGGAACATTTGATGACTTAGGCCGCGAATCAACGCGAATGAACGCGAATCTGGTCGGTGTCTGTTATTCGCGTGAATTCGCGTTCATTCGTGGCCGGAATGGCTTTCTGCAGTGTTGCTCGAAAATAAAGTCGCCATCGTCACGGGTGGCAGCCGCGGGATCGGCAAAGCTATCGCCGGCGCCTTCGCGCGTCAAGGCGCCACCGCGGTCATCTGCGGCCGTAAGCAGGAAACTCTGGACGCCGTCGCGAGCGAGTTCGGCAGCCGCGTGATACCGCACGCGTGCCACGTGGGCAAACCGGAAGACCTTTCGCGCCTCGTGGATCGCGTCACGGGCGACTTCGGCCACATCGACATCCTGGTGAACAACGCCGCCACCAACGTCGCGCAGGGCCCCTGCCTGGCCATCGACGACGGCCAGTTCGACAAAATGATCGACGTGAACCTCAAGAGCGCGTTCCGCCTGATTCGCCTGGTGGCACCCGGCATGTGCCAGCGCGGCTCGGGGTCGATCGTCAATATTTCTTCCATCTCCGGCCTGCGCGTGCAGCCCGAAGGTATGATGTACAGCACCACCAAGGCCGCACTGATCATGATGACCAAGTGCTATGCGCTCGAGCTCGGCCCGAAGGGCGTGCGCGTCAACGCCATCGCGCCGGGCCTGATACAAACCGTGCTCAGCGAGTACTACTGGAAGGACGAAGCGCGCCTGGCGGAACGTCTCGAACGCCAGCCCATCAAGCACTTGGGCCAGCCCGGGGAGATTGCCGAAATCGCGGTCATGCTGGCGAGCGACAGAGCGTCTTATCTCACGGGCCAGGTTATCACTGTGGATGGCGGCGCCACGCTCGTCTGAGCGCGCCGGCACTCCGCTTGCTCGCGCGCGGCTCGGTAACGGCGATCACGTGGCCGTGGGCTGGGGCACGAGATACTCGGTAGATTGTCACGCGGGTACACATCGAGCGGACTCCCGATTTCTGTAATGGGGTTAGCACTTGGGGCGATTCTGTGGCACCATGAACGGAAATTTGTATGCCTGGAAGAAATTACCAAAGGATTGGCATGAAATCTAAACCTTGCTCCGCGTCTGACGCCCCAGAGCGCTTGATCGGGCGGCTCTCACTGGTCGCGCCGACAGTGGCGTTCGGTGCGTTGGTGGGTCTGGCGGCGCTGGTCTCGCTTCGCGCAGGGCCGACATCGGCCGAACACGATATTCGACAGGTGCTGGAAACGCAGCAGGCCGCCTGGAATCGCGGCGATGTGGAAAGCTTCATGTCGGGTTATGCGGCCACCGATGCCACCACCTTCGTTGGCGCGACGATCACGCGCGGCTACCAGCAGGTGCTGGAGAATTACCGCCGCCGCTACCCGACAAAGGAGAAGATGGGGCAACTGACCTTCTCCGATCTCGAAGTCCAGCTGCTGGACGCCGAGTTCGCTTCAGTGATCGGAAAGTTTCACCTTGACCGCACGGCGGAGGCAGGCGGCAACGCGAACGGAATTTTTACGCTGCTGTTGCGGAAGACCGGCGGGGGCTGGAAGGTCATCCTCGACCATACGAGTTGAGCCACGGGGGGAACCTGTGTTTGAGCCAAACATGGACAAAAGGCCGCAGGTCCCCGCAACAGCGGCGTGGCCCTGCGCTACCGATGCTGTTCGGCGGCCGCTTTTAGCGCCAAATGGCTGCGGTGGCGGCTGTAGGTGAAGTAAATGATCTGGCCAATCACCAGCCAGACGATCAACCGTAGCCAGTTGCTCCACCCCAGCGAATACATCATGGCAAAGTTCCACACGATCCCCAGAATAGGCACCAGCGGGACCAGCGGAGTACGGAACGGCCGCGGCGAATCCGGATGCATGCGACGCATGACCCAAACACTCGCGCACACGATGACAAAAGCGAATAGCGTGCCGATGCTCGTCATCTCACCGACAACGGATAGAGGTAGGAAAGCCGAGAAAGGCGACACGAAAAGCATGAACAAAAGGTTCGAACGCCATGGCGTGCGGTACTTCGGATGGATATCGGAGAATATCTTGGGCACCAGGCCATCGCGCGACATCGAGAAAAATACGCGGCTCTGTCCCAACAGCATAACCAGCATCACCGAGGTGAATCCGCAGATGATGCCGAACTTGATCAGGATCTTCAGCCAATCGTATGGCGTCTGGTCGATGGCGACCGCGACCGGCGCCGAGGTGTTCAGCTTGGTGTAGTGCACCATGCCCGTGAGGACGTAAGAGAACACGACGTACAGTATGGTGCACACGACAAGCGAGCCGATGATGCCGATGGGCATGTCTTTCTGCGGGTTCTTGGCTTCCTGCGCAGCGGTAGAGACGGCATCGAAGCCGATATAGGCGAAAAAGATTACGCCCGCGCCCATCATGATTCCACTGATTCCAAAGTCTCCAAACTTGCCTTGATTTGGCGGAATGAACGGCGTGTAGTTCTCGGGGTGAATGTAATTCCAGCCTACGGCGATGAAAACTACAACCACGGTTAACTTAATCGCCACGATGATGGCATTAGCACGCGCGGACTCTTTGATGCCTAATATCAGCAGCAACGAAATCATGCAGATGATAAATACGGCCGGCAAATTAACGATTCCCTGGATGGTCCTTCCGTCCGGCAACGTCCGCACCTCGAATGGGCCGGCCAGAAGCTGCGTGGGGAGATTGATTCCGAAATCGTGCAGGAGTGAGACGACGTAGCCCGACCAACTGATGGAAACCGTGGACGCTCCCACGGCGTACTCGAGCACCAGGTCCCAGACTATACTCCAGGCGAGCCATACGCCCACAGTCGTGGAGGCGTAGGTGTAGGCGCTGCCCGCCACCGGGATCCTGCAGGAGAAATCGCTATAGCACAGGCCCGCGAAAGCGCAGCCGAGCCCCGCCACGATCAT
>JBGPKX010000271.1:0-8179 GCA_041486185.1 Bryobacteraceae bacterium | reverse complement strand
TACCGCCGGCGCTGATGAACAGCGCGGCAGAGGCCAGACACACGAAAGCCAGAAGCAGCGTGTACTCGATCAGGTCCTGGCCTTGTTCGTCCTTAACAAAGTTGTAAAGCAGCGTTTTCATGATGGTTCACTCCTTGAGTTAGATTTGGTGATCGTCAGATCACTTATTCGGGATTTCGTGATCTTGTGATCACGATCTTTTCCGTCGCGGGAAACGGCGGAAACTTGTTCAGCCTCGGCGGAGCTCTCTCCGTTGGCCCGGAACACGATGGCCACGCCGTCGTCATAGACGGGGTGCCACCGGCGGGACTCCTTGAGTGCGCCTGCCAAAGAGGCGTTCGTCCGCAGGAGGATGGTGTTGACGTGATAGGCTTCCAGGTTCTTCTCCCAGTCGTACCGGACATTCATCACATCCGTGTACTTCTCGTCGAAGCTGGAGCCATAGAAATCACTCCTGCCGTCGATAAAAACTTTGTTCTCGGGATAGAGGCGATAGATCAGATAACCGCCCCAAACGTCGTCGGTAAAAATCGTATCGGCTGTGCTCGCATGGCGCAGAACTTCAACGGCTTTCGCCGGGTAGCTGGCGGCATCATATTCCGCCCGGCACTTGGCGGGTGCGTTGGGCGCATAAGCCAGCGCGATCAGCAGGCACGCGGCCGCGCCGCTCGCCAGGTGCAGCCGGGGGATCGCGTCCGTCTTTCCTAAGTCTGTCGTGAAGCGCTCGACCTTGTCCGCCGCGCGCTGCAACCAGCTCGCCAGGTTCCTGCCCGGAAGTTCCCGCACCACGTTCTCGATCATCAGAGCCACGGGCACGGACGCGACGATCATGAAGATCGGCGTATTCCGCACGGCGATCAGCGCCAGGTGAGCCCAGCCCGCGATCAGCAACGTGTACACATAATCCTTGCGCACCAGGCTCCACACCGCCGCCGTCAGACCCAGCAAAAGTATCGGCTCGAAGAAGAGCGTGACCGGATGATGGAAATTGAAAGACTGGAACTCGGCGATGTTTTGGTACTGATACTTGTCGGTCAGGTATTCGAACACATGCGCATGCAGGTGGTAAGAATACGGATTTATGAAAGTGGCCAGTGCGCTCGCCGCCCCGGCCGCCAGGTACGGCAGGCTGCGTCGCGCGGCCTGAACGCGCTCGCTCTGATCCGCTTCGAACAGCGCTTTCATTAGCTCGCCACCGGCATATGCGCCAATGAGAATCAATCCCACGAAGAACCCGCCGTGCAGATTGGTCCATAAAACAGTGAGGGCGGGCAGTATCCACAGCAACCGCGTGCGGCCTTCCTTTGTCCGCTCGAGCAGCGAGTAGAAAATGACCGCGAATAGCAGCGTGAACAGGTGCGGCCGCGCCAGCCAGTGGACTGCCGAGGCCCCTGTCACAAAGAACATCACCGCAATCGCGATCAGTGCGTTGCCGCACTTCCGGCGTACCAAACGGAACAACAGCATCGAAGTCAGGCAAACGACGAACATGCTGGCCAGCACTACCGCTGTCAATCCCCCGTGCTGGTGCAGCCACGCGAACGCCACATCCCAAAGCCACTCCCACGCAAACCAGGGCTGGCCGGCTTTGGTGTAGGAAAACATGTCCTGGCTGGGAACCCGGTGGTTGGCCAGAATCCATTCACCCGTGCGGACGTGCCACCCGGTATCGCCGTCGCCCAGCATGCCCTTGGCGCCATCCATGCGGAGAAACACGAAGGCCAGCGGCATGAGGAACGCTACGTCCGTCAGCGAAGGAAGCAGGCGAACCGCGAAATGTGGCTTGGGTGCGTGCATGTTATTCGACTAGCGCCAGCATCCACGGCGCCGTCGAAGGCCCTTCGATGATGGCGTGTCCCCGTTGCCTGGATTGATCCCTTGGATTCAGCATCTCACCGTCACTAAACCGGAAAATTGCCCGCTCCGGCTTCGATTCCCTGAAATTGCGACGCCGGATTCGCATATTCTGTAAATTTCATCTGATTTACGCTAAACGCTACCTGAAACGGCTGGCCGTCCTCGCCCGAAACGCGCACCACAGTGGCCTGGCAGTGTATGCATTTCCTGCCAAACACGGGATTTTCAGGCAACTCGATTTCCACCGTGACCACTTCTCCAACCCGCGGCTGCTCACCCACGCAACTCTCTGAGCACAGCATCAGGACGCCATTCCGGCTAATGTTCTCCGTCACTCCGGAAAGTCCTTGCGGCCACGTTTTCATCGGGGCCACATGGCATTTCAGCTTCACGTCCATACGCGGGCTCTCACGCCTGTTCATGCGGTAAAATTCAGATACCTCAGCACTTTAATTGTTTATGGGGTGGCGATCAATATTGAAAATAGATGTCAGAGCTTTATACACCAAGGTTAGCGATAAATTCCATTGGCGGAGGCTAGACGGGTGTCGCCCGGTGTACATCAGAAGTTAGTCTGGGCCATTTCAGAAACTAATATTTGGAAATTTAAATAAATTAAGAAAAATTTAAAAAAATCACTAGCTTTATGGTTAACAGCGATGATATTCTGATGTGCGAAATGACACGCACGCTTCTCTTCAGCGATGAACCTATTCTGGCCAAGGGACTGGAATCCGTCCTGGCCGGTGTCGAAGGCTTTCAATTGGCCGGTGTCTGCTCCGGAACCGCCAAGCTCAAAGAGATCCTGGATGCCGGGGAACCCGACATCCTCCTGATCGATTTGACATCGGATGTGACCTTCAGCATTTTGAGCGAGCTGAAAAAAGCTTCGCTCAACGCCAAAATCGTGTTGTGGGTGCATTCGATTTCGACCGAATTGGCGCTACAAGCCATGGCGCTCGGCGTTCGCGGAATTCTCCGCAAGACGCTGCCGTCGGAGCTGCTAATCAAGTGCCTGCAGCGCGTAAATGAAGGCGAATTCTGGTTTGAAAAGGCGCTGACCGATAGTTTCCTCTCGGCCAAGCGCATCGCCCTCACCAAGCGCGAAGGCCAGCTCGTCAGCCTGCTGAGCCAGGGGCTGAAGAACAAAGAGATCGCCTCGATGCTGCTGATCTCGGAGGGGACAGTGAAGGTTTATCTGTCACGCCTCTTCCAGAAAGTCGGTGTCAAGGACCGTTTCGAGCTGGCGCTCTACGGCCTGAAGAACCTCACTACCGGCCATGGCACGCTGGAAAAGGCCCCGGCGGTGCCTGCGGATCGCTCCTCGCTGCCGGACGCTCTTCCGTTGCAGGATTTGCGCGCCCTGTTTCTCGAGAAGTCTTCTCTGCGCATGTCGGCGCCGCCCACCCGGCTGCGAAACGCGAGCTAGCTCCGGCACTTCTCCACCCGGGAGAGTGAGAAGTCATGCCGGCCCTGCTCATCCTGGCGGTCATTTCTTGGCTTTTGGGCACCGGGAAGTCCCACGCCAAAGCCGACGAAGCTCCTCTATTTAAAGCCCTCGACGTTCGGCCCCGGCGACCTTGGGGAGCGTTCTTCGTTTCCGTTGCGGTCCACGCGTGTGGCCTCCTTCTGGTGTTGGTACTCTCGGATCTGTTCTCGGGTCCGGACGACGATTTCCTGCCGCGGCAGCTCGCCAGCCATGCGCTGGTCATCAAACTTCCCGAGCATATCTATCTGGCCCCGGCAACCGGCCGGACTTTCCCATCCACGGCGCATCTGAAGGGTTCCCCGCGCGTCACGGTCCACCGCAAGGACCTCCGCAAGTATGCCGAGGGAGGTGTGGATGCGAAGTTGACGGCTCCGGCTTCGACTCCGCCCCCCGATATGCAGCCCAGCCTCTTCTCCATGACGGTTTCGCCAATCGAGCCTCTCCAGGCCGAGCCCAGAAGATTCGAGTTGGCGGACATGCCGGTGCGCGCGGCGGCGACCCAAACCGTTCTGCAGGCCGAAGTTCCACCCGATATGCCACCGCAGGTCGACAAGAGGCTTCCGCAGCTCTTGTTCTGGGATGCCGAGACGGCAAAACCGCCGGAACATCCGATTGATCCTGGCAACCTCACGAAAAGACTCGAGGCGCCCAAGCTGAATGCCACCCCAAGGCTTGAAACGCCGAATGGCGAGCCAGTCACTGCCGACGTGCGTGTGTCTTCAGGGCCCGCAAACACGGAAACGGCGATAGCGCTGCCGCCCGCCACGACAATGCCGCTGCGCATCCTTGAGCCGGCGAAAGAACCCACCGGGCCGAGCTCCATCGATCCATTTACCGGGCATCCCATCCACGTCCTGGCGCTGTCTCCCGACCCCGCCCCTTTGACCGACGCGCTGAAAGCTCTATTCATCCCTGCAGGCAACCAATTCGCGAGGCTGCCGGGCGCACCACCGTTGTTTGGAATCCCCGGCCTGGGTGATGGCGCCGGCTCATCCGGAAGCGGCGACGCCGCTGGCGATCTATCGGCCGACGGCGGTCCAAACGGCGCATCCGGTCCAGCGGAGTTACTGCATTCGCTACCGGGCGGCGGACGACTCTTCGGCATGTTGAGTCCGCCCGGGCTTACCGGCACTCCACTGCGCGTCATTCACCCGAGTAATGGTGTTTTTGACGTCGTGGTAGTGCAGTCCTCTTCCTCGGAAACCTTCCCGGAGGGCGCCGATGCCCTATCCGGGAGGCCGATTTACACGGTGTATTTGCAGGTCGGAGCACCCAAAGAATGGATCTTGCAGTACTGCGTTCCCAATATGGCTGGCCCGGTTCAAACTGGCAGTATTGTCAATCTAGGAAACCCCGAGCCGGTCGGAGCCCCATATCCTACAGTGACCGTGCGGCCGCCCGAGGACTGGCGCCACGGGGCTGACTATCTGCTGGTTCACGGATTTCTGGATGAATCCGGCCGCTTCCGGGATATGAGGATCCTGCGGAACTCCATGCCCACGGCGCCAACGACCGACGCTCTGCTGCAATACCTCGTGTACTGGGAATTCCGCCCCGCTCTGCAAGACGGGCATCCGGTGAAGGTGGAAGTGATTCTGGCGGTCCCGCCGGATCGCATGTCGTAGCCGCAAGAAGGGCCCACAACACTCCCTCACGGTCGCGCCTCGAAAACCTGATCGCAGAGTCGAAGGTGTCTCCCGAGCCGCGCGTGAGCAAGCGGCTTGCTGGCCCGACATGCTCGAAGTCTACTTCGTTTCGCCTGCGTCCCGACGATAGATGCACGACCAGTTTCTTCTGACCGCGGGACTGGTTCAAGAGCGAACGGATGGCCGCTGACAGGATTGTGTTGATGTGCGGCCGCCGGTCGCAGATTCCGGTCCGCAACACCGATCGGTCCGGTGTCGCTGAGGACCGCAATCAGAGCACAGCGGCGCCCTATTGTGTTCCGAGATAGTGGGTTGCTCCGCCGCTATTCCACCGGCAGCAGCACCGTATTGCTCTCCGTGTTGTTGACGTGGACCTTCACCGCGGCATTGGCGCCGTGGGGAAAACTCTCGTCAATCTTGACCTGCACGGCGGCCACGCCGATCTTTGCGGGCGCTGCTCCTGCCCACAAGGGGCTGGCCTGCTGCTTGCCCGTTACCAGCCGCACAGGATCGGCCAGCGGATACTTCGCGTTGACCGGTACGGCGACACCGTCGGCCGGCGCGGGGTGGTAGGGGCCGAGTCCGGTTCCATAGAGCGTGACCACTTCGCCATGACGGGCCGGGCTGTGAGCCGAGACGATGGATCCATCCTGATGCGTGGCAACGGCAATCACGGTGTCATCGGAGCCAGTGGCAAATAATCCGGGTGCGTTACGAGCCGCGGTAAATGCCTCGCTGGCATCGGGTTTTCCCTCCAAGTGAACTGTCAAGATATGTTGGCCATCCACAAGATTCGAAGGCAATTGCACGTTGATCTGGCCGGGTGAAACAAAGAACAATGGGACCACTTGGCCGCCCACCCGGACAGTAACGTTTTCGAGCGTGTGAGCCAGTTTGCCTTCCGGAGCCACGGCTACGTCAGCCGCCAGATTCACGCCATAGATGGCCACAGCCGAGCCAGGCGCCACCGTATTCTGCGGCGTTTGCGCGGCGCTGTTCTGGATGCCCTTGGGAGCGATATAGGGGATGGGATTCAACTGGGCAATCACGTTGCGGGGAGCGCTCATGACCACCGAAACGCTTGGCGACAATCCGCTGGCATCACCCGACCAGTTGAGGAACTGGAAGCCGGGCTGAGTCTTCATCGAAACGGTGACCGGAGACTGGGCATCGAAGAACAAATCGGGGGACGCGGGCTGCGTCTTCCACAGCACACCGTTACCTGGGTCGGATCCGACGTGCAACTGATAGCGAAGCTTGTAAGAGGCGGTCAGCGTCTGTGCCTGTGCGGTTGCGGTGAGCGTTCGCGAAGCCGGCGCGTTGTCGGTCCATCCCTGAAAATCGAGCCGCACACCGTCGCTCACCAAGGAGTTGGCCGGTGCGCCAACCTGCACCGTGACGCCGATGGGTCGTGTCACGCTGCACGGAGTAACGCAGGCCTGCCCGTCCACCTGCATGGGCACGCCCGCCGGTGAGCTCTGAATCGTGATGGCGCCCACCAGCTCGTAGTTGGCGGTGTAGCGGTTGGCGGCCGGGTCGGTCGAAGCGGTGATCTGCTGGGTCGACGGGCCAAGATTAGACCAGCCGTTGAATTGATAGGTGTTGCCGCTGGCATCGGTGTCGGTAGCGGGCGCGCTGACGGTGTGCGTGCTGCCGGGGACCCAGGCGAACGTGTAGTTGGAATAATTGCTGCGACCGTCTACGGTCAACTGCAGTCCTGGCGGATTGGTCAAGAACGTGACCAGAGTGCCGGGCACGAAGCTCGCCGTAAGCGTAATCGTGTTGTACCCGTTGGGCACGGTATAGGCGTGCGAATAATCGCCGCCGTCACTCCATGAGTTGAAAATCCAGAGCTTGCCTTGCTGGTCGTATTGCGGCGAAATACCGCCTAACTGGTGAATGGTATTCACACCCCACTCGAGAGTGCGGGGTGAATAGTACGGCGTGCGGTCGAGCAGGACCTGCAACCCCGGCGGCGATGTGGCGATCGAGACCGAAACAGAACGGGCGCGCTGGAAAATGGGAAACAAGGTAATGGGCGCGTTGACTTGCAACGAGAGAATGAAAGCCTGGCTGGTGCTCTGGACACCGAGCGGAGAAAGCCAGCCGGCAAAGACAAATCCCGGACTCGGAACCGCTTGTACCGAGAGCGTGCTCCCGACAGCCACAAACAACTTGCCGTTCTGAGTAAATGGTGTTCCGTTCAGAAAGACCGTACCCGGCGAACCGCACGAGGCTGGATTCATCCCGGCCGGGCACGCGAAGTAATTCAGACTTACGGCATAGTTGCCTGTGAAGCTGAGTTGGATCCAGGTGAGGTGCGGGTCGGCGGTGATGGCAGTCGGGTCCGCGATCTGACCCAAATTCGAAGTTATTTGGGGATTCGAGTATGTCACGTTTGCCTGGGAGCCGATCTGAAAAATGTCCGTGCCGAGGGAGTGCTTGCTGCCCTGCGGCCAAAGCAGCGTGGCCACCGAGACAAACCTCTGGCCGTCGATGTAGAACTGCAGGCCCGCGGGCACGGTATAGATCTGGACGCTGCTCGTGGTCTGCGCCGACAAGCCGGCCGCCAGAATAAATGGCGATAAAATCAAAGCCAATTTCGCGCGTGATTTTCGTAAAAGCATGCGTTTTCCCGCCAGCGAGGCGGCCGCTCAAGCGTGGGCCTGCCTCGGAAGGTCAGTATACCTGAAAAACGTCAATTTTAAAGCTATACAATTGGACGATTTTGGCATAATATTTCGGCATATTTCCACTGTTAACCGAAGGAAGGAAAACTATACTACCTATTTTTGCTATTGCAATTCATAGCCATAATGCTAAATTTACAGGGTCATTTTCTGGGGAAAATTTTCATGATTCCGCGAGGCCTTGAGGTTCTATGAATTCCACACGTCCCTTTCGAGCCGTGATGTTCCGGATGGCCATATGTCTGGCGGCCGCGGCGCTGAGCTTGCTGCTCGTGCCGGGATTGGTGGCGCCCGTGTCCGCAGCCACATTCGGCCTGGTCGTGCCCATCGGCGGGCAAGCCGGGGACATCGCTCTCGATGAGCCGCGTGGGGTGCTCTACATCGCCAATTTCACGGCCAATCGAATCGACGTAATGTCGGTCAAGGACTTCAAGATCCACACATCCTTTAACGTAGCGCCCAATCCGGGATCGTTAGCGCTCTCGCCCGACGGCAAT
>JBGPKX010000270.1:0-8412 GCA_041486185.1 Bryobacteraceae bacterium | reverse complement strand
CCGCAAGGAATGGTGCTGATCGGGGGCAGCGCCTCCGTTCGCGATTTCGGACATTACCTCCTCACTGGCAACATGCACATGGGGCCTCTTTCGTTCGGGCAGGGGAACCTCCAGGTGCGCAACGTGCGTGCGGAATCGGCATTTCGCATGGACCCCGAAAAAATCGACATCACCGGGATCCGCCTTTCGGCGCCTGAAGGAAATTTCAACGGCCGCGCGCGAATTGAAAAGCTCGATCGCTTCCGCTTGGAGGGCGATGTCAGCCGCTTCGATCTTCAGCGGCTGGCAGGGCTCTACACCTCGCAACCGCTACCTTGGGACGGTGTCCTTGCTGGCGCGGTCGAGATGAACGGTGCCATCAGCGATCTCTACCGCAACCGGTTCGACGCCCGTGGCCAGCTCGCTATCTCGCCCGTTCCAGGACGCGCTCCCGTGCAAGGCGTGATCGACGCCCGCTATGACGGATATCGCGGGATCGTCGATTTGGGAAGCTCCTTTATCCAGCTTCCCGCAACACGCCTCGATTTCGCCGGGACGCTGGGACAGCAGTTGCATGTGCACCTGCGGTCCACCAACCTCGACGATCTTTTGCCGGCGCTCCAGATGGCTTCGGTCCGTGCGCCCAAGGAAATGCCCCTCCGGCTGCAAAACGGCCTGGCGGTTTTTGACGGTGTCGTTACCGGCGACTTGAATGCGCCCCAGATCGGCGGACACGTCGCGGTGACCAATGGCCTATATGCGCAGGAAAAGATCGATACCCTTGCCGCCGATGTCACCGTGCAGAAATCCGGGCTGCGCGTGCAAAACGCTACCGCGGCTCGCGGAAAAATGCGTGCTCAGTTTGCAGCCACCGTCGGGTTGAACGATTGGAAGCCGGATGATGCCGGAGCACTGGCGGCCACCGCGTCCGTCCATGGCGCCGATGTTCACGATCTGCTGGCATTCACGGGCCAGCAGAATCTTCCGGCGACTGGAACGCTTGCGGCTTCGGCTGAAGCCTCGGGCACCCTCGGCGCCCCCCTGATCAAGGCCGATGTCACCATCGATAATGGCTCCGTCTACAATGAGCCGTTCGATCTCCTCACTGTGCATGTCGATTACGCAAACAACCTCGTCACCGTCGCCAATGCGCAGCTGAATGCCGGCGCCGGAAAGGTGCTCGGCAGCGCTACCTATGGACACACCCCAGGCGATTTCGAGACCGGGCATCTCACGTTCCAGGCATCCAGCAATCGCTTGTCCCTCAGTGAGCTTCAATTGGCGCGGCAACGCGAAATTTCTGCCTCGGGCCACGTGCAACTCACGGCCAAAGGATCGGCCACGGTCGCCAGAACCCGCTCGGGTCAATCCACATTCCAGCTTACGGATCTGAATGTGGACGTGAACGGACAGGATATTCAATTCGATCAAAAGCCTGTCGGCACGGTGCATCTGACGGCCGGCACGCAAGGCTCCATGCTGACGGCGCATCTGGAATCGGCAATTGCGAATTCCGCAATTCGCGCCGACGGCCAGTGGCGCCTAACCGGTGACTACCCGGGCGGCGCGCAGTTGTCGTTCACGAAGCTGGACCTGGCCTCGCTTCAATCCTGGCTTGCGCGTCCCGCTTCATCCGTCCGGGTCGGCGGCTTTGTGGAAGGGAAGTTGACCATCTCCGGCCCCGCGCTGCAACCCGAGGCCTGGACCGGAACCCTCGACATCCCCCAGCTCGAGATCTCCTCTCTCCCGCACGCCTCGACCGGCGATACGCCGCACATTACCCTTCGCAATGAAGGGCCGGTCCGCATGGCGATACAGAATTCCGCGGTTCGCGTGGAGAGCGCGCGCCTCACCGGCCAGGCCACCAACGTTGCGCTGACGGGCAACATATCTCTCAAGGACGCGAAGAACCCGCTCGATCTGCGCCTCAATGGCGCTATCGACTTGTCCATCCTCCAAAGCTTCGATCCCGACGTGTCTTCTTCCGGCGCCCTGGTCGCAGATGCCACCATTCGCGGCCCATTCACGCAGCCTCTGGTCGGTGGCCGGATGGAGTTGAAGAACGCCAGCCTTAACTTCGCCACCTTCCCCAACGGGCTTTCCAACGCGAACGGCGTCATTTTCTTTAGCGGCGACCGCGCAACCATCCAGAGCCTCACGGGCGAGTCTGGCGGCGGCAAGGTGTCCGTCACCGGCTTCGTTTCGTATGTCGGTGATGAGCCCGCATTCCGGCTTGAGGTCTCGGCAAACCAGATGCGCGTCCGGTATCCCGAAGGCGTTAGCACCGTCGCCGATGCAAAATTGACTTGGACCGGAACCCAGCAGCGAAGTCTGGTCTCGGGGACTTTAACCATCCTTCGAACCGGCTTTAACCCACGCACCGATTTTGGCTCCATCCTGGCAACGTCCGCCGGACCCGTGCGCACACCCGCGGCCCGTACGGGGTTGCTGGGCGGCATGAATTTCGATATCCAGATCGATACGTCGCCGGACGTCCTGGTTCAATCCGCGGTGGCGCAGCAAATACAGGCCGAGGCGAGCCTGCGGCTGAGAGGTACAGGCGGCAATCCGGTGTTGCTGGGTCGAATCAATATTACGAATGGCCAACTTACGTTTTTCGGAAATAAGTTCACCATCAACCAGGGCGCCATTTCCTTTTTTAACCCGGTCAAGATCGAACCTATCTTGAACGTCGACTTGCAAACTCGCGCGCGCGGTGTCGACGTCACGCTCACTATCTCCGGTCCCATAAACAAGCTGAACGTAACTTACCGTTCCGATCCCCCTATGCAGTTCTCCGATATCGTGGCGCTCCTCGCCACCGGCCGCGCTCCATCATCCGATCCCTCGCTGGCCGCGCGCCAGTCCGGCGCTGCGCAGAGCTGGCAGCAGATGGGAGCCTCGGCCCTGGTGGGCCAAGCTATTGTGAGCCCGGTTGCCGGCCGTCTCGAGCGCTTCTTCGGCGTCAGTAAAATCAAGATCGATCCGCAGCTTACGGGCCTGGATAATAGTCCGCAAGCCCGGCTCACCATAGAGCAGCAGGTTACTCCCGACGTCACGTTCACTTACATTACAAACGTAACTCGCAGTAACCCGCAGATTATCCGCGTTGAATGGTCCCTGAACAAGCAATGGTCCGTGGTCGCGCTGCGTGAAGAAAATGGCTTGTTCGGTGTGGATTTCTATTACAAGAAGCGATTCTAGTAAGTAACGCTACTTCTTCTGGCATCGCGGGCAAAAGTGCGTTCCCCGCTGCGTCACCAGGATCCTGCGTATCGGCGTGCCACACCGGGGACACGGCTTCCCGGTCTTTTGATATACGTTGTGCCGCACTTGAAAGCTTCCCTGACGCCCGTCGACATCCACGTAGTCGGAAACCGAGGAGCCGCCTGCTTCGATGGCTTCGGTGAGTACTTTGCGGATCGCCGCGTGCAACTTCTTGGCCCGGTCCCGGCGCAGCCGCCTCGCTATGGCCAGCGGATGAATCCCCGCCCGGAACAAAGCTTCATCCGCGTAAATATTACCGATCCCGCGCAGGAACCGCTGATTCAGCAACAACGCCTTCATTTTGGTTTTGTGCGCGCGCACTCGCTCCGCGAAATGCTCGAACGTGACTTCGAGTGGCTCCGGGCCGAGCTTCCGCACGCGCGCCGGCAACCCCTCGCTCAGCTCCAGCCGCCCAAACTGCCGGCTGTCGTCGTAGAGCAGCGCTCCGCGATCGAGGGTCAGGATGGCGTGTGTGTGCCGTCCGGGCGTGGCATTCATGAGCAGTTTGCCGGTCATTCCCAAATGCACCACGAACGAGCGCCCGCCATCCAGCTCCATCTCGATGAACTTGCCGTGCCGCCGCACCGCGCGCACCTTCCGTCCGGCCAGCGCCGCGGCTGTCTCATCCGGATCGCCGTGCAACACGCGCAGGCAGCGGAACTCGGCGCTCACAATGCGGCGCCCGCGCAACCGGGGATCGAGCGCGCGCGCAATGGTTTCGACTTCGGGAAGTTCAGGCACCTTGGGATCGATCAGTCGGGAAGCTTCAGGAGAACGTCGCCGCCTTCAATCTTCACTTCGCAGACGGCGACCTTTTTTGACGCGTCCATATCGTTTTCGCCGGAAGCGCAGTTCCATTCCCAGGCATGCCACGGGCACACTACGTTCTGGCCGTTGATCGCCCCCTGCCCCAGCGGCCCGCCGCGATGCGGGCACACCCCGTACAACGCGGTAATCTTGCCGCCGACATTACAGATTGCGTATGGCGTTCCCCCCACCATCACTTCCAGCACGCTATCCGCGCCCAGCGTGGAAGTCGATGCCACTTTAACCAAGGCCATCCTTCCAGCAAAGCGAAACGCGCCCGCCAATGTCAAGATGGTTGAAATGCAGATACCTGAAATGCGGAAATGGTTGCCGCTGTTTCTCTTGATTGCCGCCACGGGCTGTCATAGGTCGGAAGTGCGCGTGGTCGGCGTGGTACCCAAAGGCGCAAACCACATTTTCTGGCAGACGGTCCACGCCGGCGCCATCAAAGCCGCGCGCGAGTTTCATTTCGAAGTCGAGTGGAACGCGCCTACCCTCGAAGTGGATTCCAGCCGCCAGATCGAGATCGTCGAGTCCATGATCAACCGCCATGTGGCCGGCATCGCGCTGGCGCCCGTTGACCGCCACGCCCTGGTCGCCGTGGTGGAGCGCGCCGCACGCGAGGGAATCCCGGTGGCCATCTTCGATTCCGCCATCGATACCGATCGCATCGTCTCTTATGTGGCCACCGACAACACCGAAGGCGGACGCATGGCCGCGCGACGCCTGGGAGAAGTGCTCGCCGGCAAAGGCAAAGTCGGTGTCATCGGCTTCATGCCCGGCAGCGCCTCCACCATGGAACGCGAAGACGGCTTTCAGGATGAAACCCGCAAGCGCTTCCCCGGAATCCAGATTGTCGGCGTCCAGTTCGGCATGGCCGACCGCGCCAAAGCTATGGCCGAAACCGAAAATATCCTGACCGCCCACCCCGATCTCACAGGCCTGTTCGCCGACAACGAGTCGAGTTCCTCCGGCGCCGTGCAAGCCCTGAAATCGCGGCGTTCGACCGCGGTCAAGCTCGTGGCTTTCGACGCCTCCGACCAACTCCTCGCCGACTTACAGGATGGCTCTATCGATTCCCTCGTCGTGCAAAATCCATTTCGCATGGGCTACGAGAGAGCGCGCGCCATCGGCCTGAAACTCGCCGGCCAAACCCCGCCCGCAAAGATCGATTCCGGCGCCACGCTGGTTCGCCGCGAAGATTTAGACAAGCCGGAAACCCGCGCCCTGCTCCATCCCGACATCCAGCAATATCTCGGGAAGTGAACGGTGCTCTGGGATTTACTCCCCGCCCGTCTTCTTCGCGTCCTTGGCCGCCGGGAAGATATCTTTCACCGGCGTGCCGGCGTCGAACACGAGGTTGAAGAAGCCCACCATCATCTCATCCCAGCTTTGATCGCCCCACGCCACTTCTTTTGTCGGGTCGGCATTATCGGGATTATTCGGCGAGTTGTCGAAGTGCGCCGTGCATTCGATCCTCGTACCCTTGGGGAGAACCATGGGCTGCGCCAGGTTGTACCAAAGCTGCCAATGCCAGTTGTAGTGCGGCACGCGCAGCACCGTTTCAGTTTCGCCCGTGGGATACACGATGCGATATTCGAAGTCCTTGCCTCGCCCGTGCATGTGCGGATGCACGCTCGCCAGCTTGACCGTTGTCCCCAATTCGAACACAGCATCCACTTTGTGGTTTGCGTCTCCCGGCGGAATTTTGAACGTTCCATTCGTGGCGGACAAAGTCAGCACACGCTCCTTCGGCGGTTCCTTAGCGAACACCAGGCCGAATTTGCTGCGATCCGTGCTCGCCGTGCCATTCGTTGTGTAATGGATCTCCAAGACCACGTCGGAGCCCGCCTTGATTAACTTGGCTTGACCCGGTGGCAATATCTCGGGCGGTTGCCCGGGTGCATAGCCCACCAGGAAGTCACTCGGCAGCGCGCTCGTATCGACACCGTCGTCTTTGATTTTCGGCGCGACAAAGAACACGCCTGGCTTCGCACCTCGCAGCCACCGCGACTCCGGCTCCCGAATGAACAAAATCATATGATGAACATGCGCGCGATCGTCCGGCCTGGCTTCCGCAAACTGCACCCATTTGTCTTCGGTGAACCCCGTCGGCACAATGACTTTCTGATACTCGATCGTGCCGGATGCCGGAATCTGATACGCCTGCGGAAACTCGAACACCACGTCCGGCTTGGGAATCGACCAGCTCGACAAAATCCAATGGCGCCGGCATGTCCTTCGGATCGCCCTGCGGCGCGCCGGCATCCGCCCAGGCCGCCAGAGTGTCGGCGTCCTTCTGGGTGAGCGAACGGTCGTTGGAGAATTTGCCGTAGTGCGGGTCCGCGAACCACGGCGGCATCTTCTTCAGCCGCACCGCCTCTTTCATCGCCTTGGCCCACGGCCGGGCCTGCTCATATGTGAGCAGCGAAAACGGCGCCGCCTCGCCGGGACGATGGCATCCCAGGCAGTTCTTCTGCAGCACCGGCGCGACATCCTTCGTAAACGTCACCACCGGCGGATTGGTGGCCGCCAGGGCCATCGAGGCGCACAGAAAGCCGGCGATTGCGAGTTCGCTCCGCACCGTCAGTACTTCGCCACCTTAGGATCCACCTTGTCGCTCCAGGCCAGAATCCCGCCCTTCATGTTCTTCACCTTCTTGAACCCCGCCTGCTTCAGAAACTCGACGGCCTTTGCACTCCGCATCCCGCTCTTGCAGTGCGCCACAATCTCGTCCGCCGAATTCAGCTCATTCACGCGCTTGGGCAGCTCGCCTAGCGGAATCAGCTTCGCAAACGGGATATTGCAGATCTGGTACTCGTGCAGCTCGCGCACATCGATCAGCACGAACCGGTCGCCGCGATCGATTTTCGCATTCACCTCGACCGGATCGATCTCGCCCTCCGCTACCCCAGGCGCCGGCGCCGGCTCATGTTGTGGAATGCCGCAGAACTGCTGATAGTCAATCAGTTTCGTCACCGTCGGGTGCTCGCCGCAAACCGGGCACTCGGGATTCTTGCGAAGTCTCAGCTCCCGGAATCGCATGGCTAGCGCGTCATAAAGCAGCAGACGTCCCACCAGCGGCTCGCCCTTCCCCAGAATGAGCTTGACCGTCTCTGTGGCCTGAATCAGTCCGATAGTCCCCGGCAGGATGCCCAGCACGCCGCCCTCAGCGCAGCTCGGCACCAAGCCCGGAGGTGGCGGCTCGGGATACAAGCACCGGTAGCACGGCCCGCCTTGATACGCGAATACCGTCGCCTGCCCTTCGAAACGAAAAATCGATCCGTAAACGTTGGGCTTGCCCGTCAGCACGCATGCATCGTTCACTAAGTAGCGCGTCGGGAAATTGTCCGTGCCATCCACAATGATGTCGTAGTCTTTGAACAGGTCGAGGGCGTTCTCGCTCGAGAGCGCCATCTCGTGTTTATCGATCTGCACGTAAGGATTGATCTCGTGCATCGTATCGGCGGCCGAATCCAGCTTCTTCCGCCCCACGTCGCTCGTGCCGTGGATCACTTGCCGCTGCAGGTTGGTGAAATCGACCACGTCAAAATCCACGATGCCGATCCGCCCCACGCCCGCGGCCGCGAGATACATCCCCAGTGGTGCGCCCAGGCCACCCGCGCCGATCATGAGCACCTTGGCGCTCGTCAGCTTGACCTGCCCCTCCATGCCGACCTCGGGCATGATCAGGTGGCGGCTGTACCGCAGGATTTCCTCTTTCGAAAGGGTCACGGTTTGCGGCGCCGCTTCCACTACCGGCCCACCGCCCGCAATGCTGGGCACGATCGAAATCGTGTCGCCTTCCTTCACCGGTGTGGCTTCCTTTTTCAGGTACCGGATGTCTTCGTCGTTGATATACACGTTCACAAAACTGCGCAGCTTGCCCTCATCGCTGTAAAGCTGGCGCCGCAGCTCTTGATACTGCGTCGTGAGTTTACCGAGAACCTCGCCGACCGTCGCGCCACCCAGCTCGACGGTGTCATGCTTTTCTGCGTACTGTCGCAGAGGAGTTGGAATCAAAACTTTAGCCATTGATCGTTTCCTTCAAAGGTAGGGGCCTGTCCGCTCCCTTATCGTCGCGGCCCACAAGGCGCATTTCCGAGCCGTGAGCAAGCGTTTTCCCAGATGCTAACGAACTCATTGCTATGCTCCGCCAGTCCTCCACCCGGCCGCTTGGAAGCCAAAACCGCCCATTCTACGCGTGTTTCAGCTCTTCTTTTTCCGCCGCGGTCTGCTCCGCGTTGGGCAGCCAACTGTTCGCGTGATCGAACTCGCCCTTCTGGATCGAGAGAACTACAAAAGAGTACCACGGGCAGGAATTCTTCAAGTCCGTCTCGGAGAAGTAGGCGCCGCAGT
>JBGPKX010000269.1:0-8499 GCA_041486185.1 Bryobacteraceae bacterium | reverse complement strand
CTGGAAGGCGACATCCCGCAGATCGTCGAGCACAGCGCCACCGAGTGGGATTACCTGACTGGCGCGCCGTAAAGACGCGGAGTGGGGATTCTATCGCAGAACCGTGAATCTCTTGACCCCAGCCAGCGCACGATCGAACGTGACCGTGTCCGAAGCCTCTAGCAGGCTCGCTAGGTGTCACAGGCCGGACATTTAATCGTTCCCCGCTCCGTTCCTCCGTACACTCACACCTTGCCACACGGCAAGGGTCAGCGTACACGCGACTTTACAGGCCATATTTCAAGTGCCCTTAAAGTCCCCAGTCGACTAGAATTGGATTTTTTTAAAAAGGCGAGGTAGCAGAACTTCAGCGAGCTTGGCGCCAGCAGTAGCCAGACCGATGACTCCGGACCAGAACGTGAAGTCCACGATAGAGACATATCATGTTTTTTCTTGCGTTACAAGGTCCTCTCCCTCAGTCCTGCCAGTAAGAGTGCAGGTGGCCATTTCCTTACTCTCGTTGGACCTCATTACTTGGTTGTAAGGCATGCCGCGCTCGTTCGCTCGTTCCCGAAGCCAGCCGCCGCTCGATGAATTCCAGAAATTCGGCTTCCCGCTCGATCTCCGTCCGAATCTTGAGCCAGTAAACCGGCAGCGGCGACATTAGCTCGATGGCGCCTTCGCACAGGTTGAGGGTGTCCTTCTCGGTGGTCACCGCGGCCTGCGCTTTCGCCGCGGCAAATTGCTGGGCCAGATGCCGTATCTCCCGCGCGCAGTAAGTGTGGTGATCGCCGAAGGTGACGTAATCGGCCGGATGGATTTCCAGCAGTTCGAGCGTCGAGCGGAACGATGCCGGATTTCCCAATCCGCAAAACGCTACTACGCGGGCGAACGGCAAGTCTCGCGCCGCAATCTGCTGGTCGCTCGCCAGGTCGACCCAATATTCGGGCACGGTGCGCGATCGAAAAATGGGCGCGCACACATTGTAGCGGCGCAGCGCCAACTGGAGATTGTATGTTCCGCGCTCGCTCTCGCTTCGTGTGATCACGATGACATCGGCGCGCGCCAGGGCCGCCAGCGGCTCGCGCAGGCGTCCCAGCGGGAACACTTCACCGCCCCCAAAGGGCGTGAGCGCGTCCACCAGCACAATGTCCACCTGGCGCTCGAGGCGAGCATGCTGGAAGCCATCGTCCAGGATCAGCAGGTCGGCCCCGAAGCGCTCTTGGAGAAGCTGCCCGGTTTCAAAACGATCCGCGCCAATCCCCACCGAGGCCACACCGGAGCGCAAAAAGATCTGCGGCTCGTCGCCCGATTGCGTCACCTTCACGCGCGCTCCTGGCTCGAGGATCAGATGCTTCGTGAGCGATTGCCTTCCGTAGCCGCGGCTGAGGATTCCAGGCTGGCGCCCCGCACGCCGCATTTGTTCGGCGAGATAGAGTACGAACGGCGTCTTACCGGTCCCGCCCATGGTGATGTTGCCGACGCTGATCACACTCGCGTTCAGCTTCCGCCGGTGCCGCATATCCCGCGCCCGCTTCCCGGCGGCTACCAGTCTCCATACCAGAGACAGCGGCCACAACAAGAGAAACCCCGCAAGATTCGGCCGGTAACGCGGGCACGAATCCGCCGCAGCGTCGTGAATCGCCGCCATCGCGCGCTCTGTCGCCCCGCGTTTCGCTTCCGCGCACTCCACCGCTCGCCTGCCCAGCTCCGCCCCGCGGCCGCGATCGGCGAGCAGCGCCTCAACCGCGCCTGCAATCTCTGTCGCGGCGCCGATTTCAACGAAGGCGCCACGTGCACGAAACTCCTGGGCGATTTCGCGGAAGTTCTCCATGTGCGGCCCGCAAATGATGGGCCTCGCGAAAAACGCCGGCTCCAGAATGTTGTGCCCGCCGCGCGCAGCCAGCGTCCCGCCCATGAACACCACATCCGCTAGCGGAAACAGACCGCTCAACTCACCAATGGAATCGAGCAAAATTACGCCCGGCAACAGCAGCGGCCCCTGGAGCTCGGAACGACGCACTCGCCGGATGCCGGCCTCGGCCAGCTTGGCGGCCACCACGTCGAAGCGTTCCGGTCTGCGCGGCGCAAGCAGCAGCAGAAGCCGCGGGTGCTCTGGCTCCAGGTTCCGGAATGCCGCGATCACCGCATCGTCTTCGTCTACATCTCCCGCGTAGGCGGGCGGCATGGTGCTGGCCGCAATCCAGATCTCGGCCGGCAGTAGCCCCTCCACAAATCGGCGCACCGGCGACTGCGCGTCCGCCTCCCGTGGCGTGAAATCATACTTTAGGTTGCCCCCCATGGTCGCGCGGTTGGGCGGCGCACCTATCGAGAGATAACGTGCCCGCATGATTTCGCTTTGCGCCAGCACCGCATCCGGCCAGCGCATCACTTCGCGAAAAAACCAGCGCTGCCTTCTATAGCGCCGCTCCGTCCGGTCGGAGATGCGCCCGTTGAGAATCACCAGCGCGCATCCCGCACGTTTGGCTTCGCGAAACAGGTTGGGCCAGATTTCCGTCTCGACAATCACCACGAGCGCCGGTCGCAGCGTCCGCAACACACGCCGCACCGCGAACGCGTAGTCCATGGGGGCATAGAATACTCCGGTTACAATGTCTGCCAGCTTCTCCCGCGCCGTGGCGCGCCCCGCCAGCGTTGCCGTCGACATAAATAGGGGTGCCTGGGGAAACTCGACCCGGAGGCGCCGCGCCAGCTCCATCACCGAAAGCACTTCGCCCACCGAAACCGCATGCAACCAAATGGCTCCCGGAACAGTCTGTTTGAAGGAACGGCGGGATAAAAAACCAAGCCTCTGAGGCAGAGAAGTAAAATAACCGGGGTGGCACAAGCTCCGAATTAAGAAATAAGCCAGGACCCCCGGAAGCGCGAGCGCCTGAAGAACGCGGTAAAGGAAATAGATGCCTTTTGTTTTCAAACGCTTGGCTCTTCTGATGAGTATAGCGGCGGTAGCTGGCCTGGACAAGGCGTCGCCCGCCGAAAAAGAGCGCCCGAAGTTCGAAATCTCTCCCGCGGCGAGCTATCCGTCGCATCAAACCAGCGAAAAGGTAACCATCGGCGCTGCCGCTTACGATACGGCCCAGAAAGCCGGCGCCGCTTTCGGCAAGCTGGATCCCTATCAGTACGGCATTCTGCCGGTGCTGGTGGTTCTCCAGAACGACAGCGGGCAAGCCATTCGCGTGGACCTTATGCGCGTGGACTACGTGGCTCCCGACGGCAGCCACGTAGACGCCACCCCGGCGCAGGATGTGCGCTATCTGAATGGCCCTCGTAAGCCCAATGTCGTCAACGGCCCCCTTCCCACCGGGGGCCCGCACATCTCGCGCAAAAAGAACCCGCTCGCCGGCTGGGAAATCGAGGGGCGCGCCTTCTCAGCCAAAATGATTCCCCCAGGCCAGTCCGCCGGCGGCTTTTTCTATTTCCAGACCGGCCACCGGACAAACTCGCGGCTGTATGTCACCGGCATCGCCGAAGCCTCCTCCGGCCGTGAGTTGCTCTACTTCGAGTTCCCCCTCAAAGACGAGCCCCGCTAGACCCTCCAAATTGCTCGTCGGAAGGTCCCTCGGCCGCCTCTGCTAACTCCCTTGGCGCGGCATTATCCTTCGATATAATCCGGCTAATTACCTTTTAAATGACAACCAAAATTAGCAAAAATCAACTGTCGTTGTAACCTCCTAGTGCCACTAGTTAGCGTTTGAGGCGGCGGCCATAACCATGGACAACCGGCCTGCGTATCGCGTTGGAAATTAAACTCTAATTAACAAAAACTTTTTAACGACTTTCACAAAAAAATGCTAGAAAAAGTCTTTAATTAAGGGAATTTTCCGATATAATGAAAACCGCGCCAAGGAAGGGCGCAATTGTAGTGCGCTGTCAATACTGTGGGAAAAACCTCTGGCCGTTGAGAGGGCTGTTCGACGAAGATTTCTGCAGCCGCGATCACCGTCAGCGCTATCACGAACGCGTCCGCAAGGCCCTGGAACATCTTCCCAAGGACCAGGTGGTGGCGCGGCCCACGGGAATCGCCGGCTTCCAGTTTGAGAAACCGCGCGCACAGCAGCCCCAGATCACCCGGCGCCGCTCGGGCGAGCCTTGCCAGAATCCGGCAATGCCCGCTGTTCCCGGTTTCGCGCATACCGCTGCCAGCCCGTCCCTCGCCGCCGGTTCGTTTTCCTTCACATCGGTAAAGCCCGCTGCCGGAGAAGCGCGGCACACGGCCGATGCCATGGCTCCCACGGTTTCTCCCAACATCATGAGTATCGACAGCCTTCGCGACCGGTTCGAGCAGAACCGCGGCGCAGGAGCTGTCGCCATCATGGATGCGCCTGCGCAGATCGCTCCGCGCCCCGGGAACATGGCTCTGAAAGCTTCCCAGCGCTGGAGCTTAAGTCCCGAGGCTTTCGACGAGTTGAACCACGTTTATCTGCATGAGCCCGAGCCGCTGATCGAGGCCAACATGCCGTTTGGCGGCAGCCTTGTCGGGCTGCTCAAGCCGATTTCAACCACCGCGCGAGCGAAACACACCGCCGCCGCCGGCCCCTCGGGAACCGGACGCGTCGAATTCTTCCCCATGCAGCGCCACTCGAGCGCCGCCCTGGCCGAGAGCCTCGAAGCCGATGCGCTTCCGGAAGCGGCAGTTCAAGCCGGCGACAACATCTGGTTGGAAGACTTCATGAGCTGGCGCATTCCTGTGGCCCTGGCTCCCAACCGCTCCTCGCTGGCCGTGCTCCCGGCATCCGACCGCGCAGCCGCCCTGGAACAGTTCCGTAACGCTTCGCCCGCTTCCGCCGCCAGCTCTGCTCCGTTAGCCTGGCAATTTGGAACCGTCAGCGCAGCACGCAAGCCGTTCCAAGTGGCTGGCCCGGGCATGGCCGCTGCCATGGTGATCGAGTTCCCCGCTCCCCGCGATGCAGGCGCCGCGCCGATTAGCGACGAAACCGCCATCTTCGATGCGTCCACCTTCGATCTGCTGTTGCCGCAGATTGCGGTCGACGCGGGCGAAATGGAGATGCTCAGCGACGAGCTCGCCGACGTTGCCCCGGTCCACTCCGACGCCTTCGGTCCCGCGACCAAAATCGGCGAGACTCTGCTTCCCCGCGCTTCGAACTGGATGGCCATCGAAGGCCAGTCTGTGCTTCCCACCTCCTCATTGGAGATGGGCGGTACGCTCGCCCAGCCGAAGCTGGACGTAGACCTGGTAGCGAAGCCGGCTCCATCGCAAGTGCGAAACGGCGCCCGAAGCCTCAACGCCGGCGTGCCCATCAGCATGCCGAATCGCGCCGTGCGGCTGAAACAGGGACCGGAGTTTTTCGCCGCTGAACCGGTCATCGCCGATTCCGTCGCGCGCCCCTTGAGCGCCGGCCCGAACGCCGCGCTTGCTCCGCTGGCCATGCCGGAGATCCCGACCGGCACTGCTGCCGGCACCGTGCTCCGCAACGCTTCCACCCAGCCGCTTCTCCCGGCCCAGGCATTTGCCGGCGAAGCCGTACTGGGCGAAGCAGCCGGCGCTATTGAGACCGCCAGCATCGTGATGCCGGTGATCGAGCCCGAGCCGGCGAGCTTCGCCACTGGCGAGGCGAAGAAGATGGACATTTGGGTGCGCGAAGCCGGTGACCGCCTCCCCCATCATTTTGGCTGGATGCAGCCGCAGTTGGAGCTGCACGTGCCCGAGCTACGGCACGAAGAGCTGCCCCTGGCTCTCAAGGTGGATGTGCCGGAACCGCGCACGGTCACGGTTTTTGAAACCGCCACCTACGATAAGCAGACCAAAGTGCTATCCATCAATGAAGCACGGTCGAAGCGTTTCGCCGTGCCCAGCTACATAAAAGGGATGGCGGCGGGCTTAATGCTCGCATCGTTCCTGTGGTTCGGCAGTTCCAGCATCAAGTCCGGCGGCATGACGCTGCGGCCCGGCGATCTCATCCGCCTCACCATCCAGCGCCGCGCCGTATACGAAACGGAAGATAACTTCCACGCCGGCCTGGCGAGCTGGGATGGAAGGAACGTCAAGACCTGGGTTTACGACAAAGAAGGCTTCATTCGCCCCGGCCGTCTGGTTCTCTATAAACCGTCGCGCGACATGAAGGATTACAAGCTGGAGTTCCTCACGCAGATCGAGCGCAAGGGCGTGAACTATGTTTTCCGCGCCGCCGATGACCAGAACTACTACGGCATGAAGCTGGCGGTGACCGAACCGGGTCCCCGGCCGCTGGTGGCGCTGGTGCGCTATACCGTCATCGATGGCAAGAAAGAGTCGCGCGGCGAAATGCCGCTGCAGCAGGTGATGATACACAACAACCGTCCCTATCGTGTGGAGGTGGACGTAAAAGGCAATCAATTCCTTACGTCGATCGAAGGACAACTGGTGGATTCGTGGAGCGACGACCGCCTGAAGTCCGGTGGCGTCGGGTTCTTCACCGAAAGCAGCGAAAAGGCGCGATTGTACTGGATGAAGGTCACGAAGAACAGCGATTTTCTGGGCAAGCTGTGCTCCATGCTGGTACCGAAGGAGTCGTAGCCGAAGTGGAGGCGCGCGGCCATGCGGGATTTGATGATGCAACGGGAGAACAAGAAAGAGAGAAGTCAATGAGCTCAGTGAATCGGAACCCGGTGGAGACGGGATCTTCACCGCGTCTGGCCGTGGTCAGCAAGGCCGCAGCGGGCAAACCGAACGGTTCAAAGGCCCTGAATGCGACCGCCGACAGTTCGGAAGAAAAGGGAAGCCGTTCCCGATCTCTAGCCACCGCTGTATCTCTGCACCTCGAAGGCAAGGCTGAAGAGGCGCTGCGCGAGTTACGGCGGGCCGTTGAGCGGGGTGAAAACAAGCCGGCCATCTTCTCGGCCATGGGCCACATCCTCTACGAGCTGCAACGCTACCAGGAGGGTGTGGAAGCCTATTCGCACCTGATCGAGCTCGAGCCTCACCATCGCAGCGGTTACTTCAAGCTGGCGGTATGTCTGGAGAAACTGGGCCGGTGGGACGAGGCCGCGGCTAATTTCCGCAAAGCCCTTCAGATCGCCCCTGGGAATTCCGAAGCTCAACTGGGCCTGGGCATCTGTTTGCTGCATCTGGAAAATTCCGAACAGGCTCTCGAAGCCTTCGATCAACACCTCAGCCAGCAACCCGAGCAGCCTGAAGTGCTGTTTGGAAAGGCCGTGGCTCTGCAACAGGCCGGACGCCTGGACGAAGCCGCCGCCCTGTACCTCAAACTGCTCGAAAAGAACCCCCGCTCCGAAGAGTCGCTGGCCAACATGGTGGCCCTCGAGATCGCGCGCAAAGACTACGACTCGGTGCGCGACTATTCCGAGAAGCTGCTGACCCTGCGCCCCCACTCTCAAGCCGCGCTGGCCGGCCTCGCCACCTCCGCGTTCGCCGCCGCCGATTACGAAGCCGCCGCGAAATTCTGCGCCAAGCTGGTGGATCTGGTTCCCGATAGCTTCGAGAACTGGTTCAACCTCGGCGTGGCCCATCAGAAGACCGGAAATTATCAGGACGCCACGCAGGCTTACTCCCGGGCCACGGAAATCCGCCCGGAATCCGCCCAGGCCCATCTGAATCTGGGCGTCACCTTCCAGGAAACCGGCGCCCTCGATCGCGCCCGCGCGGCCTACGAGAAGGCCCTGAAGCTCGATGCCACGCTGCCCGCAGTGCTCTGGAACCTGGCGTTGGTGCTCGAACAGCAAGGCAACTACGAACCAGCCGAACAGCTCTATGCGCAGATTCCCGACAAGGATCCCGAGTGGGATGACGCGCAGTTCCGCATGGGCTACCTGCGGTTGCAGCGCGGCGATTACAAGAGCAGCATCGCAGCCTTCGAAAGCTGCTTGAAGAAGCGCAAAGATTGGCCCGAAGCGCGGCTCAATGCCGGCATCGCCTACTGGAAAATGGATGATTCCAACTCCGCCCGCAAAGCCTTCGAAGATGTGCTGACCCTGCGGCCCGATTCCGTCGACGCCCTGCGCGGCCTGGCGGCGATCTCATTGTCGCAGCAGGATTACAACCAGGCGTTCTCGCTGCACAAAAAGCTCCTCGACCTCGGCGAGCGCAGCGCCGAGTTGTTCTACAACGCCGGCCTGATCTCCCAGAAGAAGGGCGAGATGCAGGAAGCCGCCAAGTACTACGAGCAGGCGCTGGCCCAGCAGCCCCAGTTCGCCGAAGCCCTGCTGAACCTCGGTCACGTGCGAAAGTCGCTCGGCCAGGAAGAAGAGGCCCGCAACTGCTGGCGCAAGGCCGTGGAGGCCAAGCCGGAGCTGGCCGAGACTTACTTCGAACCGGCCGCTCAGTAGACGGGCGCAATCGCACCTGGTGACGCTGCGCATCGCCACGCGGCCATGCGGAGACACGGCGATGGGGCGAACCCGGCGCGCTATACTCCTACCAGGCTGTTCGCTTTGAAACAGAGCCGTCCCAATTATGGGATTGGCTTTGTTTTGTATTTTCCGATAATCCAAATATTTTCATAGAGATGGAGGTCGGCAAGCGCGGCCATCCAGTTGCCAGCT
>JBGPKX010000268.1:0-8583 GCA_041486185.1 Bryobacteraceae bacterium | reverse complement strand
TGAATGCGGACGCCGAAGTTGTCGGTATTCTGCGGGACCGATGCCAGGAACTGGTAATTGTTCACCACGCCGGGCTGGTTCGGCAGGGGGAAATAATTCAGCAGCTTCTGCGCGATCGGGTCGAGACGGTTCGCCGGAACGATGCTGCCGGCGAAAGGCTGATGGCTTACCGGATCGAAGATCCGCGCGGCGCCCCCCGCCTGCACGCTTTGCGAGAAGTCGCCCTGCCGCTCGAGATCGGTTGGAACGGTGGCCACCGCGGTGTACGGGTTTCGCGACCGCGTGCCGAAATAGCTGAGGAAGAAGAACGTCGATGCGTCCTTCACCAGTTTGGGAATCACCAACGGCCCGCCGGCCACCACGCCGAATCGGCTCTGCGCGTACGCTGGCTGTGCGATGTCCTGTCCTGTAATGGAGAACGGGTGAGCATTGAGGGCCGAGTTATTCAAATTGAAAAACATCATGCCGTGAATGCCGTTAGGTTGCCTTCGGTTGCCGAACTGCCTGCCCCGCGGAGGGCCATCGCCACGCCGGCCCATGCCACCGGGACCGCCGCCACCGGGGCCCCCGCCACGTCCGCCACCGAAGCCTCCTCCGCCGCGTCCTCCAAAGCCTCCGGGGCCACCGGCGCCACCACCGCCAAATCCGGGGACGTTCTGTGTCTGCCCGGACAATTCATCGCGGCCGCCGCCGGGAAGAAACTGCTGGCCCGGGCCGGAATCGGCCTGTGCGTTGGGTGACAAGCCCTGGCTCAAGCTTCCGGATATCAGGAACGCTTCGTTGGTGTTTTGCGTGGCGCCAGTGGGTGACGGGGCCGCAGGCGCCTGATTTGCATTCAGTTCGCTCTGGATCTGTGAATCAAGCTGGCTGCCCGCTTGCCCGTTCGCGCGGTTGCCTGCGAATTGAGCCATGCGAGTGGCGGCAGGCGATTCCCGCAATTGCAGATTGAAATCGGCCTCCTTCGTCTTGGCGTAGTTGACTTGCTTCTTCGAGGGCTCAAAGCCGAACATCTGGACTTCCAGGTTCCAGACACCCTCTGGCAGTGCGGAAAATGCGTAGTGCCCATCCGCATCCGTTGTCGTGACGGCCTTCTGACTGTCCAGCGTCGCCGTGACAGTCGCGCCGGGGATGGGCTGGTTGCCCGACTTCACCATACCGCTTTGGGCGCGCAATGCCACGCAACACGCGCAGAGTAGCAGACAGGAGACTAGGAAACGTTTGAACAAAGGTGTCAGATCCTTAGAGGTGGCCCGAGTGTACCTTCATTCAGTATCGGCGATTCGCGACGGCCTGTTGGTTACGAACGGCGGCTAAAGTATTGTCTGCGCCTGAAGGCCCTGCGGAAACATTTCGACTGTGGATCTGCTCGATGCCTTATAGAATCAGCCTGTTGCAATCTACGCCAACGCTGTCAACGCCAACGCTTGACAGCTCGACCGGGAAAGTGGGCTTTTGAAGAAGTTGCTCTCGCCATCCCGATTGCCGGTGGTAAGGCGGGTCGCAGTCCAAAATTCCGGAGGGCGTGTTGAACTGCTCGCGAGGCCGCACACAGGTCCGGGCAGTCATATGACTCGGGCTAATCGTTTTTCCTATGCTTTCGTTGGGGCAGGCCAGTTTTCAGGCGCACAACCGGGGGGATGGTCGTTCGGCCAGGTGTTTAATCTCGGGCCGGGATTTGTGCCAAGGTGAACGCAGATCGTCGCGCGGTTTGATTCTGAACTCTCGGCCTTCACCCCGTGGGCTTTCGGCGTGGCCGGCGCGCAGGCGTCACGTTCGCGCCGCTAACGGGAACCACAGGCGCGGAAGAAGCGCAGAGACCGCTGTCCGAATAGACGCCCACGATGATCATTTCGTAGGGGAGCTTCGCCTGGAATGGCTGTCCGGGCTGCTGCGCCGTCATAAACGATATCCGCTCCAGGTTGACGCGAGGAATGCCGAGCACGTGCAACATGTCGTCGGCGGTACAGTTGGCCACAACCGCGGCAGGCGGCGTGTTGGGCGCGAAGACCATGCGCACCGGTTCCGAAACCACTTCCTCTTCCGCATCTTGCATGACCTTGGCGAGCACTAGAAGACCGCCGTCGTCCGACGCAACGGGTTTTGCCGCAAGCTGTATGAGAAATTCAGCATAGTTGTAGCCGGTCTTGGTGGAGCTGATGGTGGTCGACGTATCCGTAGACTCGATAGTGGCTTCCAGCTTCTCGTATTTTGGGAAGGCTGTCTGCGCGTCGTAGGCCGTGTACTTGGGGATCTCCACAAACGAGTCGGTCGCGGGGTCGCCTCCGAATTGGGTCACGGGATGGATCTCGAACACATGATCGGGGTTGGTATCGGCCGGCACAGGCACGGGGTCGCCCTGGATCTGATCGCCGCCCGGGTGCTCGAACCAGATCCTCCAGACGCCGGAAACCGGCAAGATGTTTCCGCCATCCGCTTGCTTGGCGGCGCTCAAGACCGCGCTCTGCTTGGGCAGGCCCGCGTTCATGATTTCCACCACCAGCGGCAAGCCGATGTCGTCGGAACGCCCCGACAGATGAATGTCGCCATCGTTGCCGCCGCTGCTCGCTTTGTGCGGGCTCTTGAGCACGTGGTCTACTTCCAACGTGATACCCATGGTTGCCCGGTTCTTGTTGGCTTCGATGAACTGGTTCGAGAGCACCAGCGCCGTTTCGGCGAAGGACGGCGAGACGAAAGCGAGAATGACCAGGAATGACGTTTTAGGCATTGCTGGCAGCTCCTGCCGCGCCCTTCCCAGCTTCCGAGGGTGACTTACCAGCCGCGCGGATGTTCATGAAACGGTTCAGGGTGTCGAACCAGAAAGGTGCGCCGAGCGAGACGGCGATGATGGTTAGTATCCAGCCGGGCAGGTGCAGGCCGACCACCTCTACGAACTTGCCAGGATCGAACTGCTGTTTCCGTTGGGCCGAGTATCCAAATTGTCTCCAGTCGACCGACCACCCCACGAGATCTTCGAGCTGGCTCTGGAGTTTTTCCCCGGTGGCGCGCTCGGGATTCCGTGGAGCCTTTACTTCGGGTTTGCTCGGTTTTGGGCTATTGTCTTTGTATTCGGCGGTTACCAGTTCCTTTAGTTCCGACTGGCTCGACTTTGCGCGATCGACGATCTGCTGGCGCAGCGTTGGATTGATCCAGAGTTTGCGTGCAACGTCGACGGAATCGGCATTGACGAAGACCACAAGAATCGCGGCGATCACCACCGTCAGAACCTGCTTGTGCCGCGTATACCAGCCGGTCACGCGTTCCATGAAATCGTTGAACCAGTCTTCGATGCGCTTCTGTGCCTGTCCCACATCGCCTTTGGCATTTTGGATGAGCGAGAGCAATACCTTCTTTACCGGCCCCTCAGGAAGGTTGTTGATGCCTTTCACGAGATCGGGGAATTCGATCGCTCCCGGCTGTTGCTGGGTCACCAGGTCCATCAATGCCAGTGCGAAGGTGCGCGGCGCCATGTACGAAGGGGGAACCCCCTCCCGTCCCAATCCGGCGATGAGCGGATGGTTATTGAACGCTTCCAGAAGCTGAGACTGCCCCAGCGACTGCCCGTCGAGCAGGCCGGCGATGCCTTGTGCCAGCATTTTGCCGCGAGTCTTGAGGATTCCCGATAGCCATTCATTCACCGTGGTGCAGATCAAGGCGAGAAGGAGATAGACAAACGCCAATCCGATAACGACGTCCAAAATTGTGGAGCTGAACATGCGCCCTCCTGTTCAATGAGTACGCGTAGAATACACCTAACGCGGGCCAAATTCCAGTCAATTGTCTAGGAAATTGTTGGCTTGTGTCAGCGAGAGGCTGGAATTATTCAGGCTAATTCGCGGAAACCAACAGCCACTTAGCGGAAAGCATCAGATCTTGAACTTCTGAATGTAATCCAGCCGTAATTCGCTTCCAATACCCGGAGTTTCGGGCGCAAGAACCGCGCTACCCGCGGGCCTGAGCTTCTCTACGCTCGACGAATCGCCTTTGAGACTACCGGTTTCCATGTAAATGGCGTTGGGCATGGCCAGCAGCATGTGCAGGTTGGTGGGGCCGCCGCCGTGGCTCGCCACCTCGAGTCCGAAGCCGTCGGCGATGGCGCCGATTTCCATCCACTCGGTCACGCCACCGGAGCGCCGGTTGTCGGGCTGCACCACGTCCACGCCGCGGCGGGAAATGAGATCGACATACGAATACTTGGTGTACTCGTTTTCGCCCGTCGCGATGCGGATGTCTAGCTCGTGAGCCAGCTCGGCGTAGCCCGCGTGATCGTGAGGGGCGAGCGGCTCCTCGAACCAGAAGCAGCCCATCTGCTGGTAAACGCGGCCGCGCCGGATGGCCTCGTTCACGTTGAACATCTGATTCGCGTCCACCATGACGCGCCGGCCTTTACCGGCGATGGCCTGGGCCGCGCTGATACGCTTCACATCGTCTTCCAGCGAGTCCCGGCCTACTTTGATCTTGAAGGCTTCGAAGCCTTCCTCGAGGGCATTATCGAGCGATTTCCTGAACTGCGACAAGTCGGCATCATTTTCGTAATACCAGCCGCACATGGAGTAGACGGGCATGCGATCCGCGTAGGCGCCTAGCATTTTGTAAACCGGCAGCCCCGCAGCCTTACCCAGGATGTCCCAGACGGCAATATCCACCGCCCCGATGGCAAATTGCGTGATTCCCTGGACACCCGCGTATTCCAGAGCTTTCCAGAGGTCCGAGCGCAGCCTTTTGGGAAAGCTGGGGTCTTTCCCAATGAGTACCGTTTTGACTTCGTTCTGCAGGATGGCTTCGAGCACGCGCGGGCCGCCGCCGATCATGCCGAACGAGCTGTAGGCCCAGCCAGTGATACCTGCGTCCGTGCGGAGCCGCAAGACCACGCCACCGCCCTCCTTGCCGAAATCGTGGATCGCGTCCGCGAAAGGCCGGCCCGGCGGGAAACGCAGCACGTCGGTTTCGAGGCCTGTTATTTTGAGCTGACTCTTGAGCGCGCCCTCGGCGGCAAACATGGGGAGGGCGGCGGGGAGAGCGGCGGATGTGAAAAATTGCCTTCGGTTCATGTCAGACAGCATACGTTTGGCGGCCGGCCGAGGCAAATGCCAGGACTGCGGGGGGTGTTTTTTGTGAATGCCGGGTGTACAATAGCAGGCCAAATGGCTGCCGCGGCATCTGCTGAATCGAAAAACCTGAGCGAGTTTGCTCGCCTCTCTGGTGTTGTCTGGGAACCGGGTGCAACCTTCCGCGATATCGCGGCGCGTCCCCGCTGGTGGCCTCCGCTGGTCATCGTGATCGCGCTGAGCCTGGTATTCAGCGCGACCTTCACCGAGCGCGGAGGCTGGGAGCACTTCTTCCGCCAGCAGATGGAAACCAACAAGCAAATGCAGAACATGTCCGCGGATCAGCGCCAGCAAGCGCTGGCGGTGCAGATACGGGTCGGGCCCTACTTCGCTTACGGCGGCGCGATCATCGGATTCCCCCTTTTCGCCCTGGCGGCGGCCGGGATATTTCTGTTTTTGTTCCGCACTCTGCTCGGCGCGGAGCTTTCCTTCAAGCAGGTACTCGCGATTTGCTGCTACTCGTTTGTTCCGTTGGTTTTCTCTACCCTCATGGTTTTGGCGGTGCTGCTGCTGAAAGACCCGGAACAATTCGATCTTCAAAATCCGATCTTGACCAACATTGGCGCATTCCTGGACTCGGCAAGTACGTCGAAATGGCTTTACAGCTTGGCCGCTTCCGTGGATCTGTTTAGTCTGTGGGTCATGGTCCTGATGGCTACCGGTCTCGCCGCCGCCGCACGCAAGATCTCCTGGTCCACGTCATTCATGTGCGTGTTGGGAACCTGGAGTGTTTACGTGCTCTTGAAGGTGGGCGGGGCAGCGATCTCCGGATAGAGTTGCTCTTTCTTTAGTGCAGTACGACGTCTGTCTGCGTGCTGTTCAGTCGCCACGTAAACTCGCCGTCCGGCGTTTACATCAACGTGACCGAGTGGCGCTCGTAAAGTGCGCCGTGTGCGCCCGGCGCCCGCGCTACAATGGGCGGGTGAAAATCATCATCGACACCGCGGCCCGAAGTCTGACCACGGTGGATGGCGAATCGGAGCGCACCTGCAACCTCTATTCCAAAGCCGCGTTCGAAGCCATCTCGCTGCAGTGGGTGCGCGTGGGTTGGGGCCTGCGCTACTACCACAACTTCAGTTGGTTTGGGCATCCCGTGCTCCAGTTGCCGGAAGATCTGATCCGCCTGCAGGAAGTGATTTACCGTGTGCGTCCAGACGTAATTATCGAGACCGGCGTGTTCCAGGGCGGCTCGCTGATTTTTCATGCGACGCTTTGCCAGGCGCTGGGCAAAGGGCGCGTGATCGGAATTGATCTTCAAATCCCTGGCAACGTGCGCGACGCCATTGGCAAGCACCTGCTAGCGCCGCGTATCTCGCTGGTTGAAGGAGACTCCACTTCAAAAGAGGTCGCCGGCCGCGTGGCGGGTATGATTCGCGCCGGGGAATCGGTGTTGGTGATTCTGGATTCCGCGCACACCAAAGATCATGTGGCGCGCGAGCTGGAATGCTACGCGCGCTTTGTAACGCCCGGGTCGTACATCATTGCCACCGACGGCATCACGCGCGACCTGACGGATGTTCCGGGTGGGCAGCCCGAATGGGTGAGCGACAATCCGATCGCGGCCGCCGGCGAATTTGCCTCCCGGCATCCGGAATTCCGTCAGCAACAGCCGGAGTGGCTGTTTCACGACGAGGACCTAACCGAGAACGTCACCTACTGGCCGGGCGCATGGCTCGAGAGGCTTCGCTGATGGCTCCTGCCGCTCAGGAAGTGCAGGCGCGTATCACGGCGCTCGGCCCCTGGTTCTATGAGTTCGATTTGGGCCCTCACGGCCGCACGGCCTCCGTGCTGCCGCCGGAGATTCTGCCCATCCATCAAACGCGTCTGGAGATGGTCGATCGCTTGGTGGATACGAACTTCGGCGAAAGGTTACGCACAATCCGGTGCATCGACGTCGGTTGTCATGAGGGTTTTTACTCCGCTGCCATGGCGCGCAAAGGCATGCGCGAAGTCCGTGGCGTCGACGTGCGCGCGTCCAACCTGGCTAAGGCCCGGTTTATCGCTGAGGTGCTCGAACTGCGAAATCTGGAGTTCGAACAGCAGAACTGCGAGGACCTGCGTGTCGGGGATTCCGGACCGTACGAGCTGTGCTTATTTCTCGGCCTCTTGTATCACCTGGAAAATCCCATGCTGTGCCTGCGCAACATCAGCCGGCTGACGAGCGAGCTTTGTATCATCGAAACGCAGGTGGTGGATGAAATCGAAGGCTCCACGGAATGGGGAGCGCGCGCATGGACGCGTCCCTATCACGGCGTGCTGGCGCTGATCGACGAATCGGGTGAATTCTACAATAAAAATGGGGAGACGGGCGCCTCTCCGCTGGCCACCTGCCCATCGCCCCGCGCACTCCACTTCATGCTTAGACAGGCGGGATTCCGGCGAACCGAAATCATTGAGCCGCCGCCGGGCGCATATGAGCAGCACCAGCGCGGCAAGCGAGTGGTTTGCGCCGCGTACAAATGAAGGAAGTGGCAGATCAGTTCTTGCAGGATATCGCGGAATTCAACCGCCGCGCGGCGCAGTTGGGCTTCACCGATATCGAGAATTATTACTGGTACCACACGATCGCGCTGCCGGATGGATTGATCACGCCGGGCCTGTACGATTTGCGCGCGGCCGTCCCCAACTTTGGCTTTCCCGATAATATGCGCGGCATGAACGTCCTTGACGTCGGTTCCGCCACGGGCTTTTTTGCCTTCGAATTCGCCAGACGTGGCGCGAGCGTAGTTTCGGTGGAGTTGCCGTCGCTCTACGCGTTGGACCGGTTTCCAGGGCAGAACATCGAGCAGACGCTCGAAAAAATCGGCGAGATGATTGTTCCCAAATCGCTGGGCGCGGTCCGCGGCTACGTCCGCAAGTACACGGCGGAACAACTGTACTTCTATTTACTTGAAGGACCTTTCGAGTTTTGCCGCAGATTGTTGAATGCTCCTGTCGAGCGGTGCTATTCGACGGTGTACGACCTGTCGGCGTCCAAGCTGGGCCGCACATTCGACCTGGTGTTCATGGGCGATATTCTTCTGCATACGCTGAACCCGCTCCAGGCGCTGGCGGCAGTTGCGCCATTGTGCCAGGGAACCCTGGTGCTGTCGCAAGTGCTGCCGGATGAGCCCAATGAGAAGCCGGCGATGCTGTATGTAGGCGGCGAGAGTCCAGGGTCGGATGAAGTCTCCTGGTGGCTTCCCAACAAGGCCTGCATGGTTCAATTGCTCAAGAAGCTGGGCTTCCGCGGCGTGGCTGAGGTTGGGCGTAATGCCGGTGTGCTGCGGCCGTCCGGCTACCAGTATGACCGGGCGATTTTGCGCGCCGTGAAGTAATCGAACGTAGCGCAGGGCTACCGCCGTCTTTGCGGAGACCTGCGGCCTTTCGTTCAACACTGGCCAATCGCCGCATGCTGCGCGAGGCATTTGGAAGCACGAAATACAAAACAAGTCGTAGGGCGTACGCTAACATGGATTTGCGGTAACCCGTTTGCCTT
>JBGPKX010000267.1:0-8602 GCA_041486185.1 Bryobacteraceae bacterium | reverse complement strand
CCTATGTCGCCATCCCCAACACGTTTCCGTCTTATGGCGCGGGCTACCTGGGCGGCGAGTACAACCCATTCATCGCGGGCGACCCCAATGTCGCCGGCTACAAAGTCCGCGATCTCACTTTGCCCGCCGATGTCGATTGGGCCCGCGTTGGCAATCGCCGCTGGCTGCTCGAGAAAATGGACGCGAAGTACCGCGCGCTCGACGCCAATACCGATTTCGACGCGCTCGATTCCTTCCAGCAGCGCGCCTACGATCTGATGCGCTCGCCCGCCGCCAAGAAAGCTTTCGACATTGAAGCCGAGCCGGCCGCGCTGCGTGAAAAATACGGCCGCACGCCGGTGGGACAGGGAGCGCTGCTCGCGCGCCGGCTGGTGGAAGGCGGCGTGCGTTTCGTGACGGTGGCCAAGGGCTGGCTCAACTACGACACGCACGGCGACAATTTCAACACCATGAAGAAGGTGCTGCTGCCCGAGTTCGACCGCGCCTTCGCTACGCTGCTGGAAGACCTGCATCAGCGCGGCATGCTCGATTCCACCCTCGTTATCGCGATGGGCGAATTCGGACGCACACCCAAAGTGAACGCAGACGCCGGCCGCGATCATCACAACAAGGCCTGGTCCATTGCGCTGGCCGGGGCGGGCATCCCCGGAGGCCGCGTGCTGGGCGCGACCGACAAGACGGCTACCGAAGTCACCGATCTTCCGGTGCAGCCCGAAGACCTGCTGCACACTCTCTACGCCATTCTGGGAGTGGACAGCACGCGTGAGTATCAGACGCCTATCGGCCGGCCATCGAAGATCGTGAATGGCGGCAAAATGATCCCGGGTTTGCTGGCTTGAACCCGTTCGATAACATTTTTTCCCTCTCCGGAAAAACAGCGCTCGTGGCCGGAGCCAGCCGCGGCATCGGGCTCGCCATCGCGCAGGCTCTCTCGGCCGCGGGCGCGCATACGATTCTCGCCGCGCGCTCCATGGATAAGCTGCAGGCCCACGCCGCAGCGCTGCCCAACGCCCGCGCGCTGGCACTCGATGTCACCAGCTCCGAGTCCATTCGCCAGGCTGTGGATGCCGCGGGCGACATCGATATCCTGGTCAACGTCTCCGGTACCAACGTCCGCAAGCGCTTCGTCGACTTCACGCGCGAAGAGTACGAGCGCATCATGCAAACCAACCTGCACGGTATCGTCGAACTGACGAAACTGGCCGGCGCGAAAATGATCCACCGCGGCCAGGGAGGCAAGATCATCAACATCGGCAGCATGATGTCCCTGCTCGGCCTGCCTTACATCGCGGTTTACGCCATCAGCAAAGGCGGTCTGGGCCAGCTCACCAAAGCCCTCGCCGCCGAGTGGGGGCAATACAACATCCAGGTGAATTGCATCGCGCCCGGCTTCATCCTGACCGACCTCAACCGCGCCATGTGGCAGCCGCCGGAGATGGAAAAGTGGCTGAAGCACGCCCAGGCCAACCCGCGTCTGGGCCGTCCCGAAGACGTCGCGCCGCTGGCCGCATTTCTCGCTGGCCAAGGGTCCGACTACATCACCGGCCAGATCATCGCCGTCGATGGCGGCTACAGCACCACCGCAGTATGGCCCTTCGAACCCTGAGTGGCACAGGCATTCTTACCTGTCTCCTTTTGTTCGCTCCTTGCCTCCGCGCGCAGGCCCCAGTATCCGAACCCCAACCCGCCCCAATAGACTTCACCTGCCCGATGGACCCAGAGGTCCGCTCGAAAACTCCGGGCCAGTGTCCCCGCTGCGGCATGACGCTGGTGGCGAACATCCCCGAGCCGGTCGAATATCCAACGAAGTTTTCCTTCACTCCACCGCAGATCCCGGCGAATCAGAATCTGCGGATTGCGATCCGCGTAATCCATCCGAAGACCGGCGCGCCGGTGAAGCATTTCCAGATCATTCATGAGAAGCCCATCCATTTGTTCATCGTGAGCGAAGATCTGGCATATTTCGCGCACATGCATCCCGATCTGGGCGCCGACGGCATCTTCCGCCTGGATACACGCCTGCCCAAGCCCGGCACCTACAAGCTTCTGGCTGACTTCTTGCCCGATGGCGGCTCGCCGCAGCTCATCTCCGACGTGATCACCACTGCCGGGTACAAGCGCGGCATCCTCCAGTCCATCGTCAAACCCGCGCCCGACTTCGCGCCCAAACATGCAGAGAACCTCGAAGTGGAGTTGACCGTCGATCCCCCGCAACCGCTGGCGGGTAAGAAGACCATGCTGTTTTTCAAACTGAAACCCGCTGAGGGTCTCGAACCCTACCTCGGCGCGTGGGGTCACATGCTGGCTGCGAGCAACGATCTGGTGGACACCATCCACACCCACCCCATCTATGTCACCGACCCCGAGGCCGGCGAAAAGCAGGTGCAGTTCAACATCTTCTTTCCGCGCGAGGCCATCTACCGCGTGTGGGTGCAGTTCCAACGCGAAGGCAAGGTGAATACGGTGCAGTTCACCATCCCGGTTTCCAGTTTGAAATAACCCGCCCACATCGCGCGATCGGGCGGGGGGCCGGCGTGGCGCGCGGTGAGGGTCATCGCGCTCGTGAGCAGCCGCTTGCCCGGCCCGTTCCACGGTGACCCGGCCGATCGGATTCTGGTCGCGACTGCCCGCATGACGGGTGCTCGTTTGCTCATTAAGGACCAGAGGGTATTGGAGTATGGCAGGCAACGCCAGGCTCCCGTACTCGCGGCCTAGCGACTAGCGCCTCGAAATGCGCCCATTCACCGTTTCGCGCGGAGAAGGCCGGCGCCGGATTTCACAATACCCAAGTTTGAAATAAGATCGTCAGACAGGAGGCAAGCAGACGATGAAACGCATCCTGCCGGTCACAGCGTTGCTTTGTATAACGGCCCCGGCGCAGCAACCGGCGCCCAATCCCCTGCCGGGCACGAAACTCGGCCTCGATCAAATCAAGGAGCAATTCTTCCGCGTGAGCGCCGGCCGGCGGTTGAAGCCGAAGTCCTGGCCCAACGGCGCAAGAGTCGCCGTAGCTCTGAGCTTCGACGTCGACAACGCGACCTCTTCCTTAGCTCAAGGCGAAACCGGCGCCAACGAGCTTTCGCGCGGCGAGTATGGTGCCATCGACGGACTGCCGCGCATCCTGCGCCTGTTGGACAAGTACAACGTTCCTGCGTCTTTTTTTATCCCTGCGGTTAGCGACGCTCTACATCCTCAGATGGTCCGCGATATCCTTGCGCGCGGCCAGCACGAAATCGGCGTGCACGGGTGGATCCACGAACGTCTGCCCGCGCTCAACGACGAAGCCGAGGAGCGCAGGCTTCTCCACGACGCCATCGGGCGCCTCACGAAATCGATTGGCAGGCGGCCCGTAGGCTACCGCGCGCCGTCATGGGCGTTCAGCCGCTTCACCATGCAGCAGCTCCAGGAGGCTGGCTTCCTCTACGACAGCAGCCTGATGGCCAGCGACGACGCCTACGAAATTCTGGTGGCCGGCAAGCCCACTGGCATGATTGAGCTGCCCATCGAATGGATCGCCGACGATTATCCCTATTTCGGTGGTACCAATGGGTCGCTGCCGTCGCCCGATCTCGTCGAGAAAATCTACGAGTCCGAATTCGACGCCGCTTATGAGGAGCGGGGGCTGTTCGTTCTCACCATGCATCCGCATGTCATCGGCCACCGCTCGCGCGCTGCCGCGCTGGAGAAATTAATTGTGCATATGAGGTCGTGGCCCGATGTCTGGTTTGCGACGCATGAGCAGGTGGCACGGTATGTGAAGAGCGAATCGGCCCGCTGACCAGCTTACGCGCTGCGGGTTGCCTAATGACGGGAAAGGGAAATGACCGCTGCTCCCGGCGCGGTCGCATCCACCACCAAGCGCGTCCCCGCCGGCAGGGGCACTGGGTCGCGAAACCAGTAGGTGCGTGTCCACTCTTCGCGGTAATTCCGCAGCCAGATCAAGTGCTCGACCGAGCCATCGGGTTTGTAGGCGGTCACTTCCATCGATGCGCCGTTCACCAGGTCGCGTGGTGTAACCGCGGCGACCGTCATGGACTCCGGTAACATGACTGGCGCCATGTTTTCGACGATCACTTGTGGCATAGGTTTTCCAGCCTGTGCCTTTGCCGGACTCGACCCGAACTCCGGCTTCGGCGGCAAATAAACCGCATCCCCCTCTGGCGCGCCGCCTTCCACCCAGCCCACGATCATCTCAATCTCGAGCGCCGTCAGGCTCGGATTCTCGCGAAACGCGCCCACGCCTTCCACTGCGCCCCAGGGCGGCATCCGCCGTTCCAGCACTTCTTCGCGCATGGCTTTGGCCCAAGGCCGCGCGTCATCGTAACTCATCAGGGAAAACGCCGAGCCGCCATCATGATGACAACTCGCGCAGTGCTTATAAACGATGCGGGAGATCTCTTGCGTCCAGGTAAGTTTGGTCGTGATGGGCTCGTGGGCCCGCGCGGCAGCCGCGCCGATCAGGCCCACAGTCAGGATGTACCGGTTAATCGCCGCCCGCCTTCTTTTCGTCTTTCTTCTCCGGGAACAGATTCTTCACCGGCATGTTTGCGTCAAACGCCACGTCGAAGAAACCGAGCATCATCTCATCCCAGCTCTGATCGCCCCAGGTGACTTCCTTCGTCGGGTCGGGGTTGCTCGGATTGTTGGCCGAATTGTCATAGTGCGCGGTGCAAGCGATCTTGGCGCCCTTGGTCAGCACGATCGGTTTCACCGGATAGTACGAGAGCTGCCAGCTAAAACTGTAGTGCGGTACGCTCAGGATGGTTTCCGTCTCGCCGGTCGGATAGACCACGCGGTACTCGAAGTCTTTGCCGCGCAGATGCATGTGCGGCAGCATGCCGATCAGCGTCACCTGGGTGCCCATCTCGAACTCGGAGTCCACTCTGTAATTCGGGTCTCCCGGCGGAATCTTGAAGTCGCCCTTGCCGGCGGCCAGAGTGAATACCCGCTCTTTCGGCGGTTCGGTCGCGAACACCACGCCCACTTTGCTCCGGTCGGTCCCGGCATGGCCGTTGGCCGTGTAATGCATCTGGAACACGATGTCCGATCCGGCCTTCACCAGCTTGGCCTGCCCCGGCGCAAGTTCCACTGGCATGGTACCCGGCGCGTAGCCTGCGAGGAAATCGCCTGCCCGGTCACCCTCGTCCTTCTCGCCGTCTTTGTTCTTCTTGGGGACGAACGGTACGCCCGGCTGGGCATCCTTCAGCCACTTGGAACCCGGCTCGCGGATGAACGCGATGATGTGGTGCGTCAGTGCCCGATTGCCCGGCCGCGCCTCCGCTAGCCGGACCCATTTATCCTCGGTAAACCCGGTCGGAACCACGATGTACTGATATTCAATCGTCCCCGCCGCCGGAATCTCGAACACGTGCGGCATCTCGAACACTACGTCGGGCTTGGGAATGCGCCAGCCTTCCACAAAACTCACGGGCGGCGGCATATCCTTGGGATCGCCTTGCGGCGCGCCCGCATCGGCCCAGGCTACCAGCGTGTCGGTCTCCTTCTGGGACAGCGACCGGTCGTTTGAAAACGTACCGTAGTGCGGATCGGCAAACCACGGCGGCATCTTCTTCAGCAGCACGGCCTCTTTCATGGCCTTGGCCCACGGCCGCGCCTGCGCAAAGGTAAGCAGCGAAAACGGGGCAGCTTCGCCCGGACGGTGGCATCCCTGGCAATTCTTCTGCAAAACTGGCGCCACATCTTTGGTAAAGGTCACCACCGGCGGGTTGGTGGCCGCAGCGGACGTGAAAGCGAAAAGGAGTCCTACGATCATAGGTTCGAGACGCATAACTCTCCTTGGATCAAGCAGTAACAGGCGCTTGGCCCCTGGCATCACGGCATATCTTCTTGCCATTATACGTTGAAGAACGCGCTAAAGATCCCAGAAAGAGCTCACGCAGCCGGGGGGACGGTCCGTCGTTTTCCTAGGCGGTCTCGCCCCGCACCAGGTCTTCGTAATTCTCGCGCGTGCGGATAATGCGCCATTTCGCGCCTTCGACCAGCACCTCCGGAGGACGCCGGCGGCCGTTGTAATTAGACGCGAGCACCGAACCATAGGCGCCAGCCGTGGCGACGGCCAGAAAGTCACCAGGCGCCGCATTGGCGATCGTCCGGTCGCGCGCCAGAAAGTCGCCCGTTTCGCATACCGGTCCCACTACGTCAGCCACGATCTCGGGCCGGTCCGTTTTTCGCACCGGAATAATGTCGTGGTGGGACCGGTATAGAGCCGGCCGGATGAGGTCATTCATGGCCGCATCCACCACTACAAATTCCTTGCCCACGTTTCGCTTCCGATAGAGCACGCGCGTCACGAGCACTCCTGCCTGACCCACGATGGACCGCCCTGGTTCAACCATCACCGTTAGCCCGCGGCCTTGCAGGCTCTTCCGGATGCAATCCACAAACGCGCGGATGTCTGGCGGCCGGTCGGCTTCCTTGTATGCCACGCCCAGGCCTCCGCCAAGATCGAGATGGGTGATGCCGTGCCCGGCCGTGCGCAGCCGCTCTACCAGCGCCAGCACTTTGTCGAGCGCCTCGAAAATCGGCGCCGTGTCCAACAACTGCGACCCAATGTGGCAGCTCACGCCGCGCGCCTGCAAATTCGCGAACGGCCGCGCCCGTTCATAGACCGCTTCCGCCTCGTGGATATCGATGCCGAACTTGTGCTCCCGCAGACCGGTCGAAATGTACGGATGGGTTTCGGCGCTGACGTCCGGATTTACCCGCAACGCAAAATCCGCACGCACACCGCGCCGCGCAGCGAGTGCATCGATCAGCGCCAGTTCCGGCTCGGACTCGCAATTGAAGCTGTGGATGCCTTTCTCCAGCGCGAAGTCGATCTCCTCGGAGGTCTTCCCCACGCCCGAAAACACCACACGCGCCGGATCGCCGCCGGCCTTCAGCACGCGAAACAACTCACCGCCCGAAACAATGTCGAACCCCGCTCCAGCCCGCGCCAGCAGCGAAAGAATACCCAGCGCCCCGTTGGCCTTCACCGCGTAGCACACCGCGTGCGGCAGATCGCCCAGCCCTTCGTCGTATGCGCGGTAATTTTCGAGGATGGTTTGTGACGAGTATACGTAGCATGGCGTGCCGGCGCGGGAGGCGATGTCCGCCAGGGCGACCGATTCGCAGTGGAGCGAGTTGTCGATATAAGAGAACATGAAAGCAGGTGCCAGGTTCTAGGTGTTAGGTTTTAGTTCGCTGGCATCTAACACCAGGCACCTAACACCTGGCACCCTGGCACCTAGCGCCCAACACCTGTTTCCCCTCTGTGTACGGCGTCCAGCACGCCATTCACAAACTGCACCGATTCCTCTGTCGAAAACCGCCGCGCTAACTCGAGCGCCTCATCGATCACCACCGCGGCCGGCGTCTCGGTGTTGCGCATCTCGTAAATCGCCAGCCGTAGAATGTTGCGGTCTACCGCGGGCATGCGCTCGATTCGCCAGTGCTCCGCGTGACCCGAGATGAGCGTGTCAATGTCGCCTGCCTTCTCCACTGTGCCGCGCACCAGTTGTTCCAAAAACTCGTCACGCGGCGGCGCCTCGCTCTCCTCCGAATACAAGCTTCCGTAGAACGCATCGATCGACTCTTCGACCGGCTGTTTGCGCATGTCCCATTGATATAGGATTTGCAGCGCGTGCTCGCGTGACCGCCGGCGGGAGGCCATGTTACGCGGAGGGCTGGCGGAGGCGGCGCATCAGGTTGGCCATCTCGATGGCGCTCATGGCGGCGTCGAATCCCTTGTTCCCGCCCTTCACACCGGCACGGTCCACCGCCTGCTCGACCGTATTGGTCGTGAGTACGCCAAAGCTCACCGGAATGCCGGAATCGGTGGCCACCTGAGCCAGCCCGCGCGCTGCCTCGCCGGCTACATAATCGAAGTGCGGCGTATCCCCGCGGATCACCGCGCCGAGCGCGATAATGGCGTCGTGCCGCTTCGCACGCGCCAGCTCGCGCGCCACCACCGGCATTTCCCATGACCCCGGCACTTTGACGACTTCAATGTTCTCTTGCGGACATCCGCTGCGTGTGAGTGCGTCGAGCGCGCCTGCCAGCAGCCGCTCGGTGATGAAACTGTTGAAGCGGCCAACGATGATGGCGAAGCGCAGCCCCTTGGCCGAAAGATCTCCTTCGATGATCGTGCTGGGCATGTTCTATCTTCCCGCGAACGCCGGCTTGCGCTTTTCGAGAAATGCGCGCGTGCCTTCGCGACGATCTTCGGTGGCGGCCGTGAGTCCGAACGCCGCCGCTTCGAAGCGCAGGCCCTGATCCAGACCGCAATCGAGGCCCACATCCACCGCTTCCATGGCCAGCGCGACGGCCTTCGGACCATTGGACAGCACTTTGTCGAGCCACGAGCGGCAGAAAGTCAGCAGATCTTCGGCGGGCGTCACGTAGTTCACGAGTCCAATGCGGTAGGCCTCGACCGCGTCGATCATCTCGCCCGAAATCAGCATCTCGAGCGCGATCCCGCGCCCCACCAGCCTCGGCAGCCGCTGCGTGCCGCCGTAGCCCGGTACGATCCCGAGCTTGACCTCCGGCTGGCCGAACCTGGCGTTGGGAGACGCCACGCGGATCGTGCAGCTCATGGCCAGCT
>JBGPKX010000266.1:0-8611 GCA_041486185.1 Bryobacteraceae bacterium | reverse complement strand
CTGGCGTTACCTGGGCTCTCGAAGCGCAGGCCGGCATGCCAGAACTTGTCCGTCCATGTGAGGCCGTTGCCGGCTTTGAATCCCACCCAGATGTCCTCCGTGCCGCCGTCGTTCGACCCGCCGAGTATCACGTTGCCTTGCGAAGAAACGTAGATGGTCTCATTTCCGCCGAGGATCTGCGTCGCGCTGGTCAAGCCGGACTGCAGCGGAAAAATGGCCGAACCGCTGCCATCGGCCTGCACGGTGTAACTGCCGCCCACGACGGTCTGTGCCGTGAACGCGCCGGAAGAAAGATTCGCGCCGTGGCCGCTCACCGAAATGGTGGCGAACCCACCCTGCCCGTTGGCCTGCAAATTGAATTGCGCACACCTCACCTGCGCGGCCAAGCCGGAAGGGAAGGCCAGGGTGGAGGCGGAATAACTGCCTGTGAGCATGCCATTCGAAGCGCTCTGGTCCGCCTGGATCGCGATGAACAAGTCAAAGGTGTTGCCGCTGTTCTCGGTGCTCGAGCCGATGAGCATGGCCTCGCCCGGTTGCATTCCAAACAGGATAACCGCCGGTTGGGAAACCATACCCCAGCGGGCATTCAGCTTGAGCGTGTTGTTTTGCGGATTGGTGAGTGTGACCATCCCCGCCGGGGTGATCGAATAGGTCCCGCTCCCCGTCAGCGCCACTGGTACGGTGGCGCCCACGGCCGACTGCCCGCTGAATCCATAATTCCCGTTTCCGTCGAAATTGATAGAGCCCCACAGGCTGCGAATATCAGTGAGGTTTTCCGACGTATCCGTCGCAAATGACAGGTGGCGAAAATTATATTTGCCGGTGACAGTCTGATTATTAAAGGTTTGGCCCATCATGGCGCCCCCGAGGAGCAGGAGCCATGCGCCGCCGCGTATGCCCATTAGGCCATTCTAGCGGCAAACCATTCGGAATAGGTCAGTTCTTTGCCTCGCGAATTAAGGGTTCCGAGAGCCGTCGCCACGTTTCTGATCCACTACTCTGTGGAGGCGATGCCTGAGTTCTGGCGCTGAAACCGATCGTCTTCGAAACCATGGGGCTGGCGGTCACGGGCACCGTTGTTGCGCGGCTCAACAGGTAGGGCGCCGGCTGCCGGCGAAGAGAATTCGGCGCGTTGCTAGAAAGACCGGAGCAGGGGGCCACGGAATTCGAGGCCAATGAGAAATCTAGACTTTCGCGACGTACAGTGCCGCACGGTTGCGTTTCCCATCAGCTGCATATCTTTGGAATGAAGGTACACGGCAGAGCCGACCCTGATGGGTACCGTCGACAATACCGCTGCACCTGCGCTGCTCATATCGACGCCGCGCGCTTGCGCCTGCTTCTTCCCACCCGGGACCTCCTGCCAGCAGACATCAAATCGGGCGGTGATCCGCGAGCGAATGTACAAGCGGTCATCGATATGGCCGGCGGCGGCAGCTTTGGCACGGTCGGCGCCGGGATGGCTGTGGGCGGTAGGATCGCTGTTGTTGAGGGTGGGGCTGATGAACCGGGATATCAGTGTCTGCAATTGCATGAGGCTTCTCCAGCATTCGAGGTGGCGGCGTCAGGGCTGTGCCCAATGCCCTTTGGAAGGGCGACGCTAACCCACTAACGCACTTTGCATACCACTAGTCGACAGACGGCCTATTGTGCCGAATCAATGGGTTGCGCACTGCGCTACTGTCAGAATCCTGCCAACCGGCAAAGTCTTGCCAGCCGGAGGCTGACGGTGACGCGGATCACGCAATTTTAGTCGCGCCCCGTCGATAGAAATGTCTGCGGGTTGCCCCGCTTGACCGGCCCCCACACAAGACGGTATTGTGTAACCCATTGGACAAGCGCATTCGCGAAAAGCTGAGTCAGCGGTTGAGTGGCCTGGAATACCGCCAGCTTGCCAGAGAACAGCACCGGGCCGTACGCCAAAAGGCCTATCGTATCGCCAGCATGATGCGCGAGCAGGGAACTCTGCGTGGAGCGCTAAAGTATCTCGAGATCAAAGGTATTCCGTATCGGGAAGCGATCGATCCCGCGACCGGCAACCACGAACTGACCATTCCGGAGCAAATTACCCTCTCGTATAATCCTCAGGGCAAATTCCTGTCCAGCCGCCCTCCGGCTTTGAGCGCCGGCGGCTGACGCTTCTCAGAATCTTCCGCGCTGGCGGCGTTTTTCTTGCCCCAACGCTAAAGTGCCGTACGGGCTAGGACCGATAGTTCTATGTGACCCCCAGTGGGGTCTCCAACCGCGCATGTTTGTAATCATCGGCATATTAGTCGTCGTCGGCGGCATAGTCGGTGGCTACCTGATGGAACACGGCAATCTGATGGTGCTCATGCAGCCGGCTGAGCTGGTCATCATCGGCGGCGCCGCCTTAGGCACGGTATTCATTGCCAACCCGTTAGGCACCATCATCCGTATGGGCAAAGGTGCCATCGGCGTATTTCTGCCCAGCGCATTTTCCAAGGCGTTCTATCTCGATCACCTGAAGATGTTGAACGAACTGTTCCAGTACGCGCGCAAGCATGGCGCCGTAAAGCTTGAGTCCGACATCGAGGAGCCGAAGAAGAGCGAAGTCTTCAAAGAAGTATCCCAAGTTCCTCAACAATCACCATGCACTTCACTTCGTCTGCGACACCCTGCGGATGTACATCACCGGCGGCGTGGGCTCATTTGAGCTGGACCAGATGATGGAAATGGACATGGAAGTCCACCACCAGAGCGCCAATGCTCCCGTTGCAGCGCTTTCCACCGTGGCGGACTCTCTGCCGGGTTTGGGGATTGTCGCGGCAGTGCTGGGCGTGGTGATCACCATGGGAGCGCTCGGTGGGCCGCCGGAAGAAATTGGACACAAAGTGGCCGCCGCGCTCGTCGGTACTTTTCTCGGCATCCTGTTGTGTTACGGATTCCTTGGCCCGCTGGCGGCTAATATGACCAAGGCCAACGAGGCCGAAGCCCAGTTCTACCATTGCCTAAGGGTCGGCATCGCCTCTTTCGTCCGGGGCTCCGCACCGATTCTATCCATCGAGTTCGCACGCCGGACCATTCCCGCCGAGGTGCGGCCCACGTTCCAGGAAATGGAACAAAACTGCAAAAGCAAGCCGGGCGCCGCCGCCGCGACGCTGGGAGAAGCCCCCGCGCCCGAGGCCAAAAAGAGCGCCTGAATCCATGCCCGAACCCGAGAACTCCGCTGCTCCAGTCATAGTCATCAAGAAAAAAGGCCATCACGCCGGCCATCATGGCGGCGCCTGGAAAGTCGCCTATGCCGATTTTGTCACGGCGATGATGGCTCTGTTCATCGTGCTCTGGCTCCTGAACAGCAACATCAAGGTCAAGAAGGCAGTGGAAAGCTACTTCAAAGATCCAACCGGTAGTGGCAAGCTGGCGGGCAGTGCCATGGCGGGCGCGGGAGAAAGCGTCGTCGTAAATAAAGACGACTTGCACCACCTTCGAGAGAAACTGGAACAGGCCATGAAGACCATCCCCATGTTCCAGCAGATGAAGAACAACGTGGAGCTGACGATCACCAACGAAGGCCTGCGCGTAGAATTAATCGAGAACGAAACCGGCATGTTCTTCGAGAGTGGCAGCGCCCACCCGACTGAACGCGGGAGGGATCTGCTTGTGATGTTGGCGGAACAAGTCGGCAAACTGCCCAATACAGTTTTGATCGAAGGTCACACGGATGCGATACCCTATTCCGGCGGCACGGCCTACAGCAACTGGGAGCTTTCCGCCGACCGGGCGAATTCTGCCCGCAACCTCATGCAAGCCATTGGAGGCTTGCGGCCGGATCAAGTTGCGCAGGTGCGAGGCTTCGCCGACCAGCACCTGCGTATGCCAAACGACGCGACCAACGCCTCGAACCGGCGGGTTTCGATTATCATTCAATACCTGAACGCCCAACCCGGGGGTCCTCCCGGCGGGAAGTCGGCCGAGGGCAACTCGCAGGCGGAGAAAGCCGCTGAGGCCAAGACGCCGGGCGAGAAGTCATTGGAGGGCAAGCCCGCGCCCGCGAAAGCTGCCGAGGTCAGGAAGCCGGAATCGCCCCCCGCCAAGCCCGCGCACTAAGAAGCGTGCGGATCACGCCCGGCAGTGCTGGCTCTCGCGCGGCGCCTGATATCTCACGTTGAGATGCGGCGTCTCCAACCGCTGGTGGCCTTGCATTCGCGACGTCAGGCAACTCTCGAGGATCCCGCTTACCAGCAGCGTCCGCTCCACCGGATACGGCGCCCGGCCGCTGACGAACATTTCCTCGACCTTACCCACTAGACAAGCCGAATATGTCACGTTCGGCTCCGGCGTCAGCAGGAACTGAGTGGATTGCAGGCCCAGCCCCTTCACGCGCGCCGCAAAGTTGAAATCCGTTACCGCCCCGTCCAGCATCAGCAGCGTGGCCTTGAGCCCATCGGCGTACTCGATGAAATACGCCCACGGATTTTTCACGAGTTTCGGCAGTTCGCCATTGTGCACCAGATCCTGCGTGCGGCCGTCCTTCACCGTCAGCCCTTGCGGCGTATCGCTGCGTGACAGCGCCGCCGTAAGCAGTTCCTTCGGCCACCGGCCTTCATCGCCGGCTTTCCAGACAGCGGCGCCTTCGATCAACTGCACGGCGCGCACGCCCGTCTCGCCGCCCTTGCGCCGCTCCACCATGCACTGCAAGCCTTCAAGCGCGTGGAAATCCATGGCGTCCGAACCGCCCTCGCCCACCATGAGCGCGGCCTCGACCTCGCAGCCGAGCGGCAGATCCATATCCGGCAGCCGCCACGTCACCGGCACCGAAGAGCCCGCCAGCATGGGGAACCGCAGCCGCTTGGAAGCGTCCACCATCCATTTGGCTTTCTCGAAACTGTACGAAAGGTGCTTGTCGTTGAATACCGGCGCCGCCTTGCCGTCTTTCTCGAAAACGTCCACGCACTGCTTGAAGAACTCGTAGCGCGGATAGAGGATCTGGCCTTTCGGGTTGCGCGGGTAGTGCCCGTGTTCGCCGATAATCATGACGGCGTCCACCGCCAGCTTGTCTCCGCCGCAGCGCAGCGCTTCGGCAATCGTCGGATACACCTGAAACTCGAATTCGCGCGCCCGCGCCTGGCTCAGGTCGCCTTCCGGTTTCTGATCCACGTAAAGCGAAACAATCTTCAGGTCCGGGCGGTGCCAGGTTCCGTTGTGCGGGTAACCCACCAGAATCCGGTCCGCCTCATGCTGTGCGTGCGTGAGGTATCGATAAACCGTTGTGATAACCGCAATCCGTTTCGGCACTTAAGTTCTCCAGAAGGTCGACTCTTTTGCCGGCTGGTACGCGATGCGCAGATGCGGCGTGTTGTAACGCGCCTGCTTGCGGTAGAGGCTCTCTACTCCCGCCGCCGTCAGTCCCGTGGTCAGCAGCGTGCGTTCCACGGGATACGTAGGCCTGCCCGTCAGAAACATCTTCTCCATGTTGTTGACCAGTGGGCTGAAGAAATTAGCCAGCGTGGTGCGCCCGTCCGGCATGGGCAGATACATCTGCGTCGAGAACGGTTCGGCGCGCCCTTCCAGCCTCGCCGCGAAATTGAAGTCTTTCACCAGGCCATCCATCAGCAGCATAGTGCACTTGAGACCATCTTCGTGTTCGTAATGGTAAGCCACGGGATCTTTTACCATCCGGCGCATGTCATCGAAGCTGGGGAAGATGTCGTTGAAACCTTCGCGCGCGGGCGTCAGCGTATGGCTACGCGCCAGCGCGGCTTCCATCAGATCGTGAGACCACACACTGCCTTGATAGGCCTTCCAGAAATTCTCGCCACGATATGCCTGCACCCACTTGACGCCGCTTTCACCGCCGGCGCGGCGCTCCACCATACACTGAATCGTTTCCAGACCGTGAAAGTCGTAGCTGTCCACGCCGCCATAGCAAACGCACAGCGCCTCCTGAACGCGCGCGCCATCCGGCATTTCGAGCGACGGCGTCCGCCAGGTCACAGGCAGGCTGGAGCCGGCCATAAACGGGAACCCCATGCTGTGCGCCGTGTCGTACATCTCTTTCGCCCAATCCCAGTTCCACGAGAGGTGCTTGTCGCTGAACACCGGCACGGAGCGTCCGCTATCGCGAAACACTTTCACGATCTGCTGAAAAAATTCATAGCGCGGATACTTCGTTTGTCCCTTTTCGTTACGGGGATAACGGCCGTGCTCGCCCACCAGCACAACGCCGTCGACCGCCAGCTTGCCGCCGCCCAGCGTTAGTGCCTCGGCAATCGTGGGGTACATCTTCATCGCGGGAAGGCGCGCGGCGCGCTCCCGGCTCAAGTCGTCTTTGCCTATCTGATCCACGTACAGCGACAGCAAATCCATGGGCGGATGATGGTGCTCGCTGTTCCAGCCGTAACCCTCGAGAAACCGGCCGACAATGTGCTGCGCGTGCGACATGCGGAAATAAATGGTGCAAACCGCCGCCAGCTTTGGGCGCTTTTGCGCCTGCAGGACCAGAGGCGCCGCCGCCGAACCCGCAATGAACTCTCGTCTTGAAATCGGCATAGCTTTTATTCGCGTTGATTCGCATCCATTCGCGGCTATTTCTTCAAATCCACCACCGCGTACACATCCATCTCGGGAACAGTGAACTCCGTCCCGCCTTCCGCCACATTGTAATCCATGAGCATGGCATTCTTGACTCCGAATGCCGCCAGCGCGCCGTGCGCATAGGCGCCGCGCACCCGTACGCGCAGACCTTCTACTTTTCCGCCACCATAATTGATCAGATGCACGCGCGCCCGCGCGCCATCCCCAGCCAGCCGCGCGAGCACCACGTCGCTGCCGTAAAGGCGCAGCAGCCTCTTCTCGTCGGTGAGCTTCTGGCGGAGCAGCGACGCAAACGCAGAGGGGTCGGCGGTCGCCGCCTTCGGGTAATCCTTGGTGCCGATCTGCACGTTCACATCATATTTCGGATCAGGCGCTCTGACGACCCGCGCCAGCAGATTCCGCCGCGCCAGCAGATTCAGAACTTCGCCGGTCTGCGGCGAGCCATCGTCGATGATTCCGATATTGGCCAGAGCCGGTAGTTCCGCGCCATCGAGGCTTCGCAGGAAAGCCAGCATCCGCCCGAGCGCCGGCAGGTCCCGCGGCTCCGCATGAATCACCGCCTCCACGCCATAAGCGAACGCCTCCGCCGCGGCCAATGGGGCTTTCCGCCAGGGCACATCGTAGTAATACTGGTGAGCGCCGCCCCGCTCGAAGCGCCATCCGTTCGCGTCAACCCAGGGAACGTTGGTCGCAGAGGCTACATCCATCCGGTACTTCACACCCGGCGCCGGGAGTTTCAGAAACTTCGCCGCATCAAACGCGCGCGCGTCAAACCCCGCGGACTTCCACGCTGCCTCCTGATCCGCGGGTACGTACAGCCGCTCAATCCCAGCCTGTTTGATGGTTCCCGCCGTTGCCGCGCCCTGATCCCAATAAAGCCACGGCAGGATCGCCGCCAAAAAAAACGCAAGCATCAGATTTCGATATTCCTGACCTGAATCTTCTCGATGTCATAGACACCCAATCCGAGTTTCGCCGCGTATTCGATGTGGCCCGGCTCGCGGACGAACCGGTCGATACTCGGGTTATCGTCATAGCCCTGGCCGCTCTTAATATGCGCCATCGAGCGGTCCCAGACGGAGGTGGCGTGCTCGGCCTTGCGTTTGTCATCGATCACGTCAATCAGCAGCCGGTCGACGGCCACCGGATCCGTACCAAACATCATCTGCTTGGGATAGAAGCGGAACTTTCGCGAAGGCGAGAACGGCCCGCCGTGCCACACGCCGCGCAACCCGTCCATAATCGCCAGCACTGTGCGCGAGCGAAGCGGTTCCACGCTGGCCAGCGTGCCGATAAAGGAATACGTGTTGGTCTTGAACCCGGAGTGGGAGCGCGCCACGTTGGAAAAACTCCCGTAGGCGATATTTTTCAGACAGCCCGTAACGCCCGCGGCGCCGTGGTCCTTCATATTGGGCACATTGATGATCTTGGTGAACTGTTCGGACACGAGGCGCACCAGGTTGGACCGTGTATCGTCCTCGCCGAAAAAATTCACGTCCACATAGGTCTTCGGATCGTAATTCAAGATCGTGCCGCGCGACTGCTCGGCGGTCCATATGTGCACACCCGCGGGGACGTAGCGGTCGTAATGCACGCTGTCGACCTGATTCTTGAAGCGCTCATAGATCCAGATTTGCTCCGGCTTCACCCCCACCAAGCCCAGGTTGCGTACGATTTCCCCCACCACCTCGGGAGTCGACATGATGCTGGGCGCGCCGGAGCAGTTCACCTTGATGCCTACCACGTCCGCCGGTGCGAACAAGCGCGCCCAGCTATCGCGCGGGTCGGCGTCGCCGGTGAGCGCGCGCATGCCTTGAGAAATCATTTCGCGCACCGTCGGGACGTCCACCTTCTCGGAATTCGGATCGATGGATTTCTCGGCGTGTACCCGGGCCACTTTGCCCGGATAAAGTCCTGGCATACCGGGATGGGCGGAAGGCTGGAACCGGCTCGCCACGCGATATTTGGGCAGATCCTCGTGCAAGCCGGCAGCTAGTGCCACCGGAGCCGCCGCCGCGGCCTGCAAAAAAGTGCGACGTATCATACTGTCGATGAT
>JBGPKX010000265.1:0-8660 GCA_041486185.1 Bryobacteraceae bacterium | reverse complement strand
CGTCTTGGCGCTCCGCATCGTCGGTACGTTCTGCACCACGGCAAAGCTGCTCGGGCTGTTTTCTTTAATGACAGTTAGCGTGCCATCGCCCTGCGAGCTGAATGCTTCCATGGTATTGGGGTTGAACATGGCGCCATCAACACCCTTGCCGATCGGCAGAGTAGCAAGGATTTTCCCGTTGTCGGCGTTGAGAATCACCATCGTCGCCGGATCGTGGCAAGCGGCGAAGAGAATATGATTTTCTACATCAAATGCCAGCCCGCCCGGCCCGCCACCCTTCCCGGCAAGGTCGTAATGGGCGGTAGTCGTCAGTGTCTTGGCGTCCACGACGGCGATGTTGTCCTTGTCTTCAATATCGACATACAAATGGCCTTTGCCGTCGGTGACAGCCTGCTCTGGCGCTCCACCCAGGTCAACCGTGCCCACCACGGAACCATCCGTCGCGCTGATCACTGTCGCGTTAGGCGTGCGATGGCTGAACACCCAGATTCGCCCGTTAAATGGGTCAAAGAGAATGCCGTCCGGGCCTCCTTCCACATCGATGGTCTTAATCGTTGCGAGCGTCTTGGTATCCCACATCACGACGGGTTTGCTGCTCCCGAATCCGTGGTTTGACTTGGGGTCGACAGCAACTCCACGCGCGTTGGCATTTGGGATTTCGCCAACGGGCTCCAGCGTATCCAGATTGAAGACCGTGATTCGGGGAGAAGTGCCAGTGCGCGGAATGTACAGCCGGCGTCCGGCGTCGTCCGCGTAGACATAATCAAAACCGCCTGCGCCGCCAACTTTGGCGCTCTTGAGCAGCTTGTAAGGCCCTGCGGTTGAGGCTTGCTGGCCGAGTGCGATGTAGGCTAACATCGCGATCCCTAGGGCAGATACCAGGCAGAATCGTGGCATGGAATATCTCCTCAAAACAGACTTACGTTCTGGCTCCGGGTTACGAGCCAGTATACACCCGGTGCTTGTCGTAGATCCTTCGTACCAAAACCGGCCCACCTTACCCTCGTTAGCTGCTACCATCAACGTATGGCCAAACGAATACCGCCGGAAGTACTCGAATACCTCAGAAGCATGGGCAAGGCTTACGGCAAGCTCGGCGGCATGACGGCAGCGAAGAACATGACAGCTGAGGAGCGAAAGGCCCGCGCGAAAAAAGCATCTATGGCAGCGGCGAAGAAGCGGACGGCGGAACGTCTGGCAACAAGGGCCTCCGAGCGAAGCGGAAAGTCATCACGAAGTGAGTCGCGAGGCAGAACCCCGACGGTTAGAAACAAACCAGACCGGTAAGGTTCATATTAACAGTTCCGCCGGTGCTGGTATCACATTGTATAGTGGTGTCCGATGCCGGTGAACTAGCACAAGGCACAGCAGAAGGCCTCGCGTACCGCGCGATGGACCGTGATTATGACGAAAGTGCGTATCCGACGGGTGCTATCGCGGACCCGCTGGCAACTCGTCACATTCTGTGGAGAAGCAGGCGGCGAGTCAGTCGGCATCGTAGACCTGATGGCTGTCCGGAAAGACCACGGCAAGCCTGTCGTCGGCGTGGAGTCTGTCCACTTTCGAGAAGTCAGCCTCAAACAGTTCGGTGATTCTCGACCGGGCGATCGAGTCACGGCGGGCGTAAGCAGAGCGCTGTTATCGACGCGCGTTACCGTCGTGTAGCGAGACGCGCACCGAGCCTCTATTCATACCGCAGCGCCACCATCGGGTCCACCTTCGCCGCACGCCGCGCTGGAAGAAAACTGGCGACTGCCGCCACCGAGATCATCATCAAAACCGCAACCGTGACCGCGACGGGATCTGCCGCTCTGACGCCGAACAGTTTAGCCGAGATCAGGCGTACGGCAGCGAGGCCCATCGGCACACCCACCGCGATCCCCGCAATGACCGTCGTGAGCGTTTCCCCCAGCACCATCCAGAAAATGTCTTTCCGATGCGCCCCTAGCGCCACGCGAATACCTAGCTCCCGGGTGCGCCGGGTGACCGCGTACGCCACCGCGCCGTACAGGCCAATCGACACCAGAAGCAACGCCAGTGCGCTCGCGATACTCGAAAGGTCCGCCGCCAGGCGCTCTTCGAGCAAGGAACGATCCACCAGATTCTGCAGCGTCTGAATGGCGGAGATCCGTACGCCCACAGCCGCTTGACCTACCTCGGAGCGAATCGCCGCAATCAGCGGGGCAGCGTCGCGCGGCGCACCGGTGAAACGCACCACCAGGCTGAGATCGCGCCAGTGGAACAGATCCTGCGTCGTCGGCAAGTAAATCATAGGCGCGGTCTGCTCGCGCAAGCTTTCATACTTGACATCCTTCGCCACGCCCACGATCTCGACATCCGTGTTCCGTCGCATAGTGAAGTGCTTCCCCAGCGGGTTCTGGCCACTGAAGAACTTTCGGACGAAAGCTTGATTGACAACCGCGACGAACCCCGGTCCAGCCACGCCTTCCCCCCGCTCTGATCCACGATCCACATCCCGCCGGTCAAACTCACGCCCCGCAATCAGCGGAAGCCCGGCGCTGCGAAAGAAGTCTGCCCCAACCAGGTTCCATGTGATATATGGTGGATCGTCCGCACGCGCCACGTATCCGGGCACCGTCACCGGGCTGCCGGCATAGTTGAGCGCGAATGGCGTCGTGGTGGCGGCGCCGGTGGAAAGTACTCCGGGCAGCACGCGAATGCGCCGCTCCAGATCGCCAGCAAACCTTGCCAGCTTAGCGCTGCGATAGCTCTCGTCGCCGAGATCGAAGTTAATCAGCAGAGTTTGTTGCCGATTGAAACCGATGTCCAGGCTCTGCAGATTGCGAAGTGTGCGCACGAACAACGACGCGCCAATGAGCAGCACCACCGAGAGCGCCACTTGCACCGCAATCAGAAGACCGCCCGCCCTTCTCCCATGCCGGCTTTGGGACCCGCGCGAGGCATCGTTCAGAGCGGAAGTAAGATCTACCCGGGTCGCCTGCAGCGCCGGGGCCAGTCCAAACAGCGCGGCTGAGACGAGCGTAATCGCAATCGCGAATCCCAGAATGTGAACGTCTGCGTTGACGCCCGCGAGCACATCTGGAGAATCGCCGGAGATGAGTGCAACCAGCAGCGCTGCTCCCCATCGCGCCAGGAACAAACCGGCAATGCCCCCAATCACCGCCAGCAGCAGACTCTCCGTGAAGAGCTGGCGTACCAGCCGCGCGCGCCCCGCGCCAATCGAGAGTCGTACTGCAATTTCTCTCCGCCGTGCGGCCGCGCGGGCAAGCAACAGCGTAGCCAGATTGGCACAAGCGATCAGGAGCACCAGCGCTACCGCGCTCATCAGAATAATCAGGATGACGGAGAGCCGCGCGCGCAGACTGGATATGCCCTTGCTGCCGTCCTTGACACGAATTGTGAACCAGGCTGGATTCATGCCAAAAGTGGCCGCCTCGGGCACGTGCTGCAGGAGTGCCTGCATGGCCTCTTGCGCCTGCCTGCGAGTGACGCCCGCTTTGAGCCGGCCGATAGCCGTAAACCAAGGTGCGCCGTGTTCGGGGTCCATCTGCGGCGATAGCTTTGTCATCAGGGCGACCGGTACCCAGAGGTCACTGGGGCTTCCCACCGAGTCACCATCGAATCCCTGCCGGGCGACGCCTACGACCGTGAACAGTGCCCCATTCAGCCGGATCGAGGTGCCCAGCACCGCCGGATCGAGCGCGAAATGCCTCTGCCAGAATCGGTAGCTCAGCACCACCACCGGGCCCTGCGCGCCCCCGCTTCCGGGAACTCGATCGTCACCGGCCTCCAGAACGCGGCCCAGCATCGGTTCCACACCGAGCACCGAGAAGTAGTTGCCGGAAACCAGCTCCGCTTGCGCGCCAGGCGAGGATGCAGCGCTCGTCCGGCCGTGCGTGGCCATATCGACGCTCGTCGGTTTGAAGCCTGCCGCCAGACCCGAGAAGACTTGATTGGAATCCCGTAGCGCGCGATAGAGCGGGTACGAGAGCGGAGCCTCGTTGCCAAAAACTTCTCGCAGCATGGCACCACCCACGTTCGCATCATTTTCTTGATCGGAAGCGGTCAGCGTGAGCAGCGCCAGTTCACCCGGATTCCTGACCGGCAGCGACCGCAACAAAACTTCATCGAGCACACTGAAAATCGAGGTGTTCGCTCCTATCCCCAACGCCAGTGAGAGCACCGCCACCGCCGTGAATCCCGGATTCTTCCGCCACATCCGCAACGCATACCGCAGATCCTGCCCAAGCGTTTCAATCCAGCCGACTGTGTCCATGTCCCGTGTCCTTTCCTTCAGGAGCATTTGGTTACCGAACAACCGCTGAGCTTTGTGCCGGGCCTCTTCTGGTGCCATGCCGCTGGCCACGAACTCCTGCGTCCGCATCTCGATGTGGAATTGCAATTCCTGGTTGAGCTGATCCTCCAGCTTCTGTTTTTCAAACAAGGAGCGAAGGCGGCGTATCCAGGACATCGTTCACTCGTATCGCAGTGCGACCATCGGATCGACTCTCATTGCCCGCCGCGCGGGAATGTAGCAAGCGGCGAGCGCCACCAGAGTCAGGAGGCCCGCAACCCCGGCGAAAGTCAGGGGGTCATGTGCGCTGACGCCGAAGAGCATCGCTGCCAGAAGACGCGTGAGGCCAAAAGCGGCTACGAGGCCGATGGCAACACCCAAGAGCGTCATCTTCGCCCCTTCCCCAAGCACCATGCGGAGCACATCCCGCCGCTCGGCGCCGAGCGCCATGCGGATGCCGATTTCATGCGTCCGCTGGTTGGCGAGATGCGAAATCACGCCGTAGATGCCGACGCATGACATGATGAGCGCGAGTGTGGCGAAGGTTCCCAGGAGAATCATCGAGAAGCGCCGCTCAGCAAGCGAGTCGGAAATGATTCCGTCCATCGTTTGGGTACGGTACATCACCAGATCGCCATTGATCTGGTTTAGTGCGTCCCGAATGGCGCCGACTTGTGCTAGCGGCGTTCCTGCGGTCCGGACCGCAACTCCAACGTCTCCGGCCGCCATCGGCATGAACTTGTCCGGAATCTGGAAAACCGAGAAATAGCACTGCGCCTGGATCGGTGAGGTTGAGTCCCGGTCGAGACCAAATTGTTTCACGTGCCCGACGACGCCTACGATTTCCGCCGTCGCGTTCAGGATATCGATGTTGACGCGCCGGCCGATAGGATTGTCATTACTGAAATATGCGCGCGCAAACTGATCGTCGATGACGATCACGAACGGCGAATGCTCCTTGTCTTCCGGCGTAATAAAGCGGCCGCGCGCGAGCGGAATCCGCATGACTTTCAAATAGTCCGGTTGGACGAAATAACTGAGTGCCCATTTCATCTCGGGAAAGGTCGATGGTTTTGCTTGCCCTTCGAGCCAGAACGGTATCTGGGTATCGCCTCCCATGGGCATGGCTCCGGCGCTGAGGGAAGCAGCCTTGACCCCAGGAATGGCATCGAGCCTATTGTTGATCTGGCGCCAAATGGCTCGAACGGCGTCCGGAGGGCCGATCGCGGAGGGAAACGACAATTGGGCGGCTAGCACGTTGTGGGAATCGAATCCGGGATCGACGCTCCAGAGCTTGGCAAGACTGCGAATCATCAGTCCTGCGCCGGCCAGCAGGACGAGCGCGAGCGCCATTTCAACCACCACGAAAACGCTCTGGGTCCGATGCCGCGCGCCACTCGATCCGCGCCCTCCTTCTTTGAGCGTTTTATGAAGATCGGGCCGCGAGGTCCTGAGCGCCGGCGCCAATCCAAACAAAATTCCCGCCAGCACGGAAGCGGCGACCATAAACAACAGCACGCGCCCGTCCAGTCGGACTTCCTCGGCCCGCGGCAGCACCTCCGGCAGTACTTTGAGCGCCGCCTGCGTTCCCCAGGATGCAATCAGGACGCCAAAGCCACCGCCGGCCATCGCGAGCAGGATGCTTTCGGTCAGGAGTTGCCGGACGACGCGGCCCCGGCTCGCGCCCAGCGCGGTACGAATGGCTAGTTCACGCGTGCGGCCCCGCGAGCGCGCCAACAAGAGATTCGCGATGTTCACGCACGCAATGAAGAGCACAAAACCTACGGCAGCTTGCAAAATCAGCAGAGTCGGCCGGATATCTCCCACAACGTCCCGTTTGAGCGGAACCAGCGTGATGCCTAGGCCTTTGTTCGCCTCCGGATACTCGCCGGCCAGATGCCGCGCGAGCGCTTTCATATCGGCACTCGCCTGGTCGAAAGTGACGCCGGGCTTCAGCCGGCCGACCACATTCATGGCGTTGCTGACTTTGCGGTCATGGAAGGTGGGCTCATTCCACTGGCCTATGGGAACGTACACATCGCTGTGCTGGAAATTCCTGGCGTGATAACGGAAATTAGGCGGAATCACGCCGACGATCGTATATGTAACGCCGTTCAACGTGAGCACTTTTCCCAGCGCGCCAGGCGAGGAGCCGAAATTGCGTTTCCAGAAACCATCGCTGATCAGCACCGCCGGCGCCGAGCCCAACTGGTCTTCATTCGGAAGAAACGTCCGGCCCAGAATCGGCTGCACACCCAGGAGTGGGAAAAAGCTGGCGGAGACCATCTCCGCGGGAACGCGTTCAGGCTCGCCCATCCCGGCGAGGTTGAAACTGTCTGGCCGATAAGCGGCGAGCGCGGAAAACGACCGATTGTTTCGCGCCCAGTCCAGGAAGTTGGGGTAGGAACTGATCCCCCTATCACCTTCGGTTGTGCCCGAGTAGAGCGCGACGAGCTGATCAGGTTGCCAATAAGGCAGGGGATTGAGCAGCACGCCATTCACTACTGAGAAAATCGCCGTGTTGGCACCGATGCCGAGCGCCAGCGTCAGTACCGCCACCGTGGTGAAGCCGGGATTTTTCGCCAGTATCCGAGCGCCATAGCGCAAGTCCTGCCCGAATGTTTCAATCCAACCGATGGTGTCCATGTCCCGAGTCCTCTCCTTCAGGAGCATTTGGTTACCGAACAACCGCTGAGCCTTGTGCCGGGCCTCTTCGGGTGCCATACCGCTGGCTACGAACTCCTGCATCCGCATCTCAATGTGGAACTGCAGCTCGTCATTGAGCTGATCTTCCAGCTTGTTCTTGCGAAACGAGCCGAGCAGCCGATTGATCAAGGACATCCCTACTCCTCAGGCGAACCGCAACACCTTCGCCACTGCCCGCGTTAGCTGGTTCCAGTTCTCCTCTTCCTTGGCCAGTTGCTTGCGACCCACCGCAGTCAGCCGGTAGTACTTCGCTCGGCGATTGTTTTCCGAAGTCCCCCACTCGGAACCGATCCAGCCTGCCTGCTCGATCCGGTGCAGCGCCGGGTATAGCGATCCTTCCTCCACGCGCAGCACCTCATCCGACACCTGCTGGATGTGACAGGCGATACCATAGCCATGCTGCGGGCCGCGCGCGAGCGTTTTCAGGATCAACAGGTCGAGCGTGCCCTGAAGCACGTCCGGATTGGCTTTGCTCATGTTTCCTAGATGTCTATGGAAGTATGCGTCGAAGGCGGGGCGGGTGTCAAGCGTGGGATTGGACCGGGAGATGGCTCCGTTTGTTCAGGAAGGGAGCCAGCAACCGCGAACGCAACACAAGAGAGCTTGGTGCATCACCGCGTCGCTAAGGAGCTGCCCGCACCGAAAGAACCTTAGTTCCGGCCTTCCCAAACTCGAATCGCAGGATCCATTCACTCGAAACATTCCTTCCATCAACCTTCGCTGGATCAAATTTCCAACGGCGCGCCGCGTTCAACGCCAACCCCGCAAAATATCTGCTCGGTCCGGCAGAATCGAGCTTCGCTCCCACCACGCTGCCTGACGGATCAACCCGGACCCTTACGCCCACCCTCACCTTGCCTCGAATGGTGTCTCTCGCCTTCCGAGGTACGTCTGGCAGGACTTGATGAACGACCTTCCCCGGCACATGACCCACGGTGGGTGTCGATGGCCCAGCCTTGGATTGGACCGGAGTTTGACCTGGACCGGCGTGGGGAGAACTTTCCTTTTTGTCGGCGGTTCTCTGCGCGGACTGCCCCATTTCAGGCGTTAGCGGCTTCCGTGCCGGTTCTGGCTGAATCCACGGCTCTTTCGCCACGGTGGAAGGGGCTCGCTGACGGTTGAACAGTCTGGGACCTCCCAGTACAGCCGCCAGCACCAACCCGAGCGCCACCGCCGGCACAACATAACGCGACTTCGCGAACGCCGCCTGCGGACTGGCAGCTGTCCGGCCCTGGAGCGCTGGGGAGGTCTGCCGCATGTGCGCCACAATGTCAGCAACTGTCCATCGGCGCTGAAGGTCCCGTTGCAAACAGTGGCGCGTTAATTCATGGAAGGGAGCCGGCAGTGTGTCCGGCAGTATCGGTTCCCCTTGTTCCGACCCCTCCCAAACAGGAAGATGCTGCGTCAAGACTTCGACCAACGTCATGCCAAGCGACCAAACATCCGCAGCCGGCGAGATCTCTCTGCCCCCAATCTCCGGTGCGTCGTAGACACCCGGCTTCCCTAAACCGCCCCTCGATTCGTCCATCCGGCAGAGCCCGTCGCTTGAGATTTTCAGTTGATCCTCGACGGCCATGATGTTTGCGGGTTTGATGTGACCGTGCACGAAACCTTGGCCGTGAACGTAGGCAACGACGTCCAGAACGGGTTCCAGCATCTCGCGCGCTTCCGCTGGCGT
>JBGPKX010000264.1:0-8677 GCA_041486185.1 Bryobacteraceae bacterium | reverse complement strand
TACCCAAACAATTCACGAAATTGTAGATTGTTTTTGGGGTCGAGTGAGCCTATCATTCTAGCCTGGAGGAGTTTATGCCCACCTCGGCAACCGTACCTGCCCCAGCGATACCTCCGTTCGAGCCTGCCTTCGCTATCGACGGTCGTCGCGCTCAGCGTCTGGTTCTTGTAGACCCGAAGCCACTCGCCCGGATTGAGGATTTTGGGATCTCCGCGCGGCAGCAGCGCGTGCTGAACCGCAACCTGCCCTTCATCCACCATCACGAGCGTCGTGGCATCGTCGTCTTCGACGGTCACGTCAAAAACGGTGCCGCGCACGGAAATGACTGCGGTGGGGGTGCGGACTTTATTGTAATTCGGCTGGCCGCCGATCTTCTGGATCTGTACCTTCACGCGGCCCAGGAACACTTCCAGCAGGTCTTTCCAATTACCGGGATTATCGCGGAAAATAACGCGTGAGTTGGGGAATACTTCGAACGTGCTGCCGTCGGAAACCTGCAAGAGGGCGTATCCGTCTGCACCAGTGACGATGATTTGGCGCGGTTGAACAGAATCGCCGACGTTGAGCGCCCAAGGCGCGTTGTCACGCAGCACGGACACTTGCCCGTTCAACGTGACGACTTTTGCCGCGGCGTTTTCCTGGGCGTGGCCCACACTGGCACACACACCGAGCCAGACAGCCGTGGCCAGCCATCTGCCCCCAATCCCGTGACGACGGGGCGCGCTTTCCCTTCTTCCCGACACGTTCGCCCCCTAGTCTAGCATCATAGGTGCTTAGCAACTAGATCACCGCAGAAAAAAAATTGTGATAACTATCGTAAATACAACACTTTTGAATGGAGGGGACAGGGCCCCTGCGGTAAAATAGGACACGTCGATGTGTCAGGTGGATACAGTCGGGCGGGGAAGGCGATTACTCGCGGCGAGCCTCTTGGCCGGCGCGATGGCGCTGGGTCAGACGGCGGAACCGTTGCGTCCGGACTGGCGCAAGGTGGGCAGCAGTTCGGTGGAATTAATGCTCGCCGCTCCGGCGACTGGACCAGTGGACAACGTATGGTTCGCGCCGGATGGGCGCACGCTTTATGCGCGCACGCATTCCGGCAAAGTCTTCGAAACGGCCGATTTTGAAAACTGGACGGCGGCGGCTCCAGCGCCACGGTCCGATGCCGCGAGCGCCGTTGTTGCGGAGCGGCTACCGAGGCCAAATGCCGTGCTGCGCGCCAGCCCGGCCGATTCCCGCCGTATTTATGCGCTGGCAGATCATGTCTACGAATCGGAAGACGGCGGCCGTACGTGGACTAATCTGACCGCATACAAAGACGAATCGGTGATCGGGCCGGGGCAGCGTGACCTGGCGGTTTCGCCCATCGATGCGAACCAATTGACCGTGGCCAACGACCGAGGTGTGTGGCGGTCGCTGGATGGCGGGATGTCGTGGAACGGGTTGAATCGCTTCCTGCCGAACCTGACCGTACGGCGCATTCTGGCCACTCCTGCGAACGGTCGCGGCGTCGAAGTCGAGATCGACGGCGTTGGCGCGGCTGAGCTTTCCCAGGGCAATAGCAGCGCGGCCTCTGCATGGCAGGCCATTCCCGATGCACGCAGCCAGCGAGACGCGGAAACCCGCCGTGCATACTCAGCGCAGCTTGGGGCGGAGATCACGGCTGCAGCCGTGGCGGGTGATGTGGCCTACGCCGGATCTTCCGATGGGCGCATTTGGGTCTCGCTGGATCGCGGCCGCACATGGAATCCTTCGCGCACCGGCAATGGTCCCATCGAAAACTTTTTTGTCGACACGCAAGCGCCGCGCGTGGCGCTGGCCGCAGTTGGCGCGGCGGGTGGTCACGTGCTTCGTACCACCAACACCGGCGGATTCTGGGACGACCTGACGGCCAATCTTCCCGATGTTCCGGCGCATGGCGTGGCCGCCGACCGCGAAGCCGGCGCCGTGTACGTGGCGACGGATCGCGGGGTGTACTTTGCGCATGAAGATCTGGAGGCCGCCGGTCCGCCGTCGAATTGGACGTTGGTGAGTGGCAACCTGCCGGCGGGGCGGGCCACCGCCGTGGAACTCGATCCCACCGGCAGCCAGCTATATAGCGCGCTCGAAGGCTATGGCGTTTACGCTGCGCCAGCGCCGCATCGCGCGCGCACGTTGCGACTCGTGAATGCCGCCGACTTCAGCACGCGTCCCGCGGCACCGGGATCACTGGTCAGCGTCCTGGGCGGCGCGGTGCGGTCTGCACGCGCGGGCGACCTCGAGTTCCCTATTCTCGACTCGTCGGCCGGCAGCACGCAGATTCAGGTTCCGTTTGAGGTGAATGGCCCAACCGTCGGGCTATCGCTCGAGGCCACTTCAGGCCGCGTTTCCATCGGGCTCGCGGTGCAGCCCGCTTCACCCGCGATCTTCCTGGATCGCGATGGAGCGCCCATGGTGCTGGACGCGGACACCGGCCTGGTGCTGGATGCCACCAATAGCGCGCATTCCAACGCCAGGATTCAGATTCTGGCTACCGGGCTTGGCCGGGTGAAGCCGCAGTGGCCCACGGGACTCGCGGCGCCGCTCGAAAATCCGCCGGCCGTGGCTGCGACGGTCAAAGGGTATCTGGATCGCACGCCGGTGGAAGTCACGCGCGCCACACTGGCGCCTGGTTACGTCGGCCTTTACCTAATCGAGCTGCAATTGCCGGCCCTGGTGAACGCCGGTCCCGCGGAACTCTATATCACCGCGGATGGGCAGGAAAGCAATCGCGTGCGGGTCTATCTGGAGCCGTAAGCAACACCCCAAAAATAGAAAAGCCGCCACGGTGGGCGGCTCCTCATTGTGAATATCGGGGAAGGTGGTCTTAGATACGATTCACGTTCTCGGCTTGCAGTCCCTTCGGACCTTGCTTCACCTCGAACTCTACCTCCGCGCCTTCATCCAGACTACGGTAACCGTTGGCCTGGATGGCCGAGAAATGCACAAAAACGTCGTCGCCACTGGCGCGCTGGATGAATCCATAGCCTTTGGCGGCATTAAACCACTTCACAACACCTTTTTCTTTCACTACTAACTCTCCTGAACATTGTTCGCCGCAGCGCACAGAGGCCCTAAAAACAAAAAAGCTACGAAGGAAAACGCTCGTAGCCTCTAATAGTTCTCCTGCTGCCTGTGCGAACAACCATTTGAAACTGCACTTGTATTCTCTCAGATGGCCGGACGGGGGTCAAGCGAAAATAAGGCCTTTCTACTAGCGGCAAGGCTCCTAAGGGTCTTTTTTGCAGCAGCCTAGACAGCGCCCGGCGCGTGTCCTAACCTGTGGAGTTGACTGAAGAAAGCATTTTGAATCGGCTGAGGCGGCGCGTCGCCATCCCGCGAAGGTCCGGAGTAGTGTTGGGGATCGGAGACGATTGCGCCATCTTCCGGCCGCCAGGCGCGAAGGAAGATCTGCTGTTCACGACCGACCTGCTCATCGAAGGTGTGCACTTCGAGCGCGTGACGCACTCACCGGCCATGGTTGGGCATAAGGCGCTGGCGCGCGGATTGAGCGATATCGCGGCCATGGGCGGCAATCCGCTGTTCTGCCTTCTCTCACTCGCGCTGCCGGATTGGGCCGGCGAAACATGGGTTGACCGCTTCTATGGGGGGCTTCTGAAGTTGGCGGCGTCTGCGGGCGCGGTATTGGCTGGAGGGGATTTGGCGCGAGCCGAACGGCTCACCTGCGACATCGTGGTGGCGGGATCGGTACCGCGCGGGTGCGCACTGCGACGCGACGGCGCACGCGCGGGCGACGCAATTTACGTTTCAGGGCGGCTGGGCGGCTCGGCTTTGGGCCTCGCGACGAAACGGGGGCGCGCATGGAGGCGGCACGCGTACCCCGAGCCCAGGCTGGCGCTCGGCCGGTACCTGCGGCGGAAGCTGGGGGCGACGGCGGCCATGGACTTGAGTGACGGCCTCTCACTCGACTTGCGGCGGCTCGCGCTTGCGTCGAAAGTTTCCGCGGAGATTGAGCCGCCGCCGGTGTTTCCGGGCGCCACGCTCGAGCAGGCGCTGCACGGCGGCGAAGATTATGAGCTGCTGTTCACGGCGCCATCCGGTACGCGCGTGCCTGCGCGCTTCGAAAACCTATCGCTCACGCGCATTGGTGTGATCCGGCGCGGTCCCGCAGGCCGTGTGCTGTTATCCGGGCAGCCGCTTGCCGCCCTCGGTTACGATCACTTCAGGCCTTCATGAACACACCCGATCCCGCTCCCGTAATCGATTTGATTGAGGCTTTCCGCCGGTCGAAGACCATGTTCGCGGCTGTCGCGCTGGGGGTCTTCGATCATCTGGAGCGCGGGCCGGCAGATCTCGCAACGCTGGCGGCCGGACTACAGGCGCAACCGCAATCGCTTGAGCGCTTGCTGGATGCATGCGTGGGTCTCGGATTCTTAAGTAAGCATGACGGCCGGTACGCCAATGAACCCGTGGCCGCGACGTATCTTTGCCGTTCGAGCGAGCGCGCGCTCACAGGCTACATTCTGTACTCAAATGACGTGCTATTCCCGATGTGGTCGCATTTGGAAGACGCGGTGCGCGAGGGGAGCCACCGCTGGAAACAAGCATTCGAGCTCGAGGGCCCCATCTTCGATCACTTTTTCAAGACGGAAGAAGCCACGCGCACCTTCCTCATGGGCATGCACGGCTTCGGCGTCTTGAGCTCGCCCAAAGTTGTGGCGGCTTTCGATCTTTCGCGATTTCGCCGGCTGATCGACTTAGGCGGCGCGACCGGGCATCTCGCAATCGCGGCATGCGAGCGGTATCCGGACTTACAGGCGGCGGTGTTCGATCTGCCGCGCGTGATTGCGGTGGCGCGGGAACAGGTGAGCCGGTCGCGGGCAGCAGCGCGCATCGAGCTGATTGCCGGAGATTTCTTCGCGAACGATTTGCCGGAGGCCGATCTGTTCGCGGTGGGCCGCATTCTGCACGATTGGTCCGAAGACAAGATCCACGCACTGCTGCGGAAAATTCATGCGCGGCTGCCGGCGGGGGGCGGGCTGCTGATCGCTGAGAAACTGCTCGCGGACGACAAGACGGGACCGACTCCGGCGCACATGCAATCACTTAATATGCTGGTGTGCACCGAGGGAAGGGAACGCACATTGGGTGAGTATCGCGCGCTGCTCGAAGCCGCGGGTTTTCGCGAGGTGCAGGGGCGAATCACGGGAGCGCCTTTGGATGCGGTGCTGGCGCTGAAGGGGTAGGTGGCGCAGGCTTCCGGGAAGCGGTCGCCAATTTCCACGCGTTCCTGTAGCGCAGGGCTACGCTCTTTTTTGGGCGGAGACCTGCGGCTTTTTTGCCAGGCATCAGCGAAATGCCGCAGGTCTCCCGCAAACCACGCGGTAGCCATGCGCTACATGTTGCCAGCGGCGAATGCGCAACGCCCACGCCGGCCCGGAGAATCGCTCAGTGAGGCGGGAACTCAGGGTGCCGCTTGATTTCTTCGATCTGGGCGGCGTGACGGGCGGGGTGCATGGCGAGCAGCAACAGGCAGCGGTAGCAGTCGATTTCACCCAGCACCGGATGCATCGTGAACAGGTGCCGTAGATCCTCCGCGCAGTCGTGTGCGTAGGCGATGGCGCGTTCGTAGCTGGCGAGGAAATGCGTGCGCGCGGCATCGGGAGAAGGAAAGTGTCCGGACGGCCTCACGCTTTCCGGCGCCTGGACTTTCCGGGTCCGGTCCGCGACGGCAGCGCTGAAGCGGCCATCTTTCGAAGCGTCGAGCGGCACCCCGGTGGCGCTGGGCGCCCCACGGGCGATCAATCCGAAGAGCACATCTTCAGTGACGGCTACATGCTCGATGCAGGCGGCAATCGACCAGCCGTCGGGCTCCGGTTTGAAGCTCAACTGAGCTTCGGACAGGCCGGCGATGGTGCGAAGTAATGCGTCGCGGCCTTCGCCCAGTTGCCGGGTTTGCGAACTCACGCTCGGAACTGGTCATGATCGTGCATGGTCATCTTATCGCGTGGTGGAACCGGAGGGAATTTAACTGGCGGCGGAGCATCGCAGGCGGCTGGGGCGAGAATGGTCTTCGACCTTTTCGATCGAAGACGTGCCGGCACGAGTGCCGACACAGCAGGCCACGGGCCTGCACCACAAGCTAACGGGCCAGCGCGGCCGACTTGATTGCGAAGTTCAATACCGCGCTCGGGGCGACACCGAGGAAGAACGTGCCCAGCGCCGGCAGCACGAGCGCCGCTTTCATCCCGGCGCCCAAGGGCTCGGCGAGGCTCGCGGCCTCGCTAGGTTCGTGCATGTACATGACGACCAGGATGCGCAGGTAATAATACGCCGCCACGGCACTGTTCAACAGGCCTAGCACCGTCAGCCACACCAGGTTGGATTGCAGCGCGGCTTTGAAGATGTAGAACTTGCCGAAGAATCCGCCGGTGAGTGGAACGCCGATCAGCGAGAGCAGAAAAATCGTTAGCAAGGCTGCGGTGAAGGGCTGGCGCGCGGCGAGGCCCGCGAAATCGTCTACGCTCAGGAAACGCTCGCCCTTCCCGGACAGGTGCGTCACTACGGCGAATGCGCCAATGTTCATGAGCGCATAAGCCGCGAGATAGAACATGGCGGCGGCGGTGCCGGTCTGGGAACGCGCGGCGAGCGCCACCAGCACGTACCCGGCGTGCGCGATGGAACTGTATGCCAGCAGGCGCTTGATGTTCGATTGGGTGAGCGCGGCGAAGTTGCCAATGGTCATGGAGAGCAGCGCCGAGAGCCAGACGAGCGGCTCCCAACCCGATCCAATCGGCTCGAACGCTCCCATGAAAATCCGCAGGAACACGGCAAACGCGGCGGCTTTGGGTCCGGCCGACATAAAGGCCGAGATGGGCGTAGGCGCACCCTGGTACACGTCGGGCGCCCAGACCTGGAACGGCGCGACGGAGACTTTGAAGCCCAGGCCCACGAACATCAGCGCCGCGGAGAATCCGATGAGCACGGGAGACTGCACGAGGTCGCGCGACGAAAGCGCGCCGCGTATGGCAGCCAGATTGGTCGAGCCGGTGAGCCCGTAGATCCACGCGATGCCGTATAGGAAAAATGCCGTGGCGAAGGAGCCCAGCAGGAAATATTTCAGCGAGGCCTCGTTGGCGCGCTTGTCGTCCCGCAGATAACCGGCAAGCACGTACGAGGCGATGGACGAGATCTCGAGGCCGATGAAGATCATGATCAGCTCGTTGGCGGTGACCATGACGCATTGGCCCACCACCGAGAACAGGATCAGGGCGTGATATTCGCCGGTTTCCGCGCCTTCCCGGTCGAGAAACCGGTACGAAGCCAGCACGACGAGAATGCCCACGCCGATCACGAGCACGCGGAAGAAAGCGGCGAAGCCATCCGCCATGAGCATGCCGGAAAACGCGGGGCCGGGCGTACTGTAAGCCGAAATCGCGGCTACAAGCGCGGCGGTTAATCCCGCAATCGAGAGGTGCCCGTAGAGTTTCGACCAGCGCTGCCCGGCCAGCGGCTCAACCACCATTAGCAGCGCGCCCACGGCGATCAAGATCGTTTCGGGCAGGAAGCGCAGCAACTCGACGGTCTTGGGGAAGAAATCAGCGGGCATGCGGGACCTCGCGGGCGCTCAGGTACGGCGCAGACGGCGGCGGCGCGGACAGCGGGGGTGCAGACATCGGCAGAGCCACGTGGAAGCGCACGTTCATCTTGGATTGTTCGAGGATGACGGCGTTGGCGCGCGTGACCGGCGGCAGGAAACTGGCCGTGTACACGCCCATCCAAACCATCATCACGATGAGCGGCACGACAGCGGCCCACTCACGGCGATTGAGATCGTAGACATGCGAGCCGACTTCCTCGGGAGTATCGCCGTAGAAGACCCGCTGGTAAAGCCACAGCATGTAACAAGCGGAGAGAATCACGCCGATGGCGGCGAACACCGCCCAGCGGAAGTTCACCAGCGCGGCGCCTTGCAGCACCAGGTACTCGCCCACGAAATTGTTGAGCATGGGCAGCCCGACGCTGGCCAGCGTAGTGATCAGGAAGACCGTGGAGAGCCAGGGCGCGGGCGTGGCCACGCCGCCGAAATCGGCGATCACGAGCGAATGCCGTCGTTCGTAAAGCAGGCCGACCAGCACGAACAACGCGCCCGTCGAGATGCCGTGATTGAGCATCTGGTAGACGGCGCCATCAAGGCCGATCTGCGTGAAGCTGAAGATACCGAGCACGACGAAACCCAGGTGGCTCACCGAAGAATACGCCACCAGCTTCTTCATGTTGGGCTGCACCATGGCCACGAGCGCGCCGTAGATGATGCCGATGATAGCCAGCACGATGATCCAGGGAGCGCACATGCGCGAAGCTTCGGGGAACATGGGCACGCAATAACGCACCAGGCCGTACGTCCCCATTTTCAGCATCACGGAAGCGAGCATGACGGAGCCGGCGGTGGGCGCTTCAACGTGCGCATCCGGCAGCCATGTGTGCAGCGGGAACAGTGGCACCTTAATGGCAAACGCGATGAAGAATGCCAGGAACAGCAGCATCTGCTCGCCGGAGCTGAACGAAAGCCGGCCGCTGGTGAACCGTTCGAGGATGGCAGGGTAGTCGAACGTTCCGGCGCGGTTGTAGAGATAGATAATAGCCGCCAGCATTAGGACCGAGCCGGCCATGGTGTAGAGGAAGAATTTTACGGCGG
>JBGPKX010000263.1:0-8748 GCA_041486185.1 Bryobacteraceae bacterium | reverse complement strand
TACACCGGCCTTTCCATCGACCAGCTTGTTTCGTTCAAAATTCATGGTGTCGATCCAGGCCGGCTGGCCGAGATGCAGAAGCTCTGGGGTAAGCTGTCACCCGACCAGGCGCTGACGGCGCAGATCCACGAAGTGACTCCCGAATATGCCGGCCAAATGAAAGGCCTCGGTATGGGCGAGCCTTCGTTCGACCAGATCGTCGCCATGAAAATCCACGACGTGACGCCGGAGTTCGCGCGCAGCCTCAAAGCTATCGGCCTGACTAACCTCAACCTCGATCAGCTTGTGGCGTTCAAGATTCATGGCGTCGAGCCGGCAAGAATCGCGGAAATCCAGAAGCTGGGATTCGGCCCGCTCAATGCGGACGAAATCCTGTCGCTGCAAATCCACGATGTGACGCCGGAGTTTCTGCGCGGCTTCAAGGACCTGGGCTTCAACAAGCTGACGCTCGAAGAAGCTCTGGCCGCATCCATTCACGGCGTCACGCCCGAGTTCGTGAAGAACGCGCGAAAGCACGGCTTTAACAACCTGAGCATGGAGCAGATCATCAAGCTGAAGCAGTTTGACATTCTCTCCGACAGCTCGAACTAGGAGACCAAACGTGATGAAACGCGCCTATATCGCTACAGGTGTCGCCGCTGCCGGCATCATCTTGATCGCCTACGCGCAGGAATCGGCGCCCATCACCGGGCAATGGATTATCGACGGCATCGGTGTCCCCGACCAGGTCCAGCTTACGCTGCACCGCAGCATCGGCAAATCCGGCAGCTCGACGAATTCTTCCGGCTATCCGGTGAAAAGCTTTCTGGGGCTGAGCCGCGCCCAGATGGATTCGCCCGAAGGCGTCATGTTGCATTTCCAAATGGTTCGCGACGCCGGCACGCTGGCCTGCGAAGGCTACTTCAAGCGTGGAAATGGCGCCGGAACATTTACGTTCTCATCCGACCCCAGCTTCGTGTCCGAAATGCGAAAGCTGGGTTATGCGGGCCTGAACTCGGAGATGCTGTTCTCCATGGCCGCCCACGACGTCACCCTGGAATATGTGCGTGGCCTGCATTCGGTGAACGCGGCGCCATCTTCCTCTGACGAGCTCGTCAGCATGCGCATCCATGGCGTGAGCCTGGAATACATCCGGGAATTGCAATCGCTCGGCTACCGCAATCTAAAAGCCGACGAGCTGGTCACCATGCGGATTCACGGCGTCACAACGGATTTCATCCGCGACTTGCGCCAGCTCGGCTACGGTTCCGTTCCCGCCGATGAACTGGTGACCATGCGCATCCATGGCGCCACCACGGATTTCATCAAGGAATTGAAATCCCTGGGATACGATCACCCGACCATCGATCAACTGGTCACCATGCGCATTCACGGCGTCGGCCCGGAGTTCATTCACCGCCTGCAGACACGCGGCATGAAGAATCTGTCTATCGATCAGATGGTGAGTCTCAGAATCCACGGCATCGTAGATTGACGAATTCAGCCCGCTGGAGTGGGTCACGACCGACGGGACTACAGCCGGTTTCCAGGCCTGCGCTGGCGGCATCCCGCTGGCTTAGCTCCCGAGATCGCTGTCCATCGGGTTGGCCGGCAAAGAAACGCGGGTGTAAATTTCTCCATTTTCTTGTAACCGCGACAGTTCGCCGCGCGTATGCTAGCCTTATCGAGAGGTTTCGATGTTTCGCCGGCTCACCCTCGTCGCCCTGGTACCGTTGGTGGTCGCAACCTGCCTGGCCAAGGACAACAAGAAGAAAGATCCCGATGAGATCGGCAATCGCGACGTCGGTAAGGGCATCAATTTCTACTCGATAGAGAAGGAAATGGCGCTCGGCAAGCAGCTCGCCATCGAGGTCGAGAAACAGGCCAAGATGGTGGACGACCCGATCGTGGGCGAATATGTGAACCGGCTGGGTCAGAATCTGGCGCGCAACTCCGACGCCAAAATGCCCATCAGCTTCAAGATCATCGATTCCGACTCGGTCAATGCCTTCACGCTGCCTGGCGGCCATGTGTTCGTCCATTCGGGCCTGATTCGCGTGGCGGAGACCGAAGCCGAGCTGGCCGGCGCCATAGCGCACGAGATCGCTCACGTGGCGGCACGGCACAGCACCCGGCAGGAGACGCGCGCGCAGCTCGCCAATCTGGCGACGACGCCTCTTATCTTTCTAGGCGGCTGGGCCGGCTATGCCATACGGCAGGGCGCCGGTTTGGGCATTCCTCTCACTTATTTGAGCTTTTCGCGAGCTTTCGAGGGCGAAGCCGATCTGCTGGGGCTGGAGTACATGTACAAGGCGGGCTATGACCCCAACGCGTCCATCGATATATTCGAGCGTATTGAGTCGCTCGAAAAGACCAAACCGGGCCTGGTGGCCAAAATCTTCGCGACGCACCCGATGACGGCCGATCGCATAAAGGCAGCGCAGAAGAACATCAACGAGATTTTGCCAAACAAACCCAAATACGTAGTAAACACCTCTGAATTCAACGAAATGCGCGGCCGCGTGATCGCCATGCACCAGCGCCAAAGGCGGCAGCCCGAAGATCCCAAGAAGCCTACCCTGCACCAGGCGCCGGGCAGCGGCAAGCCAATCGATGGCCAGTCTTCTGATGGCGACGACCGGCCCACGCTCCAGCGGCGGCTCACCGACGCCGACCTGTAAATATTTCGGCGCTTCCCGAAACCCACAGTGCCTTCAAGACGTTAATTATTTGTGGGGTTCGTCCGTCCAGGTTTATACTGTTAAATAGGGGAACCAATCCGATGAAGCGTTTCTCCGCTGCTTCTCTCGCACTGTTCTTGGCTGTTACCCTCGTTGCGCCCGCCTCGTTCGCCGCGGATAAGAAGAAAGATCCGGACGAAATCGGCAATCGCGACGTCGGCAAGGGAGTCAATTTCTACTCGCTCGAGAAAGAGATTGCGCTGGGAAAGCAACTGGCGCAGGAGGTCGAGCGGCAGGCCAAGATCATCGACGATCCGGTGATAGCGGAGTACGTAAACCGCGTGGGCCAGAACCTGGTGCGCAACTCCGACGCGAAAGTGCCGTTCACGATCAAGGTTCTCGACTCCGAAGAGGTGAACGCGTTCGCGCTTCCCGGCGGGTTCTTCTTCGTGAATTCCGGCTTGGTCCTGAAGGCGGACAACGAATCCGAGCTGGCGGGTGTCATGGCGCATGAGATCGCTCACGTGGCGGCGCGGCACGGCACGCGGCAGGCGACGCGCGGCGCCATCATTAATTACGCATCGATTCCGCTGATCTTCATGGGCGGCTGGACCGGATACGCCATCCGGCAGGGCGCGGGTCTCGCGATCCCTCTGGGCTTCCTGACTTTCTCGCGCGGTTTTGAAGCCGAAGCCGACATGCTGGGCCTCGAGTACATGTACAAGGCCGGCTACGACCCCACGTCGTTCGTGGACTTCTTCGAGAAAATTCAAACGCTCGAGAAGAAGAAGCCGGGCACGCTTTCCAAAGTCTTCTCGACGCACCCCATGACCGACGATCGCATCAAGAGCGCCCAGAAGAACATCTCGGAAATCCTGAAGGCCAAGCCCGAATACGTGGTGAACACGTCCGAGTTCAACGATGTGAAGGGCCGCCTGGCGATGTTGCACAACCGCCGCCGTATCGATACCAAGGAAGATTCGAACCGGCCGACCCTGCGGCGTTCGCCGGGTTCGGGCACCGGGCCTATCGGCGACGAGAACAGCGACAAGAAGGCGCCGAAGGATGAGGACGAGCGTCCGACTCTGAAACGCCGGGACAACTAGTAACTGCGATTTTCCTCCTTGGGGACGCCGGGGCGCTGACCATTTTTGTCAGCACCCCGGCGTTTTTGCGTTCCGACACCGCTGCCTGACACGCACGGCACAGAAAACTGCCATGCACAGAACGATCGCATTTCCGAGCCGCGACCGTGACGGAGCGGTTGCTTCGAGTTTTTCAACAGGCGCTCAGGGCGACTTGGGGTGTTCCAGCCGGACGTTGATGGCTTCCAGTTCTCCATCCGGAAAACGCTTGGTTTCGATGGAAACACGATCGCCGGGCTTGATATCCGAGGCGCTGATTTTCTTCTTGCCGTCGTAATAGCGGGTCTTTCTGGTGCAAACGAATCGCAAGGCGTTGGAATCGGTATCTTGCAGCGTGATGGCCTTCCCGTCGATCTCCTGAACGGGGCCGGAGAAGGTCGCGAGCGGCTGTTGCACCTGGGCGGGCGCAGGCGGCAAAGCTGCCAGTAAGAACAGCAGACCGACCGCGCAAACCGGGCACAGAAGCCTCATGTCAGCCTTATCCCCCTGTGAGACGAAAAACCGGGTAGCCATGTAACATTTTCCCGCGATGGACCATCTTACAGCCATGAGAATATCTCGTTTCGCGTTTGTTATGCTCTTTCTGTCGCTGGCGGCGTCCGTCGCTTTTGCAGCGGATGTAAACGGGAAGTGGACCGCCCAGGTGCCAGGCCGCGGCGGCGAAACCCGCGAGGTCACCTTCACCTTCAAGGCGGATGGGAATCAACTCACCGGCTCGATGACCGGGCCGCGCGGAGAGGTGCAGATTTCCGACGGAAAGATCGACGGCGACGATATCTCCTTCGCCCAGGTGATGGAGTTCAACGGCAACCAGATGAAGCTGCTCTTCAAGGGCAAAGTCTCGGGCGACGAGATCAAGTTCAAGCGGCAGCGCGAAGGCGGCGACCGCACGCAGGAGTTTACGGCAAAGCGGGCGTCCTAAGGGCGGCTCGCTGGCTGGCTCCAGCGCCGGGCGACGTTGCAGGACGGGATTCCTAGCGCGACGGAGTCAGTTTGGGGTGTAACATGGCGCCAGCGTTATCATTAGCAGGGGATGTCCTACCCTGAACCTCAAAGTTGTCGGAACAGCGTACTTAGTCCATACTTGCGTTCAGCGCCACAGTGTGTGAGCTGTGGTTGCGTTTCTCCGCGCCAAGGCCGGTCGCTCAGAGCTCTGTTGAGGAAACATTCATGACCAAGGTGCCCGATCAAGTCGCTGAGTTTCTTAGCGGCAAACGCTTCGCCATCGCAGGGGTTTCGCGACATCCGGGGCAAGCGGCGAACGCTGTCTTTCGCAAGCTGCGAGATTCAGGGTATGAGGTGTTCCCGGTCAACCCGAGTGCCGCCGAGACGGAGGGCGCACGGTGCTATCCGGATCTTGGGTCGATTCCTGGGCCAATCGACGGCATAGTAGTCGCAACACACCCCAGCGTCTCTGTCGAGTTGGTACGGCAATGCGGCGATCGCGGCGTGGGCCATCTGTGGTTTCACCGCTCTTTTGGCCAAGGTAGTGTCTCCAATGACGCGATCCGGGAGTGCAAAGCTCGGGGCATCAAGTGCATCGTTGGCGGTTGCCCCCTAATGTACTGCGAGCCGGTCGACTTTGGGCACCGGTGCATGAGGTGGTGGCTTCGACTCAAGGGTCGTGTTCCTGGGTAAAGTTCACGCGGCAGCGCGAAAGCGGCGACCGCACGCAGGAGTTTGCGGCGAAGCGGGCGTCCTGAGAGCAGCTCGCCGGCGTTGTAATGTATCGTGTTAGCCATGAGCCTGCGGCTCCATGCTTCACTGGAGCGATTCTGGCGCGACCTGCGCTATGCCGCGCGCACGCTGCGCAAGAGCCCGGGATTTACGGCCGCGGCCGTTCTCTCGCTCGCTCTCGGGATCGGCGCGAATACCGCCATCTTCAGTTTGCTGAAATGCGGTGGTGTTTCGCCTGCTGCCGGTGAGCCATCCGCACGAGCTGGTGCAGTTCATCTATACGCTCCCGGAAACCGGCCCGAATAACTGGAACAGTTGGTTCGGCTATGCGCAACTCGAGCGCTTCCGCGGGCAGTCGAAGACGCTCTCCGGTGTCTTCGGGGGCACCGGGCTGGGGCGAGTGAATATCAGCTTCCGCGGGAGTTCCGGACTCGCGCAGGGCGATGCCTATACCGACAATTTCTTCTCCGTGCTCGGAGTCACGCCGCAGCACGGCCGCTTCTTCGCGGCGGACGAAGACCGCGTGGACGCCTCGGTGGCGATCCTCAGCGATCGCTACTGGCGAAACCGTTTCGGGGCCGATCCCTCCATCGTTGGCGAGACGGTTACCATCAACCAGATTCCCTTCACGGTGATCGGCATCGCGCCTGCGGAGTTCTCGGGCATTGCCGCCGGAAGCGGCCCGGACGTCTGGGTGCCGCTCCATGCTCTCGATCGCCTCAAGCCCGTCAGGAAACGATGGACGGAATCCTTTGCGAGCTGGCTGCTGATTGCCGGACGGCTCCGGCCGGGAATTTCGCCTCCAAAGGCGCAAGCCGAGCTCGATGTGATTCACCGGCAGTTGCTGGCGGAGCAGCTCGCCGGTTCCGAAGTGAGCAGCCGCGAATCGATGCAGCGCTTCGTCCGTGAAAGCCATCTCGTGCTCCGGCCGGCCGCCACCGGCACGCCCAGCGGCCTGCGTAACAACTATGCACTTCCATTGGAACTGCTGATGGGCGTGGCCTTCATGGTGCTGCTGGTGGCCTGCGCCAACGTGGCCAACCTGCTGCTGGCGCGCGCGTCTCATCGGCGCCGCGAGATCGCGATCAGGCTGGCGCTGGGCGCCGGACGAGGGCGCGTGGTGCGGCAGCTTCTCACCGAAAGCATTCTGCTGGCCTCTATGGGCGGAGCGCTCGCTCTGGCGATGGCGTGGTGGGGCAGCGCGGCGCTCGTGAGCATGATTTCGACCGGCGATTCGCCCGCGCCGCTCGACGTCCATCCCGATTGGCGCATCTTCGGATTCACCGCCGCCGTGTCGCTGCTCACGGGAATTCTCTTCGGGCTCGCGCCGGCGTTGCGCGGCACGCGCGTCGATCCCGGTCCCGCCATGAAGGAAGGCTCGCGCCAGGCGGGCCGATCCTCGCGCGCACTGGACCGTCTGCTGGTGGTGGCGCAAGTGGCGCTTTCGGTGGTGCTGATCTCGGGCGCCGGACTGTTTGTGCGGACCCTCCAGAAGCTCTGGAGCGTAAACCTGGGATACGACCGGGAGAACGTGCTGATGTTCTCCGTGGATGCCAAACTCGCGGGTTACCCGAACGACGGTGCGGGCGTTGTATATCGCGAAATTCTCCAGAGGCTGCTAGCGCTGCCGGACGTGCGGCGAGCCAGCGCCTCCATTGTGCGGCCGGTGGGCGACCAGTTTTACCTGATCGATCAGGTCGCGGAAATCGACGGCCGCACGCTGCCCGACCGCGAGGCCATCCACATAGCGTGGAACGCCATCAGTCCGGGATATTTCTCCACCATCTCAACGCCCATCCTGCTCGGCCGGGATTTCAATTTGCGCGACAACGAAACCGCTCCGACAGTAGCGATCGTCAATGAGACGATGGCCCGCCGCGCTTTTCCGGACCAGAATCCGATCGGCCACCGGCTGGGAGAAGCCACGATTGTCGGCGTGGTGAAGGATGCGCGTTACAGCGGCCCGCGCGAAGAGGCGAGGTCCGTGCTTTATCACCCGCTCTTCCAGCATGGGAAGGATCAGGAGTATCGGTGGGGGTTTGTTTCGTTCGAGCTTCGGTACGGTGGCGGGGCGAGCGTGGTGGCCCGCCGCACGGGCGAGATTGGCATCCGCATGGCGCTGGGCGCCCGCCGCGACCACATTGTGTGGCTGGTGCTGCGCGAGATGCTGTTTCTGACGATGGCTGGCATCGCGGCCGGAATCCCGCTGGCCCTCTGGGCGGCGCGATATGCGAAGTCGCTGCTGTTCGGAGTAGACACGGCGGACCTGGTGACGATGGGAGTTACTATTGCTTTGTTGATTGCTGTGGCGGCGGTGGCGGCTTATATTCCGGCGCGGCGCGCGCTACGGGTGGACCCGATGGTGGCGCTGAGGTGGGAGTAGGCGGGTACTTGGTCATCCGTTCCCTGAAATGACCACATCCGCGCACTACCTCTCCTGTGAGAGTCACCTGAACAGCTTACAGCATTGCCGCGATGTGCAGGCATATGCGCATACAGACTTCGAAAAATGTTCTTGGGGGAAGTTTCGGGGACAGGCAACGCAATCCTCTCACTCGAACACCAGCGCTTGCGAGTTTGTTTCCCTGGTACCGGAGCGCTCCTGTCCTCGAAATGCTCCTCCGAGTCGGCGCGAGGTGAAGCTACGTTCCGTGATGTTTTTTGCGGAGGCCTGTGCCCTGACACTGCGGACATTGCCCTGTGCCCGCGCAATTGAAGCATTGCCCGCCGTTGCCAGTACCTTTGCAGGTGGTGCATTGGCCGGTGGCATGACAAACATCGCACTTTACTCTTGCTTCATCCATAAAGTGGTGCGAATCCGCTACTCTTCGGTCACGTGCGGTGCATCGCGCAACGCTCATTGTCTCAGATAGAGTTCACGAGATCCACAGAGTCAAGAGCCTTTATCACATCTCCGCTACAATCGACGGATGCTCGTCTGCCCGGTCCGCGACTGCCGCTTGCCACTGGCGCGCGAGGGGCGGCGGCTGCTGTGTCCGCACGGGCATTCCTTTGACGTGGCGCGTAGCGGATACATCAACCTGCTCCAGCCGCAGGAGCGGCGGTCCAAGCAGCCGGGCGATTCGGTGGCTGCCGTTCTCGCTCGGCGGCGATTGCACGATCGCGGTGTGACCGGGCCGCTGCTGCACGCGATCGCGGAGATCTTGGGCGCATCGGCGGGCGAGATTGTGCTAGTTGCAGGCTGCGGTGACGGGTTCTACCTCGGGACCCGGGCTCGGCATACCGGGTTCGATGCGCATTGCGTC
>JBGPKX010000262.1:0-8776 GCA_041486185.1 Bryobacteraceae bacterium | reverse complement strand
TACACAACCGCATCGATTCCATCTGGACACGCGCCGCTATGATCCAGGAACTCGTGCCGCAGGCGCGCATCGGCGTGGGACATGGACAGATGGGCGAGGCGGATCTGGAGCAGACCATGCTGCGCTTCATGCGCCACGAGTACGACATTCTGGTTTGCACCACCATTGTCGAAAACGGCCTCGACATTCCGCTGGCCAATACCATGATCATCGAGACGGCCGATAAGTACGGGCTCTCGGAGCTCTATCAGCTCCGCGGCCGCGTGGGCCGATCCAACCGCCGCGCCTATGCCTACCTGCTGGTCCAGCCCGGCGCCGAGATCACCGAAGTCGCGCGCAAGCGTCTGGCCGCTCTCAAGGAATTCAGCGATCTGGGCGCGGGTTTCAAAATCGCCGCTCTCGATCTCGAATTGCGCGGCGCGGGCAACCTGCTGGGCGGTGAGCAGCACGGCCACATCAACGCCGTGGGTTTCGACATGTACACGCGCATGCTCGAAGAGACGGTGCGCGAACTGAAAGGCGAAGACGTGCCGCCCGAGATCCACTCGGCGCTCAACCTGGCGCTCGATATCCGTATCCCGCCCGAGTACATTACGGATGAAAACCAGCGCCTGCGGGCTTATCGACGGATTGCCGCCACACATGATGCCGAGGAGCGCGACCGCATCGGCAAGGAGCTCGAAGACCGCTATGGCCCCGTGCCTGAAGCCGTGCAGAACCTGCTCGAATACGCCGCGCTGAAATCGGCCGCCGAACAACTCGGCATCGAGCGCATCGACCGCCGCCACGGCGCGCTGCAGATCAAATTCCATCAGCAGACGCGCGTGGACCCGGCGAAACTGATGAACCTGGTTAACCGCACCCGCGGCGCGCAGTTCACCCCGGCCGGCGTGCTGCAAGTGCCGCTCGATGGGATCGCGGCGCCACGGGCGGTGCTGTCATTCGTGAAAGAGCGGCTGGGCGAACTGCGGGTGTAACGCAACGGCGGTCAAATCAAAGAGTGAAGAAGTCTCCGCCGCTCTCGCGGAAACTAAAGCTCATGACCCGCGAGCTGCTCCTGAAGGACACTGAATACGATCCAAAAGACGCCGAGGAGTTCGTGTCCCTTTTGCGCCAACTGCGGCACAATCGTCCGCTGACCGCGCTTCAATATCGCAAAAAAGACTTCCGCCACCTCGACCGTCTGAAAATCCTGCTCCCCTGACGCGCCGGAGACCGTGAACCGGCGCACACATCGGTCCGATATTTCACAAGTAGCCCTCTGCTTCCCCTTGCGGGATAATGGTTTTATGCATTTTCGGTTGTGCGCGGGGCTATTCGCGCTTGTAAGTACTGGTTTGGCCGCGGATGTCCGGGTGGTCGAAGAGATCGTCGCCAAGGTGAACGGCGACATCATCACCAAGGGCGACATCGAGCGCAGCCGGCAACAGCTCGAAATCGAGCTTAAACAGCAGGGCCTGAGCGGCGCCGCGCTCGAGAAGGCCGTCAAAGAGCGTGAAAAGGATGCGTTGCGCGAACAGATCGACCAACTGCTTCTGGTGCAGCATGGCAAAGACCTGAATATCAACGTCGATAGCGAGGTCACCAAGCGCGTTGCGGCTATCCAGCTCGATAGCAAGATCGCCGACCCGGACAAGTTCCACGACTATATCCGCGAGCAAACCCAAATGCCCTTTGAGGACTTCCGGCAGAAGATCAAGGACCAGATCCTGACGCAGCGCGTCATCGGCCAGGAAGTGGGCTCCCGGATTAACGTCCCACATAGCGATGTGGAGAAGTATTACGAAGAGCACAAGAAGGATTTCGTGCGCGAAGAGCAGGTTTTCTTGAGTGAAATCCTGATTTCCACTGAGGGTAAGACGCCCGAGCAGGTCGCGCAGGCCGAGAAGCGGGCCAAAGACCTGGTGGCGCGCGCGCGCAAGGGCGAAAAGTTCAGCGAGCTGGCCCGGCAATATTCCGACGCCGAAACCAAGGACAACTTCGGCCAGTTGCCGCCGTATAAGCGCGGCCAGTTCCGCAAAGAGATCGAGGACGTTGTTTTCAAGGAGAAGAAGGGCTACGTCACGGACGCGATTCGCATGCCCGTGGGCTTCGAAATCCTGAAGATCGAAGACCGCTATGAGGCCGGCCAGGCGCCGCTGGCCGATGTAGAGAACGACATCATGGAGAAGCTCTATATGCCGCGCATGCAGCCCAAAGTGCGCGAGTTTCTCACCAAGTTGCGCGAGGACGCCTTTTTAGAAATCCGCACAGGTTACGTGGATTCAGGCGCCGCGGCCGGAAAAGACACGGCATGGAGAGATCCCGCGCAACTGAAGCCGCAGACCACCACGAAGGAAGAAGTGGCGGCGCGCAAACGCAAAAAGCGGCTCCTGTGGGTGGTTCCGATCCCCGGCACATCCGCATCCAAGAAGGTCGAGACCGCGCATCGGCCGGGTGACGGTCCGGCGCCCGCGGGCAGCGCCAACCGTCCGTCGGACGATCCTCCCGCCGCCGCGCCGGCCAGCGCAAGCCCGCCCGCGCCCAAGCAATGAAGTCTCCCTACGTCAAGGAGCTCGAGGCCAACAAGAGTTTCACTGCTACCTTCCTGGTTCGCTCCAAGGAAATTCGCGAAAAGAAGACCGGCGAGCCGTATCTTTCGCTCTCGTTTTGCGACCGCACCGGCGAGGTTGAAGCCAAGATGTGGGACAACGTGGCCGAAGTGATGGACACCTTCGAGCGTGATGACTTCGTGAAGGTGAAAGGGCTCATCCAGATCTATCACAACCGTCCGCAATTGACCATTCACAAAATGCGCCGCCTGGAAGATAGCGAAGTGGATTTCGCGGACTACTTTCCAGCATCGGCGCGCGACCCCGAGGACATGTGGCGCGAGCTGCGCGCCATAATCGCGGGCATGGCCGATGCGCACCTGCGCGCGCTCGTCGACGCCGTGCTGGACGATCCCGAGATCGCGCAGCGCTACCGTAAAGCGCCCGCGGCCAAGCAGATCCACCACGCGTGGCTGGGTGGCTTGCTGGAGCACGTGCTCTCGCTCTGCCAGTTGTGCCGCGTGACGGCGGAGCACTACCGTGTGGACCCGAACCTCCTGCTGGCGGGCGCGGTGCTGCACGACGTGGGTAAAATCTACGAGCTGAGCTACGATCGCAGCTTCGGCTACACCACTGAAGGCCAGCTCCTCGGCCACATGGTGATCGGCCTGCGCATCGTGGCCGACAAGCTACGCCATCTTCCGGATTTTCCGCCGCGTCTGCGCACTCTGGTCGAGCACATGATCGTCAGCCACCACGGAAAATACGAGTTCGGCTCGCCCAAGCTGCCGCAGTTCCCCGAGGCGCTGCTGTTCCATTACCTCGACGACATGGATTCCAAGATGGAATGCATGCGCTCGCTCGTCGAACAGGACCGGCAGGTTGACGGCCATTTCACCGGGTACAACGTTTCGCTCGAGCGCACCGTGCTCAAGAAAGCCAAGTACATGTCGAACGCGCCTGCCTTCGAGCGGCCGGCGCCGGCGGAAGGCAAAGCCGCGCCACGTCCGGCGTCCGCGCCCGAGGCTCCGGACGCGCCACACGCCGTGTCGATACCGGTTCCGAAAGATGGTCCGATTCCAAAAGAGGCCTCGCATCCGTTGTTTGCGGCGCCACCCACGCAGGAATCGTAAATGGTCCGCGCTCGTCCGGGCGGCCCCATGGCATTCTCGAAGATTCTCATCCGCGCCACCAACTGGGTGGGCGATGCCGTCATGTCGCTGCCCGCGATCCGCGCTGTGCGCGCCCGCTTTCCCGCCGCCGAAATCGTGGTGCTGGCGCGCCCGTGGGTGGCCGATCTCTATGCCCGTGAAACGGGAATCCAGCGCGTCATTCCGTATCTAGCGACGCCGGGGTTCCGCGATTTCGGCGGCAAGCTCGGCACAGCGCGTGCCCTGCGCAGCGAGAAATTCGATTGCGCCATCCTGCTGCAGAATGCGTTCGAGGCTGCCGCGGTCGTGTGGCTGGCGGGCATCCCACGGCGCATCGGCTACGATCGCGACGGGCGGCGCGGGCTACTGACCGACGCCGTTCCCGTCCCCAAGCCCGGCGAGATTCCCCGCCACGAGCGCTTCTACTATCTGGAGATGCTGCGGCGGGCCGGGCTGATCGAGGAAATACCGCAAACCGGCGCGATCCGTCTCGAAGGCGCCGAAGCCGCCGCGGCAGGTGGCGCCCATCGGCTCGCGCAACGCAAGATCAGGCTGCCTGTCGTGGGTGTAAGCCCCGGCGCGGCCTACGGCACGGCCAAACGCTGGCCGCCGGAGCGTTTCGCCGAAGCCGCGGTCGAAATCGTGCGCTCGCAAGGCGGCTCAATCGTGTTGTTCGGTTCGGACGCCGAGCGCGATCTGTGCCAGACCGTGACTCAAATGGTGAGGCAGTCCGGCATTTCGGTATACAACCTCGCCGGCGCGACCACGCTCGCGGAATTCATCGAACTGGCGGCCGCGTGCCGCGTGTACCTGACCAACGACTCGGGCGCCATGCACATCGCCTCGGCCCTGGGAGTCCCGACCGTCGCCGTCTTTGGCGCGACCGACGATACGACTACCGGACCTACCGGCCCGCTCGCCCGCGTAGTGCGCAAACCCGTCGAGTGCAGCCCCTGCCTGCTGCGCGAGTGTCCCATCGACCACCGCTGCATGACGCGCGTCACCGCTCACCGTGTGGCCCACGTGGCGCTCAATCTTTTGCGATGACCCGATCAATGGACACCCGAGACAAAATCATCCCACCGGAGCGCGTGCCCGCCCTCGTCGCCGGGTTGCGCGCCAGGAGTTCGGCCCTAAGAATCGTTACCGGCCACTTCGACGTCCTGGTGCCCGACCACATCCGGCGCTTGCGCGAGATTGCCAGTGGCTCCAGCGTGCTTTTCGTGGTCATCCTCGATCCTCCCGAGCCGCTCTTGCCCAGCCGCGCCCGCACCGAGCTCGTGGCCGCGCTTGCCATGGTAGACTACGTGGTTCCGGCAGGGGAAGAGGCAGCCAGAGCGCTGCTGAGCCACTTCCATCCCACGGAAATCGTGCGGGACGAGTCGGCCGATCTTCTTCGCGCCAGCCGCTTAAGGGAACATGTCCAGCGCCGTCACCAGCAGTAGCCCGCGCATCCTGGTCGTCCGGCTGGGCGCCATGGGTGACGTCATCCACGCGCTGCCGGCGGTGGCATCCCTCAAGCATAGCTTTCCCGGCTCGCACCTCACTTGGCTGATCGAAGCGCAATGGGCGCCGCTCATCGAGCAGAATCCCTACGTGGACCGTATCTCGGTTCTCGAGCGGCGCGATCCGGGCGCCTGGATGCGCAACTGGCGCAAGCTCCGCGCCGAACGTTTCGATTTCGCGGTGGATTTCCAGGGCCTCGTGAAGTCGGCCGTGGCCGCGTCCATGGCGCGCCCCGACCGCATTTTCGGCTTTCATCAATCGCAAGTGCGCGAGCGCCCCGCCGCGCTGTTTTACTCCAACCGGACGACCCCGCGATCCGCTCACGTAGTCGACCGCAATCTCGAGCTGGCTGCCGATGCCGGCGCAGCCAACATCCTGCGCACGTTTCCCCTGCCCGATGGCGACGCCCATGGCGATCTGCCCGAAACTCCATTCGTGCTGGCCAGCCCGCTGGCCGGCTGGCGCGCCAAGCAGTGGCCGCTGGCATTCTATTCGCGTCTTGCCACTCGCCTGGAGCGCGAACTGGAGCTGCCGCTAGTGCTCGACGCCCCAACAGGATCCGGCGATTTTTCGAGCATCCCGTCCGCCGTGCCGCACCACTCGACGCTGGCGGGCCTCATCCACGCCACGCGGCGCGCGGCCGCCGTCATCGGCGTGGATAGCGGTCCCATGCACCTGGCTGCGGCACTCGGAAAACCGGGTGTGGCCATTTTCGGCCCCACTGACCCCGCGCGGAACGGCCCCTATGGCGAAACCATCCATGTGTTGCGCAGCCCCGCGGCGGTGACCACCTACAAGCGCCTCTCCACTATCGACGCCAGCATGCGCGCCATCGACCCGGACCAGGTCTTCGAAGCGCTCAAAGCCCGGCTAACGCGCCACCCTGCCAGTTGCGCCGCGGAATGACCGCCGGCCTCTTCCCCAAGCCCTACGCCGATTTCGTCGCCCGCCTGCGCGTGCCCAGCGGGTTCTTCCTGGTAGCGGCCCTCGCCTGGTTCGCCGACCCGTCCCCGCGGTCGCTGGCGTACGGACTCCCGGTTTGCCTCGTGGGCCTGGCTCTGCGGGCCTGGGCCGCCGGACACCTCGCAAAAAACCAGCAGCTCTCGACCAGCGGCCCCTACGCCTACACGCGCAATCCCCTGTACCTCGGAACCCTGATCGTCGCTCTCGGCCTGGCGATCGCCTGCCGCAGCGTTGGCCTCGCGCTACTTTTCGCGGCGGTGTTCTTATTGATCTACCTGCCCGTGATCATGCTCGAGGAGCAGCACCTCCGCCAACTGTTTCCCGAATACGCCGGGTATGCCGCCCGCGTACCAAGCATTCTTCCCTACCGGAAAGCCTTGCCATCGAACACAAGATTCCGGCTCCAGCTCTACCGGAAGAACCAGGAATATCAAGCGCTGCTCGGATTCCTTGCCGGGATGGCGTGGTTGTTCTGGAAGGCCGCCACGGGGATCTGATCAGCCTTCCGGAGACGCTGCCTTTTACTTGGCTGAAAACAGGCGGGTCATTCGGAGCCGTCTTGGACCGCTTGCGATAAACTCCACGGCGGTTGGGAGAGACCGAAGCATCAAGATCGGTCACCGCGCCCCTACCCTCGCGTTTGCACGGGCAGCACCTCCTGCTAGGTCTGGTCCGAGTTAGGACAGGTGAACTGGTTCACTTCGGCAGCGCTGCGGTTCTTATCCCCTGAATCAACTACATCCATTCCTCCGCTGCCGCCAGAATAGCCCTTCGGACGAACCCGCGCGGTATCGTTAGTCAGCCACCGCTGCAAGTCAGCCACCGCCGCGCGACCGCCGTCAAATCCCTGACTCAGCACGAACACGATTCTGCGGAACAAAGCCATTTTCGAAAACTAATGCCCGTTCCGGTCCGTATAGCACCAAAGTATTACTATAGTACAATCATAAAATCTTAGTTGACTGCACTAATATACTGGGCTAAGATGACTATAGCCTATTCATTTGGAGCAAGATATGGATATCAATCGCTTCACTGAAAAATCCCAGGAGGCTCTGCGGGCCGCGCAAAGCAAGGCCGTCCGGCTCGCCCATCAACAGGTCGATCTGGAGCACTTCATGGCCGCTCTGCTCGAGCCGGAAGGCGGCTTGGCGTCCGCTATTTTGGCTAAGGCGGGCATCCAGGTTGAAAATCTCAAGCGCCGCATCGATCAGGAACTCGACCGTCTACCCAAGGTTTCCGGACCGGCAGGCGCGCCTGAGCAGATTTACCTTACGGGCCGCCTGAACCGGCTGCTCACGCAGGCGGAAGACGAGGCCGGCCGGCTGAAGGACGATTTCATTTCGGTGGAGCATGCGCTGCTGGCCGCAACCGAAGATGGCGGGGCGACCGGCCGCATCTTCAAAGAATTCGGTATCACGCGCGAGCGGCTGATGCAGGCGCTGCGCGAGGTGCGCGGCAGCCAGCGCGTTACTTCGCAAAATCCCGAAGCGACGTATGAATCGCTCGAGAAATACGGGCGCGACCTCACCAAACTTGCGGCGCAAGGCAAGCTCGACCCCGTGATCGGGCGCGACGAAGAGATCCGGCGCGTGATTCAGGTGCTCTCGCGCCGCACCAAGAACAATCCGGTGCTGATCGGCGAGCCGGGCGTGGGCAAGACCGCCATCGTCGAAGGCCTCGCGCAGCGCATCGTGCGTGGCGACGTGCCCGAGGGATTGAAGAACAAGCGCGTGGTCTCGCTGGACATGGGCGCGCTCATCGCCGGCGCCAAATATCGCGGTGAATTCGAAGAGCGGCTGAAGGCGGTCCTGAAAGAAGTGCAGGATTCGCAGGGCGGCATCGTCTTGTTCATCGACGAGATCCACAACGTCGTCGGCGCGGGCAAGGCCGAGGGCGCGATGGACGCGGGCAATCTCCTGAAGCCCATGCTGGCGCGAGGCGAACTGCACTGCATCGGCGCGACCACGCTTGACGAGTATCGCCAGCACATCGAGAAGGATGCGGCCCTGGAGCGGCGCTTCCAACCCGTGATGGTCAAGGAGCCGAGCGTCGAGGACACCATCTCGATTTTGCGCGGCCTGAAGGAGCGTTACGAGGTTCACCACGGCATCCGCATCAAGGATTCCGCGCTGGTGACCGCGGCGGTTTTGTCCGGCCGCTACATCACCGATCGATTTTTGCCCGACAAGGCGATCGATCTCGTCGATGAGGCCGCGGCTAAGCTGCGCACCGAAAAAGAATCGATGCCGGTCGAGCTCGACGAGGTGAATCGGCGCGTGATGCAGCTCGAAGTCGAGCGCGCGGCGCTCAAGCGTGAGACCGATGTTGCCTCAAAGGACCGGCTGCAGAAAATCGAGAAGGAGCTGGCCGAGGCCAATCAGAAGCGCGAGCAACTTCGCGCGCAATGGGAAGCCGAGAAGGGTGCGCTCGGAAAGCTCTCGAAAATCAAGGCGGACATCGAGCAAACCAAGCTTGAAATCGAAAAGGCCAAACGCGAATACGACTACGGATCGGGCGCCCCAGGACCGCTGCTGCGCACAACAAACTCTACATATCTCCATACCAACAATCAGCCGTACATCGATCGCAACATCGTTGACCGCGTGACGCAAAAGACCATCT
>JBGPKX010000261.1:0-8784 GCA_041486185.1 Bryobacteraceae bacterium | reverse complement strand
GTCAGCAGGATCTCGTGGATGTCCCGCCACCCGACTCCGGCGGCTTGCACGGCGTGTTCCAGAGCCTGGAAACAGTCCTCCGTATCCATGCCGCAGTCGACGAGCAAGTAGCCGCCGGTGAGCCGCACCAGGTACACATTGATCGAGCCAAGAGTAAAAGGAAGGGGAAGCTCGATCAGGTGCACGCCTGGCAGCACTTCGCGGCACCCGAGAGTGATTGGAGTGTTGGGCGACAAAGCCCGATGCTAGCACACGGCCGGTGGTATTCTGGCTCCCATGCAACGTCGGACTGTACTGCAGATTCCCATGCTGGCGAGCCTTGCACAGGCGGCTCCGCCCGCGCCCGGTTTCAAACTCTCGGTGCGCGTGGAAGCGCTGTTCCGCGACATGAATCTCCCGCAGATGATGGAGAAAGTCGCCGCGGCCGGCTATCGAGGATTTGAGTTCGGCAACTGGCGTGCGCAGGATGCGGATGCGATCACGAAACTAAAAAACAAGCTGGGGCTGGATTGCGCCTGCCTGGTGGGAAACCGCGCGGTGAATCCCAAGGGCATGACCCTGGTCGATCCCGCCGACCGCCCAGCCTTCCTGGCCGAGATCGCAGCTTCCACCGAAGCCGCCAAGCGATTCGAGACTACCCGCCTGGTAACCTTGACCGGCAACGAACTGTCCGGTGTGCCGCGCGATGTTCAGCACAAGAGTATCGTGGAAGGCCTGAAGCGCGCGCATGACGTGGTCGCTCCGCACGGTGTGACGCTCATCGTCGAGCCGCTCAACACGCTGGTGAATCACCAGGGCTACTACCTGAACCATACGCCCGAAGCGTTCGAAATCATGCGCGAGGTGGCCAGCCCCAATGTAAAAATTCTTTTCGACATCTATCACGTGCAGATCATGGACGGAAACCTGATCGCGACCATTCGACAGAACATCGCCTCCATCGGCCACTTTCACGTGGGCGATGTTCCCGGCCGTCACGAGCCCGGTACTGGCGAAATTAACTACACAAATGTATTTCGCGCGATTCGTGAGACGGGGTTCCGGGATTTCGTGGCTATGGAGTACGGGCCTTCAAAGGATCCCATGGCCACTCTCGCGGAAGTGCGGGCCATGGCGGGTGCGTAATTTGAATCGGACTGCCTTGGTGCCGGGCCGACTGCGCTCAATCGTAAACGAAATGCAAAAGCTTCTTCAGATCTTCCCAAGCTTCGCGTTTCGCGTTCTGGTTGTACGGCCGCAGCAAGTAAGAGGGATGATACGTCACCATCAGCGGCAGGTCGCGCCACTTGTACCAGTTCCCGCGCAAGCGTGTCACGCCTTCCCTGCGTCCCAATAACGCGCGCGCCGCTGTGGCGCCGAGTGCGCAGATGGCCTTGGGACGAATCATGGATAACTGGCGGAACAGGAACTGGCCGCAAATCTCCATCTCATCGGGCTCCGGCGTGCGGTTTTCCGGAGGCCGGCACTTAACCACGTTGCAGATGTAAACATCTTTGCGCAGAATCGGAATGCCTTCCCGCTTGGCCGTGCCCTCGATCATCTGTGTCAGCAACTGTCCCGCGCGGCCCACAAACGGAAGACCTTGTGTGTCTTCATCCGCGCCCGGACCTTCCCCCACGAACACCAGCCTGGCTTCTGGATTTCCCGACCCGAAAACGATGCTGTGCCGCCCCTGATGCAGCCGGCACCGTTTGCAGTCCCCAATGTCTTCACGAATACATTCGAGTGTGTCGCCCTGAGGCGCGAGACTTGGCAGCGGAATGTCCCGCGGGATAGGCACTTCTGCCTGCTGTTCCGGTTCCGGTGTGGCGTCGCGACGGTAGAGCGATGTAAATCCCAGGTCCTGATAAAAACTCAGATACTCCCGCAGCGTCTCAGCGTCCATGTGCCGATGCCGCGAGTGCGCGGCGAAGGTCCAGCGCCTGGTCCAGGATCTGATCGGCTAGCTCGCGTTTGGAAGCTCGCGGCAGCCTCACAAATTCACCCGTTCGCAAAGCCAGCGCCACCTCGTTCTGGTCCGACTCAAAACCGACGTCGGCTCCTCCCACTAGATTGGCAACGATCATGTCGCAATTCTTGGTTTCGAGTTTGCGCCGCGCTTCGCGTTCCAGGTTCTCGGTTTCCGCCGCAAATCCGATCAGCAGCCAGTCCTGCTTGTTCCGGCCCAGTTCCGCCAGAATATCCGGAGTCGGATCGAGTTCCAGCGACAGCCTGGCGGCGGTCTTCTTCACCTTCTGCTGCGGCACGCTGGCAAGATGAAAATCCGCCACCGCAGCCGCCTTGATCACGATGGTAGCGCGGGCCAGGTGCTCGAAAACTCGGGTGCGCATCTCATTGGCGGTTCGCACCGGAACTAGGGCCACGCCGCGTGGCGCTGCGAGGTTTACCGGACCTGAAACCAGAATCACTTGGGCGCCACGCTCCCTCGCAGCCTCGGCCAGCGCGTAACCCATCTTGCCGCTCGATCGGTTGGATATGAAGCGCACCGGGTCCAACGGTTCCTGCGTAGGCCCAGCGGTGATAAGCACCACCTCGCCCTCCAGATCGCGCCGCCGGTTGAGCTCCGCCGCCACCGCGTCAGCGATCTTCTCGGGCTCCGCCAGGCGCCCGGGCCCGACCATGCCGCAAGCGAGAAACCCGTCGTCCGGCTCGACGATCTTGTGGCCGCGCGTGCGCAGCGTTTCGAGATTCGCCTGCGTAGCCGCGTGCATCCACATGTTGGTGTTCATCGCCGGAGCCAGTACCACCGGTCCGGTGAAGGCCAGATACATGGTTGTCAGAAAATCGTCCGCCAGGCCGTGGGCGAACTTCGCCAGCAGATCGGCTGTGGCCGGCGCCACGACGAGCAAATCGTTTTCCTGCGCCACTCCGATATGTTCCACGGCGCTCGAGAGGGTGTCTTCGGATGTTGAGGAAGAGAAGAGTCCGGTGATGACTTTGCGCCCGGTGAGTGCGGCAAAGGTGAGCGGCCTGATGAACTGCTCCGCGGCCGATGTCATCACCACCTGCACCACGAAGCCGCGCTGGATGAGGACCCGGCACAGCTCGGCCGCTTTGTACGCCGCAATGCCACCGGCCACACCAAGAACCACTCTCGGTTCTCTCGGCGTCTCAGCGTCTCGGTGTTCGGCTGGCACTTCGGTTGGAAACTTAAGCAGCCTCGGGCGTCGGTTCATCGACCGGCGGGGTCAGCCCGGGGATCTCGTATTTCACCAGGCCGCGCCGCACTTCTTCGGTCGCGATGATGGTGGGTTTCTTCGATGAAGTAGGCAGGAACGGCCGCGCGCCCGCCTGCAATTGCCGCGCGCGCTTGGCGGCGACGATGATGAAACGGTAGGTGCTCTGTTCCGGATCGTCCGGAATGGTGCAATGGGCGTTATTTTTCGGAGTCTGCTCGGCCATGATACCTCTCAAAGATTCGTCTGAAACGTGGCCAGGATGGGACGGATCTCATCCTCAATCCTGGTGCGGCGGACGCGCTCGGCGCGCACGATGGCTTCCAGAGTTTCCGCCGAACGATCCAAATCGTTGTTGATCACCACGTAATCGTACAAGCTGTAATTCCGGATTTCCTGCGCTGCATCGTGCAATCGCCGTTCGATCACAGCGTCCGTATCTTCGCTGCGGGCCCTAAGCCTTTGTTCCAGAACTTGACGCGACGGCGCCAGGACGAAGATGGTGACCGCTTCCGGAAGCCTACCCTTCAATTGTCCCGCACCCTGCACGTCAATGTCGAGTACCAGGTCTTTTCCCTCGGAGCTGGCTTGCTCAAGCACGCTGCGGTGTGTCCCGTAATAATTGCCGAATACTTCGGCGTACTCAAGAAACTCGCCAAGCGCAATGCGCTGTTCGAATTCCACGCGGGATATGAAGTGATAGCTCTCGCCGGGGCGTTCGTGCCCGCGAGGGGCACGGGTGGTGTAGGAAACCGAAAATTTGAGGCTGGGCACGTCCGACAAAAGGCGCGCGACCAGCGTGGATTTCCCGGACCCGGACGGCGCCGAGATAATGAAGACAGTGGTCAGCGCGCTACTCCAGGTTCAGCGATTGCTCGCGAATCTTGTCGATCTCCGATTTTGCAGCCAGTGCCAGTTCCGTGATGGTCAATCCCAAGTCCCCGAGCCCGCCCGTCTTGGAGAGAATTGTGTTCGTCTCCCGATTCATCTCTTGTAACAGGAAATCAAGCTTCTTGCCAATCTCGCCGCCCGCACGGACCAACTGCTCCAGTTCGATCGCGTGCGTCTTGAGGCGAATCAATTCCTCGCTGATGTCGCTGCGGTCCGCCAGCAGCGCGGCCTCTTGAGCCAGCCTCTGCGGTTCGACGCTCGCGCCGCGCAGCAAATCCGAAAGCCGCTCCTGCAGGCGTTTCTGGAAGGCCGGCATGGCGCCGGTGCGGATTTCCTCCATGCGGCCGACTCCTTGGCGAATGCTCGTGCAGCGTTCCAGAATTTCCGCCGCGATCTCTCGCCCTTCGCGCTCGCGAAACCGGTTCAGCGACTCGATCGCCTCCTCGAGCGCGGCCAGCAGTGAAGATTCCAAGTCCGCATTCGGCTCCGGTGCAACTTGTGTCCGAAACATTCCAGGGATGCGGAACGCTACGTTCAGGTCCGGCGCGCTGGTGATCCGAAACTCGCGCTGCGCCTGCTCGAACGCCGCCAGATAAGCTTCGAGCAGCGGCCGGTTCAGGCTGGACCCGGTGGCCAGCCCGTTGGCCTGGTTCCACGTGACGTTGAGCTGCACATGTCCACGGGCTATACGGCCCTTGACCGCTTTGCGCATGGCGCTTTCGAATGCATCCATTTCGGGTGGCAGGTGCACATGCATGTCCAGGCCACGATGATTCACGGTCTTGACGCTCAGCAGGATTTCGCCCGAAGAGGCGCTTTTTCGCACCTGCGCGAATCCCGTCATGCTACGCACACTCACAGGTCCACCACCGCTCCGGCCTCGATAAATTGCAACTCATGAAGCCGCTGATAAATGCCGCCGCCGGTGACGAGATCGGCATGTGTGCCGATTTCTGAAATGCGCCCGCGGTCCATCACCACGATCTTGTCTGCGCGGCGGATGGTCGAGATGCGGTGCGCGATCACGATAACGGTCCGGCCCACCATCAGGTTGGCGAGCGCGCGCTGCACCAGCATTTCCGATTCGGCGTCCAGATGCGATGTAGCCTCGTCCAGTATCAGGATGGGAGCGTTCTTGAGCAATGCACGGGCAATGGCGATGCGTTGCCGCTGTCCGCCGCTCAGTTTGACACCGCGCTCTCCAATCATGGTTTCGTAGCCCTGCGGCAGGCGTTCGATGAACTCGTCGGCCAGCGCATTTTGCGCGGCGCGGCGCACGGCCTCGCGGCTGATCTCCGGACGGCCATAAGAAATGTTGCTGGCCAGGGTATCGTTGAACAGAAAGGTGTCCTGCGCCACCAGGCCGATTTTCTCGCGCAATGAAGCCAGCGTGAGATCGCGCACGTCGTGGCCGTCGATGCGCACCCCTCCGGCGGTGACATCGTAAAACCGCGGCAGCAGACTTACCAGCGTGGATTTTCCGGCTCCGCTAGGACCCACCAGCGCCACCACCTCGCCAGCTTTCACCTCGAGGCGGATAGCGTCGAGCTGGAACCCGTTCGAATTCGGGTAATGAAAAGTGACGCCATCATAGGTAATGGCTTGGTCGAAACGGGCGAGCTCGGTCGCCGACGGCTGGTCCTGTATTTCTTCCGGGTGGTCCAGGTATTCGAAAACTTTCTGCGAGGCGCCGATGGCCTGCTGAAAGATATTATGAATGCCGGTGAGCCGCTTCATCGGTTCGTACATCATGAGCAGCGCGATGACGAAGCTGGTAAACTGCCCGGCCGTGAGGGCGCCGGCCTTGATCTCGTTGCGCGCGTAGTAAAGCAGGCCGACGATGGTGATCGCGCCGAACAGTTCGATCAGGGGAGACGAAATGGCCTGCTGCCGCACATAGCGCAGATTGCTGCGCAGAAGGTGCCGCGCGGCGTCGCGGAACCGGCGCGCTTCATAAACCTCGGCGCTGAAAGCTTTCACTACCTGGTGCCCGCTCAGCGCTTCCTGCAGGATCTGATTTATCTCGGCAGCGTTGTCCTGGGCGCGCCGGCTGGTGCGGCGGATATGCCGGCCGAGGCGCGCGGTAGGCACCAGAATCAGCGGCATCAATACCAGGCTCACGAGCGCCAGTCTCCAGTCCTTGTACAGCACGACGAACAGCAAACACAGCACCACGAAACTCTGGCGCAGAAGGTCGGCCAGAATGTGTGAAGTGGCTACCTGGATTTTCTCGATATCGTTCATGATGGACGACATCAGCCGACCGGTGGAGTGCGCTTCAAAAAATTGCGACCCGTGCCGCAGCACCTTTTCGAAAACCGCGTTGCGCAGGTCGGTGACCGCCGAGAAGCCGGCGTAGTTGATCATGTAATTGGCGAGATAATCGCAAACGCCCTTGACGGCGAATGCCACCAGGATGGCGAACGCCACCATGTTAAAAATGTTGTGTATGGGCGAAGGCACGAACTGACTCAGATAGACAGGGTGCTCGAACAGGGGAATTGTGAACAGCAGGACCGGGGCATCTGGCGATGCGGGGTTGAGAACGCGATCGAAGATGGGACCGATCAGCAGAGCGATGGAGGCGTGCGCCGCGCCCACCAGTGCCATCAGCGCCACCGAAAGCGTCAGGAAGAACCAGTAGCGATGGGCGTAGGTCAGCAGGCGCAGAAAATCCTTCATGCGCGCACCCGCAGCCGCTCCAGCGCGTCGAGAACTTGCCGCACGCTGACCGACTCGATTCCAGCGCGCCCCGTCAGCACCTCCGCTTGCGTGCGCCATGGCGCCCAGATCGCCGGATCGGAGGGACCGAATACCGCGACCACCGGAATGCCGAATGCCGCCGCCATGTGGGCCGGGCCGGAATCGTTCCCGACAAATAGCAACGCGCCCGCGATCAGCGACTTGATCTCGCGAAGCGGCGCTCCAGGGATTGTGCGCCACCTGCGAAACGCGGAAAGATCATCGCCAGGCCCCCCTACGAAAACCGGCTCCAGATCAAATGACTCCTGGAGGTACGAGGCAACCTCGGCAAATCGCTCCGCCGGCCAGGTTTTTTCCGGAGCAGCCGCCACCGCATGGATCACTGCATACGAGGGAACAGCGGGAGCGCTCCGGGCACCTATCTGTGCTTTTTCTCCGTCCGCAAACAACCGCGCCCGCGGAATCTCCACCCTCGCCGCACCCAGATAGAAAACCGCCGACGCCAGATGCTCCGCCGTATGTACCTTACCTTCGACGCCCAGGATTTCCTGTGCCCGCGGAATCTTGACGTTGTAGATCCAAGAAAATCGGAAGTGCCCAAACCCCACCCGAAACCGCGCCCCCGATAGCGCCGTCAGAATCGCGCTCGAACCCCCGCCGTGCAAGTTCAGGCACAGATCCGGACGCCATTTGCGGAGCGCGCCCCACTGCGGCGGTAGCATCTCGCTCACGTCGGCATTCCCTTCGAACAACGCCCGAAACCGGTCCGCCACCACCACCGCAATCGAAAGATCCGGCCGCGCCTGCTGGAGGATGGAAATTGCGGGAGTGCTCAGGATGCAGTCCCCCATCGAGCGAATGCGAATCACCGCGATTCGCCCTTTTTGGGGAAGGCGTTCGAGGATGGAACTCATGCCGGCGCGCCGCTACTCCTCAATGCGGGCTTCGTCGATCAGCATCACCGGAATGTCGTCGCGAATCGCATAAACGCGATGGCACTGGACGCACTTCAGCCCGCTGCCGTCCGGTTTCATTTCGAGCGTTGCTTTACAGAGCGGGCACACCAGAATCTCCAGTAGTTCTTTGCTGATGGCCATATGCGTGTACAGTTTAGCAGCTTTACGCGGCGGGCTTCATTTCCAGGCGCGCACGCGTAATGGCCGCCAGGTATTGCCGGGCACGGTCTTCAATCACGTCGAAGCGGCCCTCACTCACGGTTTTGCCGTCCACCAGCTCACCACCCACGGCTACGGCGCACGCCCCCGCCTTCAGGAACTCGCCGGCGTTTTCCAGATTCACGCCGCCCGTGGGAATCATTTCGATATGCGGAAACGGACCGCGCAGCGCTTTGATGTATTTCGGCCCGCCCACATTGCCGCACGGGAAAATCTTGACGATATCGGCGCCCGCTTCCCACGCTGTGACCACTTCGGTGGGCGTCAGCGCGCCGGGACAAATCACCTTCGAATAGCGCTTGGCCATTTCGATGGTGGACGTCTTTAGGCTCGGCGTAACGAAGAACTGCGCGCCGGCCAGCATGCACACGCGCGCCGTCTCCGGATCGAGTACCGTTCCGGCCCCCAGCACGATCTTGTCGCCAAACTGGTCGGCTACTTTCTCAAGCGCGCGGATCGCACCCGGCACCGTCATGGTGATTTCAGCCGCGCGGATACCGCCCCGATAGATTGCGTCGATGGCTTTGATGGCGCCCTCCGCGCTCGATGTCCGCACCACCGGAACGATGCCGATCTCGGTGATGAACGCGAGGATCTGGTCTTTGGTCATACGTCTCAGATTATCAAGTTACGCGGCCAGCCTCTTGACCGAGATCAGGTTCAGGGGGCCGACTCCGGGGAACCGCTCGGGCACGCGCTCGATCAAACCCCGCAGCGGCTCGAAATCCTGGGGGTTGTTGTGGATGAGTGGCAGTCCATTCACCAGCGCGGTAGCCGCGATCATGATATCGAATCGCCAGCGGCTGAGGCGGTCTTGACGAGACTCCGCCACGCGATGG
>JBGPKX010000260.1:0-8793 GCA_041486185.1 Bryobacteraceae bacterium | reverse complement strand
GATTCAACCGGCGCAATCTACGTGAGCGAGATCAAGAACTGGCGCGTGCAAAAATGGGCGAAGTAAGCGCTGGGCCGAACTGCCATATTAGACGACTGACTTTCCCCTCGTGAATAACCTGATAGCAGTCGTAGCGTAGGGCTACCCGGCTTTTGGGGAGACCTACGGCCTGTTGGCTTGGTCGGACAACCAGCGCATGATGCGCGCGGTTCTCGATGCAGGCGGCGATTTGGCGCGCCCGCCACTATGTCTGGTTAAGAGCAAACCGCTCTTTCACGCGCGGGTCGGAAAGCGTTACCGAGCCGCGACCGTCAGGGAGCGGTCTTGCAGCCGCTCACAGCGCCAGATCGCCGCGATACATCATCTCCTTCAGATTGAATTTGGCCTTCACGTCCAGACGCCCCACGCGTGTCGAGAAGGTCACTTCCTTGTCGGCAGCCGAGAGCGCCAGCATCTCCTTCGAGAAGCCGAACAGATAGGTTCCGCCGCCCGCCGACGGCTGCTGCAGCACGAGACCCGGCTCGAGGCCTTCTTTGTCCTTCGGTTTGAGGAACGTCAGAGCTTTGAGGTGATCGAGCTGGTTCTCGGTGGCCTGCGCGGAGCCGTTCTGGTTATCGTCGTCCTGCGACCGGGGCCGCCCCGACATCATCGGAAATCCGCTGACGCCGATCACGTAATGATTGGCGAACGTATCCGGGAGCGGCGCCTTCATGGCTTCCAATATTGGTCTCGCACTCTCCCAACGGACGGTGCCCTGGAACGCCTGCGAGGGCCCACCGCCTCTGCGCCCGCGCCCGCCGCCGCCCATGCCGCCTCCGCCCATACCGGGCCCGCCCATGCCGCCGATACGTGGTCCGCCCATTCCACCGATGCGGGGACCACCCATGCCTCCGCCGCCGCCGGGATAGCCGCCGCCGGGATAGCCACCCCCGCTGTTTGGCGGTCCGCCCATGGGGCCACTCTGTTCGCCTTCGTCACGCGCGAAGTGCGCGCTCACCTCTTTGGACCAGGGTGATTTCGTGGTGAGCTGCTCGATCTCCTGGGCGGACCACTCGGCCGGTTCCTTCTTGTTCCAGAAGTCGGAGCTGAAAGCATCCAGCGGTCTCCAGCCGGTTACGAACGCCCCAGCCGCGAGCGTCAGTGCGCTGCGCCGGGTGAGCGCAAGGCTATCCCGTGAATGATGCATGATCGTCTCCTTGACTAAAAGGGAGACGTTGTGAGGACCCGGAGAGGTTGCAGACTTCTGTGGAATATTGTGATTCAGACGGCCCAGGGATTCAGGCGTGCTCGCCTCCCAGGGCAGCATCCCAAGGAAGTGTAATCAACCTGTACCACCGGCTCAGGACGCTTTGTTCTGAAACAAAAGCGCTGCGAATTCGGCCAGATTCCTCCGCCAGACCATCCAGGTGTGCTGACCCGGCGTTTCGATGTCAACGTGGCGGATGCCCTTCGATTTGAGCCAGTCGCGAAACTTGCGATTGAGTTCGATAAGACGGTCCTCGGTGCCGCAAGCGATCCACAGCAGACGGATTTGCTCGTTGGCCTTCACGTCGAGCGGCGGGAAAGCGGCGTCGAACTCCTCGCGCAGGCCACCCGAGCTGAAGGCGCCGATCCACGCGAAACGATCGAGAGTATTCAGGCCAGTCAATAGAGATTCGGAGCCGCCCATGGACAGCCCGGCGATGGCGCGGGAATCACGGTCTTTGGAGACGCGATAGGTCTTCTCGACTTGCGGGATGACTTCGGTGAGCAGGGCTTCGCGGAATTTGCTGAAGTTCCGTTCGACCAGGCTGCGATCTCGCCACGATGGGCCGGTGCGCGAGAGAATCTCCGGCGCGCCGTAACCGAGCGGCATCACGATGAGCATGGGTTTGGCTTTGCCTTGTGCGATGACGTTATCGAGAATCACATGAGCGCGGCCGACGGCGGTCCATCCGCTGGCATCGTCGCTGAAACCGTGCAGAAGGTAGAGAACCGGATAAAGTTTCTTTGCCGTGGGATCGTAACCCGGCGGCGTGTAGACGTAGAAGTCGCGATGGTCGCCCACAACGCCTGATTTGTAGAAGTGATGGTGGAGCGTGCCGTGCGGCACATCATTGCCCTCCCACGGAAGCGATGCCGGTCCGGGCACGTGCACTTCGCTCGCCACGGAAAGGAAGTTGGGTTTGATCTCGGGATTTGAGGGATCGTGCAGGCCGACGCCATCGGCGGAGAACGAGTAGCCGTAGAAATCAGGCTCCAGAGGATCAGTGGTGACGCTCCAGACGCCCTGCTCGTCCTTCTGCATTGGCGAGCTTTTCGCGCCTTCGAGATGGAGAGAGACTTCCTTGGCGTTAGGCGCGCGGAACCGGAAGGTAACGCTCCGATCGGAGTGCACCTCAGGCGATTGAATCGGCTGCGGCTGGGCCAGAGCGGGAATCAGGGCCGCCGCGAAGAAGAGCAAGAATGTGCGGTTCATAGTCTTTCTAGGCGTCGCAGAGCCGCGCGGCGTCGTCGAGTGATTTGATCGGGTCCTTCGCGGCGGGCACGAACTCGTGCGCCATGTATCCTTGGAATCCGAGATCCACCAGCGCCTTGGCCACCGCGCCGTAGTTCAGCTCCTGCGTGTTGTCGATCTCGTGCCGGCCGGGTACACCGCCGGTGTGGAAGTGCGCCAGGTACTGAAAATTCTGGCGGATAGTGCGGATCACGTCGCCTTCCATGATCTGCATGTGATAGATGTCGTACAGCAGTTTGACTTTCGGCGAATCCACGCGCTTGATTACGTCGACACCCCAGGCGGTGTGGTCGCACTGGTAATCGTGGTGATCGACCTTGCTGTTGAGCAGCTCGAGACAGATCATCACGTTGTTGTCCTCGGCGATTTTCTTCACCCGGTTGAGGCCGATCACACAGTTCGCGATGCCCACGTCATCCGGCAGCCCGCGCCGGTTTCCGGAAAAGGTGATTACGTTCGGAACCCCGGCTTTTGCCGCCTTCTCGATGTTTTCGCGGAACTCTTTTTCGAGGCGCGCGTGGTTTTCTTTGCGGTTGAGTGCGTCCGGTATGGTGCCGGCGCCGGGCGTCATGGAGGGCACGAGGCCGTACTTCTGGACGGCGGGCCAGTCTTTGGAATCAATGAGATCGATGCCTTTGAGGCCGATGCGCACGGCGGCTTGGCACAGATCGTCCAGGCTGTACTTTTCGTAACACCAGCGCGACACGGATTGTTTCAGGCGGCCTTTGAGCGGTGCGGCGGCCGATTGCGACGAGGCGGCCAGAGCGCCCGCCGCGAGTGTCTCGACAGCAGATCTGCGGGTGATCATATCCCCTGCATCCTAACAAGGGAAAGGGCCGTTTGTCTTGACACGGGCCGGTATAATCGGGGTAAGTGGCACAGGCATTCCTGCCTGTGCATTTTTTTGACGACAAGCGCACAGGCACGAATGCCTGTGCCACATCATGCTCCATTCTCTCGACGTTCTGATCGGATTTGCGGCCATCATGCTGCTCATCAGTGCGGCGGTCACAGTTCTGACGCAGGCCGTGACCGGCGTTCTCGGATGGCGCGGAAAAAATCTGGCGCGCGGTCTGGTCACGATTCTGAATCAAATCGATCCCAAGATCACTGCCTTCTGCGCGCGGCAAATCGCCCTCGGAGTGCTGCGCCATCCATTGATCGCGCGAGCCGAAGGCAAGTTGGGGACCGTGATCCAGCGCGAAGAACTGGCGCGCATCCTGCTGGAGCTCGCGGCCGGCCGGGAGCCAGGGGGCAAATCGCTCGACGAATACGCGCGGTCCACGCTCAAGCAAACGCTTGAAGCGAACGGCATTGCGAATCCCGCGCAGGTTCTCGAAAATATCCAGCTGCTGGGATTGAAGCTGGAGGCGCTGCGCCCCGAGCTGCCGTCGCCGGTGCGGCACACGATCGCCATCGTTACGGAGGCGCCCAGCCAGTTCGCCGGCCGCATTCACGCTTGTTTCGACGAAACCATGGACCGCGTCACCCAGCGGTTCGCACGTCACGCGCGGCTGGTAGCCGGAGCGATTGCGCTGCTGGTCGCGGCAGGATTGCAGCTCGATGCGTTCGACCTGCTGCGGCGCGCGAACGCGTACGTCATCATGCCGGAAAGCTGGAACTGGAATCGGGCCAAGATTCCCGGAATTGCGCTCTCGGCCATGTTGCTGAGCCTGGGCGCGCCGTTCTGGTACAACGCGCTGAAGGACCTGGTGGGATTGCGGCCGGTCCTGGCGCGCAAGGAGCAGGCGCATCGCGAACAGCGGCAATCGGCGCGCAACGCCGCTTTTTCGACTGTTCCGGCGCAGGTGGCCGGCGAGAAGGGCGATCTCTCGGCGACGGGCGCGGCCGGTTGATGCCGCGAGAATGGATCGGATGCGCCGCCGATAATTTCCGCAAAGGACGGCACGGCTTCGAGCCCAAGGCCATCGTGATCCACATTATTGTCGGGTCGCTCGAGAGCGCCGGGCTGACATTCGGCGACCCGCGATCCTCCGTGTCCGCACACTATGGCGTGGGCAAATCGGGACGCGTGCATCAATTTGTGGAGGAAACCGACACAGCTTTTCACGCCGGCACGGTGGTCGCGCCCACGTGGCGGCTGATCGATCCGTCAGTCAATCCGAACTTGTACACCGTCGGCATCGAGCACGAGGGGCAGCCGCAGGACACATGGCCGGACCAGCAGTACCGGACGAGTGCGGCGCTGGTGCGGGCGATTGCGGAACGGTGGAAAATTGCGCTCGACCGCGATCACATCATCATGCACCGCGAAATTCGCGCGTCGAACACGTGTCCGGGTTCCATGGATATCCACCAGTTGATTCGGGAAGCGGCGTGCGCACCGCTTCCGGCAGTTCAGACTTTGCAGCGTATGAAAGCGACCGTGAAAGTCAACGTGCGACGTGTAAAACCCTTTACTTCGGCGGCCATCGCCAGCGTCATACCCGCGGCGGCGGAGTTCGATGTGGCCGGATTTACTGCGAGCGGCGAGCCGGTGAACGGAAATTCCTTCTGGTATGAAACGCCCGCCCACGATTATGTGTGGGCGGGCGCTACGGACAAGCCGAATCCAACACAGAGCTAGCGATCTTTCGGCCGCTCTTTTTCCTTTTCCGGACGCCCGCGCTGGGCTTCAGGCGGGCGAGCCGGATGAGAATGCGGCTGATTTTGCGGGCGCGCTTCGGCCGGAGCCGGCCGGTTTGCCGGAGCAGGTGGAACGGGCCGGTAGGTCGGTTCGGGTTGTGCGGTGCGCCGCGGCGGCTCGGACTGCGCGGGCGGGCGAGCGGGTTCCGCCTGAGCGGGTGGACGATTTGCCGGTTCCGACTGCGGGCGCGGCTGCGCCGCTTGTGGCCGGTCCGTCCGCTCGGTTTGCGGGCGTGCTTGCGCAGCCGGCGGTTGATAAATCGGCGTGGACTGTGCGGGCCGATTTCCCTGCGCGGGTTGGTTTGCCGCCGGAGGCCGGTAGATCGCAGCATTCGTTGGCCGCGCCAGGGACCGGGTGGCGGCAGGCGGCGGGGTCTTCGTGACAACGGGAGTGTTCACCACGCTCTGGGGCGGCCGAGCCACAGCGGCACGACCCTCGGGACGAGCCATGATGGCCTGCGAGCGCGCAATCGGCATGGATTGCGTCGTGACGGGAGCCGACGCGATCGCACCCGGCGGAACGCGCACTGCAACCCGCGCCACGGACCGCGACGCCGCGAAATCGTTGCGCGATACAGCAGTCACCGCACCCGGCGCATTCTGATTCACGTAGCGCACGTTGGTGACGTTGGTGACATTCGTGATGTTGGTGATGTTGGTAACGTTCACGCGGGTCACATAACTTTCGCTTACGCGATACGCCGGCCGGTAGATCTCGCGCGGGCCGAGCGGAAACCAAGCGACACCACCGCCGCCTCCGAACGAGAGCGAAACTCCCCAATTGTTGCCACCCACCCAGGCAACCAGCGCCGGTGCATATACCGGCCGCACCGCCACCGGGCCGGGAATCCAGCCCCATCTTCCGCCAAAAGACGCCCAACGTCCGTAGTGGAAAGGCGCGAATCCCCAGGGCGCGTCGTCGATCCAGGTCCAGCCCCACGGCTCGATGAAAGCCCAGTGGCCGTAACGGTACGGCGCCCAGCCCGCCACCACCGTGCGCGGCACCCATACCTGGCCGTAGCCGGGTTCATTGCTCCAGGAGCCGTATTCATCCAGGTCCTCGTAGCCGACCATGTCGCGCGAGACGTAACGTGGCGGCGGCCGCCGGTCTTCCCGTTCGTCGCGGTTCTCCCACCAGCGATCGAAGTTGTCATTCGATAACGCTGCGCGTACTTCGGTGGTTGGCGATTCCGTGCCAGTAATGAAAGCGGACTGGTTAGCGTGAACCGGAAACGCCTGCCCGCCGGACGTGACTTCGGCTTCGCCGCCACGCACGGTGACGGTCGTGCTTTCACGATCCGGATCGGCATCGATGCGGTATCTGCCGGGGCGCAGCAGCGTGATGGCGCCATTCGGTGTATCGATTTCATAGCTCTCGTTGTCGTCGAGATGGCGGATCGAAACGTTGATGGTTCCGTCCGACAGCCGCACCTGCGTCATGCGATCGTCGAGATTCAGAAACGCCAAGGCGCTGTGCGAATCGAGGCGGATGGCCGCGGCGCCGATATGCAGCTCGGCGCGGGAATTCTCGTCGGCCCACAAGCGATCGCCGGTGGTGAGCGGGTAGTTAATAACGGCTTCGGACCAGTCGTCATGATCGGCCGCCTGAAATGAAACCGAGCCCTCTACCAGATTCAGCCGGGCCACGCGCGACGGCGGATCGTCGTCCGCCCACGCTGTACACGCCACGGCGAGCATCCCTGCTAAAAGCAGCTTCCGCATATCAGCCTCCTAGCTCCGTCACTCTATGTAACGCAGTATGCGGCTAAGCGGTTGCGCTTTCAAGCATTAACAAACGTTAGGGTGCTGTCGCGCCGCGCTGATCCGCACTCCAACTATAGAAGGTTCCGCCAGATGCCGCTAGCCGCTCGAGTAGCGGCGCCGGCCGCCAGTAATCGCCAAACTGGTCGCGATAGTGGAGAATGCGGCTCAGAACCACCTGCAGCCCCACCGTATCGGCGTAGAACATGGGTCCGCCGCGATGGCGCGGGAAGCCGAAACCATAGACATAAATTACGTCGACGTCACCAGGGCGCATGGCAAAGCCTTCATCCAGAATGTTGGCGCCTTCGTTGGCGAGGGCGGTCATGATGCGGGCGATGATCTCGTCATCGGCGATGCTGCGGCGCTTGATACCGCGCTCGGCCGCAGCTTTGCCGGCGAGATCGTCGATCATCGGATCGGGAATGGGCGTGCGGCTGCCGGCCTCGTAGCGATACCAGCCGGCGCCGGTCTTCTGGCCGTAGCGGCCCATGTCGAAGAGCCAGTCGGGGACTACCGATTGCGGCCCTTCGGCGCGCTCTTTTCCGATGGAGCGCAGATACTGGCGAATGCGCGCGCCGACATCGATCCCGGCAATGTCCTGCATGGCGAAAGGGCCCACGGGCATGCCGAATTCGACCAGCGCGCGATCGATCTGCGGGACGCCCGCACCCTCTTCGAGCAGCAGGTACGCCTCGCGCATGTAATAGGCGATCATGCGATTGGCGACGAAGCCGAAGCAGTTGCCCACGAGCACGCCCACCTTGTTCAGCTTCCTGGCGAGCTTCATGCACGTGGCGATGGTCTCCTTCGAAGACTCGCGGCCGCGCACCACTTCGACCAGCTTCATGACATTCGCCGGGCTGAAATAGTGTGTGCCAATCACCTTGGCGGGGCGGCCGCTCGCGCGCGCGAATTCATCGATATCGAGCGTGGAGGTATTTGTGGCGAGGATGCATTCCGGTTTGGTGACACGGCCTAGATCGGCGAAGGTGGATTTTTTGAGATCCATGTTCTCGAACACGGCTTCGGTGACGATGTCGACTTTCTCGAAACCGTGGTAGGTGAGGGTGGGGGTGATCAAAACCATGGTGCGTTCCAATTGGTCGGGCGTCATTTTGCCTTTGGAGACCGACGACTGATAATTCTTGCGGATGGTAGCGAGGCCGCGGTCGAGCGCTTCCTGCGCGACTTCCTTGAGCAATACGGGAATGCCCGCGTTGGCATAGTTCATGGCAATGCCGCCGCCCATGGTTCCGGCGCCGACCACGGCAGCAGAGCGGATTTCGATAGTGGGCGTGTCCTTGGGGACATCGGGGATTTTGGCGATCTCACGCTCGGCGAAGAACAGCTTCACCATGGCGCGGGATTCGGTGGAGAGCACGCAATCGGCGAAGATTTCAGTTTCGCGCGCGCAGCCGGCATCGAAACCGCGCTCGATGCCCGCCTGGATGGCGTCGACGGCCGCATAGGGAGCGCGCGCGCCACGAGCGGTTTTCTTGAGAGCCTCGCGGGTTTGGGCGCAGGCGGCGAGCGCAGCGGCACGACCGGCGATTTTCGCGTTCTGCTCGCGCGATTTGCGAATGCCGCCGGATTGCGCCTGCTCACGCGCGAAGGCGATGGCGCCGGTGAGCAGATCGCCTTCGACAATGCGATCGATCATGCCTTCGGCCAGCGCGCGTGCGGCCGGAACATGCTGCCCGAGCGTGCACATTTCGAGGGCCATGGCCGCGCCCGCCAGACGCGGCAAACGCTGCGTACCGCCCGCGCCGGGAATGATGCCCAGCAAGACTTCCGGCTGCCCGACCTTGGCAGCAGCCACGGCCACGCGGTAATGGCACGCCATGGCAAACTCCATGCCGCCCCCGAGCGCCGTGCCGTGGATCGCG
>JBGPKX010000259.1:0-8819 GCA_041486185.1 Bryobacteraceae bacterium | reverse complement strand
GGCGATTCCGGGATAAGGAATACGCGCCGCTGTCATTCGAGCGGCCGGAGCCACACAATCATTTTCTGGACGCGGGAGAGGTTGCTGACCCGGTGCAGGGCCGCGTGCAGTGCGGTCAGGCCCCCGGCGAATGGCGCTTGCTCGGCTGGCTGGAGCAGGAAGGGTATGACTATGACCTCTATGCCGAGGCGCAATTGCACGACGGCACGCTCCCCCTGGATGCCTATCGCGTGCTGGTCCTGGCCGTGCATCCCGAGTACTGGACCCGCGAAATGTACCTGCGCGTCAAACACTGGGTGTTCGAGCGCGGAGGCCGGCTGGTCTATTTGGGTGGCAACGGCCTTAACTGCGAAGTTACTCTTGGCGCGGATGGCACAATGCGCTGCCTCACGCACGTGAACAGCATCAGCGGGGAGATGGGGGGACATTCGCTCGACAACCCGGAGCTGGAATACGAGAGCCGCATGCATCGAACGCTCGAGTCCGAAGCCGGCCTGCTGGGGGTTGTTTGCACTTCGGCCGGTCTCATGACGGCTGCGCCTTATCGCGTCATCGACGAATCACACTGGGTATTTGAGAGCACCGGGTTGCGCAACGGGGACCTGTTTGGGAAAAATACGCAGCACGAACGCGTTCCGGGCGGGGCATCGGGACACGAAACCGACAAGCGCTCCTCGTCTTCGCCCGCGAACACTCTGCTGCTGGCCAAGGGCATAAACCCCGATGGCGGCGGCGCTGAGATCGTGTATCATGAGCAGGTCAAAGGCGGGGCCGTTTTCTCCGTGGGCTCCATCACCTGGGTGCCGGCTCTGCTCGCGGACTCTCACGTCTCTCGGATTACACGAAATGTACTGGATCGTTTTTTGGGCAAATAGTTGGTTGAAACTGCGCCGGCAGGCTGCAAAATGCGGCACGGTGATCGGAGTGTGCATGGCGTCTATCACGGTTCCCGGATCATTGGCGGCCGAAGAGCTCTTCGTTGCCAGGCCGCTCACGGCCGAACACAGCTTCACGGCCGAAATTGAGGGCCCCGCCTGCGACCGTGCCGGCAATATCTTCGCCGTTAGTTTCGCGCGCAAGCCCACAATCGGCAGGATTTCACCGGACGGAAAAGGAGAGGTTTTCATCGAGTTCACGAACGGCAGCCTGGCCAACGGCATCCGCTTCGATCGCTCCGGCATCATGTACGTCGCCGACCACACCAATCACAACGTCCTGCGGATCGATCCGAACACGAAAGCGGTCACCGTCTTTGCGCACAGCGACCAGATGAACCAGCCCAACGATGTGGCGATCACCGCGGATGGCAAGGTCTTCGCCAGCGATCCCAACTGGGAAAAGGGCACCGGTCAAATGTGGCGCGTGGACCGCGATGGCCGGCTCACGCGAATCGCAAAGGATATGGGAACGACTAACGGCATCGAGGTGAGTCCCGACGGAACCAAGCTATACGTGAATGAGACCGTGCAAAGGAAGGTCTGGGCTTTCGCGCTCGATCCCGGCGGCAATATCAGCGATAAATCGCTGCTGATCCAGTTCCCCGATTACGGCCTGGACGGCATGCGATGTGATATTGACGGCAATCTCTACATCGCCCGATTCGGCAAAGGCACGGTGGTCAAGGTGTCACCGAAAGGAGAAGTGCTGCGGGAGATCGACGTGTTGGGCCCCAGCCCGACGAATGTCTGCTTCGGCGGACCGGACGGCCGCACGTGTTATGTCACCGAGAGCAATCGCGGCCGCCTCCTGCAATTTCGTGTGGACCGTCCGGGACGCGAATGGCAGCTTAACCAGCGGCGCTAGGCCCACTGCGGAAATATAGCCTTCCAGTTCTCGTACAGAATCAAATCCTGAACCTCAACGGGAATCGTCGGCAGCCGAGTTCCTTCGACAATCGCGTTTACATTTCGCAAGCCCGCAATTACGTTATCGAGGGTTGCCGACGGAAAGTCGGATCCTGGAAGAATCTTGTGCTCCACGCCATATTCCATCGCTGCCACCAGCGCCTGCCAGTATCGCCACGGCCGGTAATGCACCGCGCTGATGTCGGTATAGACGTTCGGGCATTTCCGGATTAACACCATCACGTCCGTCTCCCAGGGATGGCCCAGGTGCGCGATGATCATGCGCAGATCCGGAAAGTCCATGGCTATATCTTCCAGTTGCAACGGGAGCCCCCACTTCAACCGCGCCGCGCTGGGAAAGGTGGTGCCCTGGTGCCACATGATCGGCAGGCCATATTGCTGGCATTTTCGGAAAAGCGGCCAATACTTACGATCCTGAGGATCGAAATGCTGGTACACCGGACCCAGCTTCAGTCCTCGTAGCTTCAAGACTTGGACAGCATGATCCAGTTGCTCGAGGCAGCCGGGATCTGTCGGATCTACTGAAGCCCAGCCTTCAATCTTCTCCGGATGCGCGGCAGCATAATCGGCGATAATCTCGTTGGGCACCCAGATGCCTGAAGCTTTCGCTTGTAGCCCGAAAACCACGACTTTGTGCACCGGCTGAGAGACGCGCCAGTGGTCCTCCGGCTTAGCGTCGTAGCAGTGTTTATCGAGATGGGCGCTGTAGGCGAGGCCGCCACTGCGTTTCAGTTTTACCAGCTTGGATGCCAGAGCCTCCCCCGCGTACTGATCGCTCAAATGTTCCGGATACCAGAACAGGTGAGTGTGGCAATCGATGACGGATCGTTCGCTCATGAATCGTTCATTGGATCAGCAGGCCGCCATTTTTGTCAACAAATAGGATCACTGCAATGAAAGCTCGTCGAGATTGGCGAAGTCCGGTTCCAAGACGCGCGGGGCCTCGAAACCATCGATTACGTTGCCCCATTTCACCGCGGCGCCTGAGCCCGCCACTACCCAGGTTTCTCCTGTCGTGGCTACGGAAGCCACCTGTTGCATGCAGGCGAAAGCGACGGCGGAAGCCGGTTCGAGAGCCAGGCCGTGGCGCATGAGAAGCCGCTGGGCTTGGACCGTCTCGTCATCGGTACATGTGAGCACCGATCCCCGCGACTCATAAACGGCTCGCAGGGCGTGGTCTCCAGTGACCCGTTCGGCTATCGACAGCGCTACAGTCGAGGCGGAAGACAGCATTTCAGTGTGACGCACTTTCCGCTGAAACGCGCGAAACGCGGAATCCGCGCCGGCAGCCTGGCAGGCGATCATCTTCGGCGCCTCAGCGATCCATCCCAGTTCGCGAAGTTCCCGGAAGCCCTTCCACACCCCGTAAATGCCGTCTCCGCTTCCGGTGGGAACAAAGACGCGATCGGGCGCCGACCGGCCCATCTGTTCATAGATCTCGAAGGCGATGGTCTTGAAACCCTCGATACCGAACGCATTCGAATAGCCAGCCCGCGGGCAGAAAATGGTGCACGGATAGTGGTTGCCTCGCTTGAGGAGCTGGCGGAGCAGCGCTTCCTGATTGCCGCCGCGAATCACCTTGGCTCCGTACGAAGTCATGAGCGCGAGCTGCGATGCCGGTGCGTCCGGGTGGCAGAAAATCACGCAGCTCCTGCCTGCGGCGGCGGAATAGGCCGCGGCTGCGCATCCGTGATTTCCAGTGCTGATGGCGGTGGTTGCGGGAAGGCCAAATGCAACGGCCATCGAAACGGACACACAATTCGGACGGTCTTTCCACGACCACGTGGGATTCGCAGTCTCATTCTTGAGCAGCACGTTTACGCCTTCACGCGACCAACCAATCGGAAGCAACGGCGTGCGGCCTTCACCCAGGCTGACGCGCGACTCTTCACGGATGGAAGGCAGTAACGGAGCCCATCGCCACAGGCCCGGCGCAGAATCGCAGACGCTCGTCGCGCTGATCTTCCGCACGTCATATGCAACTTCGAGTGGGGCCGTTATACTGTTGGCCTGGCAGGCCGGGCAGCCATAAAACATCGGCCCGATGTCGAATCGCTCGGAGCAGGCGGAACATTGCAACCACGCGTTCATGCGATGCGCTTTCCAACCAGCACGGCCCAGTTCGTTTCACGAATGTAGGCCTTGCTGCGAAGGCCAAGAATCACGCCATCGCCGGTACTCACGAACTCCTGTAGAACTTGCCCTCTCATTCCGGCGATCAGGGCCAGCGTGGTTCCCTTCGCAACGGCATCGCCGATACGGCACGAGGCCGTGAAGATGCCGGCGGCAGACGCCACTTGCCAGTCGCCGGTGAAAACGTCAGGTGTCTTGGATGCCTGCGGGGCAGACGGAAGCATCCCCCAATGCGCCAGGCATTCGATAATGCCGTTCCGGTAATCGCGAACGCCATCCGCGGATAACTGTCCCGCTCCCAGGTACTCATTCCCGATGGCAATTTTGCCGCGGCGCCAAGCCTCGCAGGAGAGTACGCCATCGGTCTCAGGAAGCTGCCATAGCGCGGGTAAACCAAACATCCGCGCGGCTTCAAACGAGGCGTTGCCGTTCTTGGGTTCTCCGTAAAAGCCGGCCACCGGGAGAAAGACATACTCCGTTCCGCCACTGTGCAGGTCAATCAAGTAATCCGCTCGCGCCGCCAGCTCTTCGAAGATTGCCGCGGCCAGTCGTTCTGTCGGGCCACCCTTCGCGTTTCCAGGAAAGGTGCGCGCGAGATTGCACCCGTCTTCCGGATGCACGCGCGTGCCCGCGGCGAAGGCGGCGGGGTTTGCTACAGGCACGGCGACGATCGTCCCTTGCAAGCGATCGGGCGACAAAAACTGAGCCACCGAGTATACGGCAGCCGGTCCCTCGTATTCATCGCCGTGCACACCCGCTGTAATCAGCGCCAGGCGACCTGCGGAGCAGCCGCGGCAGCAAAACACTTCGAGCGCTGTGCTGGCCGGCGCTTGCCATGTCCGCCACCCGCTCGACCCCGGCGTCAGGTCGTCGATCCAGCTCATCCTGCGCCGTCCAACTCGATCTCCCGCCCGGAACGAAGGGAATCCCGGGCCGCGAGCGCCACACGCTCGACTTCGAACGCATCTTCAACCGGCGCGAAGACCGGCGCACCTGATTCGATCGAGTTCAGGAAGAATTCGAATTGCAGCTTCAGGCAACCGTAGTAATCCGGGTGTCCGAGAATCACCGTGTCCATCGCCCGGAATCCTTGCGGGGACAACTGCGACGAAGGGCGGCTGCTCAGGTCTATCTCGAACGCACCGCCCTCACCCTGCACCACCATGCGGGAACGCGCGCACTGGTGCAGCGGATGGAGATCGTCCTTCATCCATGAGATCTGGTCCGTAGCCATCGCGCCATCGGGGAAGCTGAGCACCGTAGTCACGGTATGAGGGATTTCGCTGTCGGGATAAACCTGAACTCCGCGAGCCAGAACCGAATGCGGTCGCTGGCCCATGAGCCACAGGATCAGGTCGAAATTGTGCACCGCCGTATCAAGCACGCCCAGGTCCCAAGTAGGATCTGAGTACGAGTAAGGTGCGGTGCGCGAACTCTGAATCGCGCGGATGCGCCCCAGCCTGCCTTCTGAAACCGCGCGCTTCGCCTCCATATAGTTCACGTTGAAGCGCTCGCAGAATCCCACCTGCACGACGCGATCGCTCTGCGCCTTCGCTGCCACGATCGCCTCGGCATCGTGGAGCGTGCCGGCAAGCGGCTTCTCGACAAATACGTGCTTGCCCGCGGCCAGCGCGCGGAGCGCATACTCGCGATGCGACCCTGATGGAGTTGAAATCACCACTGCGCTCGACTCAGGGTCTGCGAAAACGTCATCGGCTGCGCCGTACGCTCGTATACCGAGGCCAGCCGAAAGCCGCTCCAACTCTTTCCGGTTCCGATCGAATAATCCAACCACCCGGCACCCGCGCAGTGAGCGCAGGTTCTCCAGATGCACTTTGCCAATGTTTCCGAGGCCGCAGATGGCAAGTTGGGTCATACCGTTCACATGATGTTTGGCGGAAGAAGCAACCGGTCGAGATATTCACGGGCCTTTTCGAGATGACGCCGGCCGCGTTGCTCGGACCAGATCAAATGTCCCGGGTACAGGCCGTCGAATCCCAGCGCGGCCAGACGCCGGAGTGTGTGCGTGTAGGCGGGAACATCGCAATCCACTGTGTCCTGCAGCAGAATTCGGCCGCCGTGAAACACGGTGTCGCCACAAAATAGATCTCGCCGGCCGCCGTGAGAAACCAGCAGGTTGATCATATCGCGCGAGTGACCCGGCGCTTCCAGTATCTCGATCGTGCAGCCGTCGAAAGTGAGCTGATCCCCATCGCCGAGGACTCTGTCGACGGGACAGGCCTGAAAAGAGAGGTCTGGGGGATAGACGCCCGCCCGTTTCGCCGCCCCCAAACTGATCGCCTCTTCGTCGGCGGCTTCGAGTGCGCGCGCTGTGATCACGGAAGCCGCCACCTTCAGATTGAGACGATCTTTCAACCGGCGCGCTCCACCGGAATGATCCAGATGACCATGCGTCAGCACCAGCGTTCCGACGCGTTCCAGCGGAATGCCGTCGCCCTTGAGGTTGGCAAGCAATTGGTCGGTTTCGAGGCCGCAGCCGGAGTCCACCAGTACGAATTCGCTGCCGCAGTCGATGGCGTACACATTGCAGTCGTTGTCGTGCGTCATCGCGCAGCCGAGCGAGCCGCTGGCCACGAGATACGTGCGGTCGGAAATCTTCAATCGAGCCGCTCGTTGGAATAGTTGAAATCGCGCTCCGGCGGTACAGGCTGGTCGCGAAACAGCCGGCAGAACTCGATCAGGTTACCGATGGAGCACTCAGCGAATTCCTTGCCCTTTTCAGCAGTGGCGAGTAGCGGATCGCCCTCCACGCCACTTTCCGAGATACGGCTCCAACGGTTCACCATGTGAACGGGTCCCGAACCGAAGAGGTCGTCATAGACGAACTTATTGACGCTGGACGGTGCTTCACGCGGCGTCATTTTATCCTTTTCCACCAACTCCGGCTTGAGATACATGTAGAGAGACGTTTCAAACTCGCAGGCGTGGGCCATGCCCCCAGGGAACTCGGATTCCCGCAGCCGGTCGACCGCTTCTTTGGCCAGCGCCCAATGTGCCACGGCTCCGGCCAGCGCTCGCGTGGTGTTATTGATCCGGCGCGCGGCAAGGTTGCACAACATCTGGTTGCTTCCGTGGCCGTTCACGAACACAATGCGATCGAATCCCTGTCGCACGAACGAATGTGCCACGTCGTAGCAGAAGTCGATGAAGACGTACTCGCGAACGCTGATAGTGCCCGGAAAACCCATGTTGTGCTCGTTGAAGCCGTAATGAATCATGGGCGCCGTCAATACACGGCCTTCGGAGCGGCGCGCGGCTTCCTCCGTCACGTGTTCCACCAGAACATTGTCGACGTCGATCGGAAGATGGTAACCGTGCTGCTCAATAGCGGCAACCGGGATTACGATGACGGCTCCATCGCGTGCTCGATCGCGAGCCTCAGGCCAGGTCAATGTGCGGTAGAGATGCTTCATCAGAAATCGTGCGTCCTTGGAAGATGAATAGCGGTATTATCGGCCGTGCCTGCCGGGGTGTCAAGAAACATAGTACCGGCTGCTTGAGAATCCGGCAACGCTGATTGGATAGAATGCTGAGGTTCCTCACCGATAACGGACAGGAGATCCTCTGGAATGCCGGTCGGCTACTGGTTCATGTTCTTCGGGCTTCTCAGCTTCGCCGCGATGGGCATCATACATAAACTCGGCGATCGTTATGCATGCAACGCCTTGCACATCGCTCTGTTCACGATGGCGACCTCTTGCGTACTCAGCTTACTGAATGCGGCGCTCTGGCAACGGGAATCGTTGCTTTCATGGAATGCCACTGTTGTGCTGATGGCCTTCCCGTTCGGCGCTTCAGCGGCAATAGCGCTATGGCTTTTCCAGCGTGGCCTTCGTTACGGACGCATTGCGACCAGCTGGCTGCTGATCAACCTTTCGTCCGCGGTTCCAACAGCGCTTTCCGTCATCATCTATCGCGAGCCGCTCACATGGAAGAAACTTAGCGTCCTGGTGCTCATCGCGGTCTCGCTAGTGCTGCTGTGGTGGGACCGCAAACAGGATCTGGAAAAAGGCAAGAAGGCGGGGGTGGCAACCGTGCCGAGCCCGGTCGCTGGGGTGGATTAACCATGTGGTTTCGCTTGATGATGATCGCTTTTTTCTTCAACGGCCTGTGTCCTTTTGGGCTCAGGATTCTTGCCGGCATGGGACTGGCGGCGCACTACACGCCTCTGTATCTCATTTTTTGGTATCTTGCCGGAGCGATATCGATGCTGGCGATCTTTTCGCGCGCGCCCGTCAAGCCCGCTCGCTCGGACATGGTGGTTGGCGCCGGCCTCGGACTGTTCAGCACCTGCGGCCAGACCTCCATGGGGCTCGCTCTCTCGAAGGGAATCCCCGGCAACGTCGTCTTTCCCGTGGCCCTCGCCGGCGGACTTTTTCTGGTGATCCTGGCGGCAGTCATTGTTTTCAAAGAGCGCATGGGACCGGCGGGAATCGCCGGAATCTCGCTGGGGATTATCTCGATCGCCCTGCTTAGCTTCACCTAGGCCCAGGTACCGCCCGCTAAGTTAGCGTCCAGCCCACGAAACAAGCCATGGACTTGCTTCCGCGCCGAGGTGTATGAGGTGTATAAGGGATTGGTTTGCATACTCGCGTCTTCCAGGTGTTTCGGTACATTCTAGCGGCGACGGCACTGGCCGTCGTTCCCACCCAGAGTTCCGCTCAGACGACGACAGGCGCCCCGGTCTTCGTTCAGCAAATCAAGCCAGCCCTGGAAAAGCACTGCGTAATCTGTCATGAAGGGCAGTCACGCAAGGGCGGCCTGGATGTCACCACCAGAGAGGCGCTTCTGCGGGGTGGC
>JBGPKX010000258.1:0-8857 GCA_041486185.1 Bryobacteraceae bacterium | reverse complement strand
TCCCCATGCTGCCTGAACCAGAGGATAATCCGGAGCCGTCCTGGTGAGATCATCGAGCAGTTCGGTATAACGCTGTTGATACGCGGGGTCCTTTCCCAACAGCTCGCCATATGCCTGTAACAGCATGATCGGCGGAAGCGAGGCAGCGTTTCCGGACTGTGGGCTATTGACGTAAACCAGATCCGTAGGGCCACGTGAGGTTTGCGTGAAGGCTGCATCGGGAAGCGGCTCGTCGAGTCTCGTGATGATGCGATGGTTGGTCAGCGCCGAGTGCGCGATTACCGGCACATCGCGTTTGGGCATGTGGCACGCAACGCAGTCGTCGCCGAGTCGCTGGCGCTGCGCTTTGGGCGCCTTGCAACTGGCGTGGGTGTGGCAAGTCAGACACCGTGAGCGATAGTAAGCCGCCGCCTCGGACGGCCGTGGCATGGCGTGGATCTGGTGGCAAGTGAGGCAGTTTAAACGCGCGCCGCTCGCCCGGTAGCATTTGCTCAACTGCATGGAAAAATGGTGCTCGAGCAGATCCGATGCGCTTGCCGCATCGCGCTTGAGAGGAACGCGAAGGATGGCGAGTGTCTCGCGCAATGGCGTGCCCGGGCGAAAGTCGGAATAATACTTGCCCGGCCGCAGTACTCTGGTATCGCTCCCCTGGTGACAGTTCATGCAGATATCTTCGGCCAGCCGCGCCGGAAGCCTGGCGGGATTGACGATGGTCCTGTCCAGACCTCGCGGCGTTACGCCGGCCTTAGCTCGGCCCGCGGCATGCAGCGATCCCGGTCCGTGGCAGTTTTCGCAACCTATCGCCAGCTCACGAAATGCGGGATCGCCGAACAGGCCGTCACGGTCCCGAACGGGTTGCGGGCGGCCGCTGTGGCACTGGATGCAGCCGGCCGCAATCGGGCGGTTGAAGCCGGCATCCGCAAATTCGTATCCAGGCGAAAGATCCCAGGCATTCTTGCGCGAGTAATAGGAAAGCGGCGCCTGGAACAGGTAGTTACCGCGACGGATGATGTATGTATATCCGTTGGCTCCCGAACCGATCGCGTATTCCAGCTTATAGGTTGTGCGAAAGATCTCGTGTCCGCCCGCGTCCAATTCGTATTCGCTTTGAGAGAGCTCTGCGTCCCGGCGAGAGACTTCGAAATGACGGTTTAACTTGTCGTTGAAGATCGACGCGGCAGCCGGCACGCTGTCCAGTCGAGCGAGATCCGCGCCGGAAGCCATCGAGCGTCCCATGGCTGTGGGGATGTAGTTCTTTTAGATCTCTTGGTGGCAGCCCGCGCAGGCTCGCGAGCCTATGTACGCCACACCGGGCGCCGTATTACGGTACGTGATATTTTGCGCGGCGTTGAGTGACGTGACGATCGACAGCGCGAAAAATATCCGCCTTACCACGCCTGCAATTTTAGCTCGACCCAACGAGCATCCTTTTCCGAGTGACAAAGCAGGCAGGCGTTGGGGCTCTCCTCGGCACCGAAACGCTCGGTCATCTCCGCATTGGGAATGTCGTCAATCTGATGCGTGCGCGCTTTGAACAGGACGCTGTTCATGATGCGCGGCATGTGGCAGGTCACGCAGCGGCTGGCCTCGGCAGAAGCGGGATGATGAGTGTGTGCGCTGACGTCTGCCGCAAACTTGCTGTGGCACTGAAGGCACATTTGATCTGGCTTGTCGGGAAATTTCAGGGAAGTTGTGTTGGACGAAGAGTCCGGTGCATGCGGATCATGGCAATGCCCGCAATGCGCCTGGCCCTTGCGGAAACATGCCGATCGCCGGAATGCTTCGGCGATGAATGTGGTTTCGCGGAACCTGCCGTCTTTGTAGAAGGCTCGTCGCGCAAGTTCGCCATACGGCCGGCTCGCATAAGTTGGGGGAAAAGAGGAGCCTTGCGCCGGGTAGTTCACCTCGCCCAGCAACCCCGCTTGCCGAACAGCCGATTGCGCGTGGCACTGTGCGCAAATTTCCACGTACTGGCGCGCGCCGATTCGCCCGAAATGCACAGGAAACCGCGGAGCGCTCTGATCGGAAGATGCGCCGGCGGTCATGGCCACCAGATGATTCTGCGCCGGACCGTGGCACATTTCGCAGTTGATTCCGGTTTCACGAAATTCGTAATCGTGGCCGGCGGAAGAACCGGCTTTCGTAATGCGCAACTGGCTGGTGTGGCACGGCGCGCAGTTCACCTGATAACTTGTCGCCGGACTAAGTCCGTTGAAATTGGTCACCGCGGACCGCGGTGAGCCCGGAGGATCAATTACCTTCCAGTAATTAATCCACTGCCCTTTGATCGCGCTGTATTGAACCGGAAATACGTGGATGTCACCCGACGCCAGGCGCGTGGCATAGGCTTGCTGCCATTTCGAGCCAATGGTGTAATCGACCGGGTAAGTGCGCCAGTCACCGGCGGCGCTACGCACGGCGAAATAGTGTTTATCGCGCTTGATCGACATGCGCGCCACGACCGCGCCCGTCTCATCGCTGAATTGGTTGTTCGCGCGAAAATCGCCAATCACGTTCTCCGGCGCATAAGGACGAAGCATGCGGCCCATACCGGTCTTTCGCCAGGCGTCGTAAGCCGCCGCATGACAAGGTTGGCAGGTTTGGGATCCGGCGTAGCCGCCAGGACTCATGTGTGGTGACGCCGCGGGCGCCGTGACTGCGACCTTCGCCTCCTCGAGCTTCTCCACCGATTTTAAATACGCTTCGAAGGAGTCGCCCTTTTGATGAATCTGTGAATCAAAGATGCGCCGCAGGCTGTCCAGCGCCTTGGCCTGCAGCGGGCCGGGCGTGCGCTGCGCTTGTGCCATATAAAACGCGGCGCGCGCCTGCTTTCCGAGCGACAGTTGCGTCAGCCCCAGAAGGTAGGCGGCCTCCGCGTCACTCGCGTTCAACGCCCTTGCCCGCATCAGAGCATCTTCGGCTGCGAGCAGCTTCGCGTGTTTTTCGGGGCCGCTCGCGCGCAGTGCTTCCGCGGCCGCAACGCGCCCCAGCACGAAATAGCTGGAGGCCTTCAGTTCCGCCTGAAGCTCCGGCCACTTCGCCGCCGCGATCGCCGCGGGCCGGTCAAACTGTTCCAGGTATTCGAGAGCCGCGCGGGCGCTTTCCTCCGCAGCAGGCGACTGCTTCAATTGCGCCTGTATGTTGGCCACCGGCACCAGCAGCAACGGATTTTCGGGAAACAGCCGCAGCGATTGCGCACCCAACTGCAGCGCCGCGGCGTAATCGTCCAGGTCGATGCACGCTTTCGCCCCGACTTCATACGCCTGCGCCAGCAGCCAGGATTGCGGGTACTTCGCCACAAACTCTTCCGCCAGGTTACGGCGTTTTTGAGGCTCATGGGCGCCGTACAGTTTCAGAAATGCGCGGCGCTCCTGCGGATCGGCCACCTGATCGATGATGGTGAAACGCTGTGTTCCGGCGCTCTCGCGAAACAGGACTGTGTCAATCCCCTGGCCCCTCGACAACACGGGCAGAACAGCTCCGAGGACAAAAAAACCTACCTTCGCAACGTTCATGCTCTTCGTAGACCGGAATTATGCCACTTCCGCGTGGGCTGCGGCCTGCAGGCAACCATATTGCACAGCCTGGGCGGGGAGCGCACGTCTGGCGTGACGGCCGCCGATACTACTTCGTTTTGAGCTCGATGACGGTCGCATTCGGATCGATGGCTTTCGCCGGCGCCTGAATCGTGAAATGCCCGCCGTCCTGCTTGAACTGGAGGCGCTTGCGCCCGGCCAGCAACGTTGCCGACAAGACGTGCGGCTCGAACCCGTTCACTTCCAGAGGACCTTGCGGCCAGTCGAAGACGTGGAGATAAACCGTGCCGCCCTTCTGCGTGGTTCTGCCATATGGGAGATCCTGGAGGGGGCCGTAAGTCGTCCCGTAGATCGCTTCCCCGTTGATCTTGAGCCAGTCGCCGATTTCACGCAGCCGTTCTTCAAATTCAGGCTGGATCGTACCATCAGGCATTGGACCCACGTTCAACAGGAGATTGCCCCCCTTGCTGGCCACGTCGACAAGCGTCCGGATCAATTGTTGTGCCGATTTGAATTTCCTGTCGTTTTTGTTGTAAGCCCAGGTGTCGTTGATGGTCATGCACGTTTCCCAAAGCCGGAAATCTTCTGCATTGGGGACGCCGGCGACGACGCTTTTGTCCGTCGAATCTGTCCCGCCCATACGTGGTGCTTTCTTCGTCGGGATGAACTTGGGAGTGAACTGTTCGGGCGTATCGTAGTCACCCGCGAGTCCGATGCGGTTGTTGATCAGGGTGGGGGGCTGAAGTCGGTGAATCAGGTCGTGAAAACGCACGCCGCAGTACTTTTCCTGTTGACGCAGGCCGTCGAACCAGATGAGGGCGACATCTCCATAACGCGTTAGCAGTTCGCTGAGCTGCAGCTCCATGTAGTCCAGATACAGCGGCCATTCCGGACGGGTGGGTTCGCCGTTCCAGTTCGTCCTGGCGAGTTTCGAAGTATCGCGATACCCGGGATGGTTCATATCCGGCGGCGAGTAATAGAAGCCGAGCGGCATGCCTTCCGCTTTGGCGGCCGCGGCCAACTCGGCGACGATGTCCCGCTTAAACGGCGTGTTGGTGATCTTGTAGTTGGTGTAGGAGGAGTCGAACATGCAGAAACCGTCGTGGTGTTTCGTGGTGAACACCATGTAGCGCTGGCCGGCAGCTATCGCCAGGCGAACCCAAGCCTTGGGATCGAATTTCACCGGATCGAAACGTTGCGGCAGCGCCCGGTATTCCGCTTCGGTGATGCCCCATTTCGGCTCTGGTTCCATGATCGGCCACGAAGCCTCGACGCTGGCCAGCGAATACGGCCCCCAGTGGATGAACATGCCGAACTTGGCTTCCCGGTACCATTTCGTCCGCTCCACCTGGGAGGCACTGCCGCTATGATCGGCCGCGCGGCAGACGGGAACGCCCGCCGTGAGCATCGCCATGATACTGAGACTCCATTTGATGCTTTTCATTCAGCTCTCCAATCCAGCCGGATTTTATCTCGGCTCGCACGTTCACCGCCGGTATCCGAGTTCGGCGCTGCCGTTCGCCAGAATGACCTCGCCTGCCCGCAGTCCGACAGCCATGCGCGTCAATCCATGTGGAAGACTTCTTGCATCTCGGCCCACCACTCGTCTGCGCGCCGCGTTTCGAGCGGCTGCTGCATCGCCATCATGATCGACCACCATTCTTGCGTTTTCGGGTCCGAGGCCATTTTCGCCATGTCCCCCGGATAGTCGTGGCCGTGGTATTCGTAGTAGCCAAACAGGTAGCCGTCCTTGAGAAAAATCGAGTAATTACGGATATTACATCTTCGGATGGCTTCGAGAACCTCCGGCCACACTTCCGCGTGGTAGGCCTTGTATTTCTCGACCGCCTCCGCCCTGACGCGAATCACCGAGCCGTATCGCTTCAACGCACGCCCTCCGTTCCAGATCTTCGTTTGCAAAAGAGTGATTCTATGGCTAAGCTATCGATCACTACAACCGCAAAATCTTCCAATGCGCGAACATTTCATCGAATCGATCAAGACCCGCGATGTCCGCGTTTCGCTCCCGGCGGGCGCCGGCAGCGACGCAGTCCATTCGGAATCGGAGTACGGCTTTGCCGTGACGCTGCTGCAGAGCGGCAATTTAGTCGGCACAGGGCTGGTCCTTACCATGGGTACCGGTACGCAGATTGTCTGCCAGACCATCGAACTCCTGGCCGGCGGGCTGAAACGAACCCGAATCGAGGAGCTGATGTCGGAATTCGGAGCGGTTTCCCGCAGGCTGGCCAACCATCCGCAACTGCGCTGGCTCGGGCCGCATAAGGGCGTCGTCCATCTCGCGCTGGCTTCGATCACGAACGCTGCTTTCGATCTCTGGGCCAAGTCGCGCGGCGTACCTTTATGGCGTCTGCTGCTGGATCTGAGTCCCGACGAAATCGTCAAACTGCTGGACCTCAGCTACCTCGAGGATGTCCTTACCGAAGATGACGCCATCGGGATCCTGAAACAGGAGCTAGCCACGCGCCAAGCACGCGAGCCCGTTCTGAAGCGTGGATATCCTGGCTACGACACCTCGGTGGGCTGGTTCCGCTATGACGACGAGCAAGTTAAGGATCTCGCACGGCGCGCCCTGGACCAGGGTTTTCGCGCGTTCAAGCTGAAGGTCGGATCGAAAGATCCGGAGCGCGACATACGCAGGGCCAACATGCTGCGCCAGCTGGTGGGGCCCAATGCTCTGGTTATGCTGGACGTCAACCAGCAATGGACTCTGCCCAAGGCGACCCGGATGTGCGGCGCCCTTCGCTCCATGTCGCCCTACTGGATCGAAGAGCCCACCCACCCGGACGATATCCAGGCGCACCGCGTGCTGGCCACGGAAATCGCTCCCATTCCTATCGCGCTGGGCGAACACGTGCCCAATCGAGTGATGTTCAAGAATTTCATGCAGGCCCGCGCGGTGCATTTCGTGCAAGCCGACTGCACCCGGCTGGCAGGCATCTCGGAATTCTTGACCGTAAGCCTGCTGGCCCGGAAGAACTGCCTCCCCGTTGTTCCGCACGTCGGAGACATGGGCCAGATCCATCAGCACCTGGTGCTGTTCAATCACATTGGCCTGGGGCATCAGGTCCTCTTCCTCGAGTCTATCCCACACGTGCGCGATCGCTTCGCACAACCCGCCGTGCTTGAAGGCGGCGTGTACCGGACACCGCAAGAACCCGGATGCTCCTGCGACATGATGGGGATCAGTGGGGGATCGAAATAACCGATCTCACACGTTCGACGCGAATAGCGCGATGCTGTTTCCTGGCGCAGGCAAGTGGTGAATCCCCAGGCTCGGGTTGGTTGCTAGCGGTTGGTCGGAATCGAAAGGCGTGGTAGCGTTCCCTGCCAGGGCCGCAGCATACGCACCTTCGATTCGCTGAGCAACTAGATGTGGGCGGGCTGTTCTTGCGGCCACCGCTCATAACACATTGAAAGGCGGCAAGGTACCGCAACGTCAGTCGCTAGCCACGCCGGATTCATCATTAAATGGGGATTTCGCAACGGTAATCGGCCTCAGCAAGCCGGCGCGACTCTCGCCTCGGCTATGCGTGGGAGCAGGATTACTTATATTGGCAGAGGTCCTCGAAAAGAAGCTTCAGTTGTTGCAGGCTACCTTGGACGAACAAATTCCAGCTTACCGACGCCAACATCCAGGAAGGTTCGCCACAGCCCACGGGGGCTAATCGGGCATCATAAGAAGGCGAAGGGTTCGACGGGGATGCCCGTGAACGTATGCTATTCACTGGGGAGACGAACTCTGCGCAAATAGAGTGCGGCTCGCACGTACCGCGACCGCGTAGAGCAGCGACGTGATCACCGTCCACAGCAAAGTGCTTGGGGTTTTCGCGGCATCAACCTGGTGTGCCAGCTTGGTAAGGGCATCCTGGGGCACCGGCGATGGGGGCGCCTATCCTATAAGCGAGGCGAGCCTCGCTTGCCAGCCCATGGGGTGCGTTTGTATGGTTACAGAAGTGACCGTTCTCGCTTCGCGGCGGGTGGAGTGGTGGTTGGAAACCACGTTTTCTGGGGAGCCATTCGGCAACGATATTCAGCCAAATGAGATTCCCTCAAACGAACGCATCTCCGAAAATCCGGTCTTGGTTAACACCATGGAGAAAATTGCTCCGGCGGCATTCTCCATTCGAGAGTTCGGATCTGTGTCGCGCTCGGGGAGCCAAATTGCAATTTCTTGTTGTGGCCCGCCTATCCCGCTGGTTCCATTGTCCGTTTGTTGGTTCGAGTGCCGGAGGAGTTCGAAGGGTTCGAGTAGCGTTGTACGCAATCGTCCGTCTTTCCACGTCGCGTTCTTCACGAGCTGGTGGAGGAGTCGTCGCTGTTCTGTGGGTTCTTGGTCGAGGAAGGTTTGGCAGGCGGTGCTGGTGAGCCGGAGTGCGTCGATGGCGCTCGTTAGTGGCGCGGGCGCGTTGTAGGTGAGCGCGGTGATTTTTGCTTGGGTGCTTGCTTGTTGGTCGCGGATCGTGTGGGCTTTTTGTTCGTAGGTGTCTTTGGTGATGGTTCGGTCGAGTCGGTCGTCGTAGAGGTGGTCGAGGCGGGTTTGGAGACGGTCAGGTTCTGCCTTGTAGCGTTTGAGGGTTGCGTCGCGTGTGGTTTGCTCGTGCTCGTCGGTCCGCGCTAGTTCTGTGGTGAGCCAGTCGAGGATTGGGGTGGGGACGACGAGGTCGCTGAGGGTGGTGGCGAACTGGTGGACCAGGGTTTCTTGTCGGGTGTAGGGCTCGGGGCATTTGTGCGGGGTTCGATTGCCTGTGCAGTGGTAGTACACATAGCGTTGCTTCTTGATTTCGGCGACCATGGCGCACCTGCAGTGCCCGCACTGGATGATCCCGCTGAAGGGGAGGTCGCGCTTGGCGTGCACCTTGGTGGGTGTGCTCCGCAAAAACTTCGTCCGAGGCGAAATCGCGCTCCGGTAACGCTCTGTAACGTGCAATCCTGAGCGTTCATGTCGCGCTCATCGGTCTTCCGCGCCGTTGCACACTGCTTTCGGACATTAGTCTTTGGTCGTGTTCGACCTGGTCCGACTGGCTTTCCTGGCGGCTCGCTCCCACAGAACGCTGGCCGCCGAGAACCTCTTCCTTCGGAAGCAACTGGCGCTCTTCCAGGAGAGGAAAGTTAAATCACAACGGGCCGACGATTCCACCCGGTGGATGATGGCCACCCTGAGCCGAATGTTCCCTTGGCGGACAGCGCTAGTGAATGTGAAGGCGGATACGTTCATCCGATGGCAGCGCAAAGGATTTCGGCTGTTCTGGCGGTGGAAGTCCAAACGAACGGGAGGGCCTCGCTTGCCCAAGGACCTCCGG
>JBGPKX010000257.1:0-8962 GCA_041486185.1 Bryobacteraceae bacterium | reverse complement strand
GATCCGCGATAGTAAGTGATGCCGCATGCGGAGGTGAATTGTCCGACTTCTGTAAGCAGCTCGAACCTGGGATGCAGCGTGATGGGATAAACCTTGGCCGCGGCGCCATGGTCGGAGATCTGTTGCATAGCGGAAAACACCGGCAGATCGGGGTTGCGTTCGAGGTAGCGCGCGGCGATCACTTCTTGGCGTGTGTGGTCGGAATTATTGGTAGTGAAGTGGTGGCCCCAGTCGTTGAAGGCCTGCCCATACTGCGAGCTTCCGGAGAGCGCCTCTGCCTGATAACTGTCCGGACGGAAACGGACGTTGCGGTTGTGTTCTTTCAACCCTGGCAGGTCGGGCCGGTCCGGAAACCGGATGTCCGATCCCCGGTCGCCAAACTGCTTCTTGTAAATGATGGCGGTGGCTGGGCCTTCGTGCGCCAGATAGACCCAATTGTCCAGGCCGTAGATTGGATTATTTACCGTGTGCTGCGGGTTCGTCACGGCGAAACCCGTGAGCACGAGCTTGCGAACATCCGCTACGCCGTCGCCATTTGTGTCTTCGAAGTACCAGACGTTGGGCGCGTCGGTGACGAGAATTCCTTTTTTCCAGCGCATCACGCCGGTGGGCATGATGAGCTTGTCGGCAAAGATGGTCACGCGGTCGGGTATACCGTCGCCGTTGGTATCCTCGATCAATTTGACGCGGCCCAAGGGGTTGTCGGTGCTCAGGGGATAGCCGCGGTCTTCGACCACGTAGACGCGGCCGTTTTCGTCGACATCCATCGCCACCGGCGACTCGACATCCGGCTCGGCGAGGAATTTTTCGACGTGGAAACCAGATTCTACCTTGAAGGTTTTGAGTGCATCCGCAACGCTGAACGGCGGGCCGGATTTGCGGCAGCCGGTTATCAGCAGCAGCGTGAGGAGAAACATCAGTAGCGCAGCGCTGCCGCTGTGTTTGCGGAAGACCTGCGGCCTTTTGCGCGGAGCCGGCGAAAAGCCGCAGGTCCCCGCAAGACCGGCGTGGCCCTTCGCTACAGGTTTGCTGGGGCCAGAGATCGCCATTATCTAAACTCCACAATCGTATTAGGCCGGATCGTTAAGTACACTTTGCCGCCTTCCCTGCGAAAATATTCCTGATTCCATCTGTCCGTCAGCCCCGAGGTGCGTTCGCCGACGGCCTTTCCGCCAGAACGAATCTCCGAAAACGCAGGCGCACTGAACTCGATGGTCACACTGTTCTGAAAAATCCGCGGATCGAGCTGGTTGTAGACGGCGAACCGGGCTTTGGCATCGCGCGCGTCCAGAGCTGCGACCTTGGTGTCCTCGCGAATCGTGTGATACGCGTACAGCGGCCCCATGGGCACGTACCAGACGTCCGCATGCCCGCCAACATGCGCCAAGTGCTGCTCATAAAATTTGTCAGGCCCGTAGTCCAGCCATTGCGGATGGGACATGAAGTTGTAAATCCCGCCGCGCTGGTACACTTCGTCGAACTTGGCATTCACTTCCGCAACATTCGTCCGCCCGCTCTTGGCGATCCCGCCCTTCTTCTGGACGACTTGCGTGTAAGTGGCGTTGTACGGGTTGGCGTCATAGGTCTGGAGGTCCGGCAGATTGTGGCGGTCCTCCATCTCGCCGGGATAATTGCGGGCCACAATGTATCCCGCGCGAGCCAGCTTGCGATGGACAAAGTCGAACGCATTACAGTTGCCGCACGGATAGCACCACGACCACACATAAGGCTGGGTCGTATGCCGCAGGATGTCGTCGCGCGAACCCACAATTTCGTAATCGCTGTAGGCGCGGAAACAGAATGCGGCCGTATCCGGCCACTGGCATTGGTGTCGGCGCGAATGCGATCCGATCTCATGACCATTTTGGATGGCCTGCTCGAGCCGCGGCCACAGGCCCGTTATGGCCTTCACTTCGGTGCTCACGAATATCGTCGCCTTGACGCCGTACTTGTCCATGGCGTCGATACTGGCGGGCATGTATCGCGTCGAATCGTCGATGGTGTGCGTCACCACGGCGCGCGCATGGTTGAGATACTGGGTCAGCCCCAGATAATGGACGCCGCCGCTCTCTTGCCCCGCGCGAGGATCGCCGGCGCTGAGATGGATGCGGGTTAGCGGATCACCGGGAAGACGGCCCACCGGTCGGCCATCAGCTAGGAAGGCTGTGAAGTCGTCAACAGACAGATGGCTGCCGCGTGCATACCGGACGTAAACGGCTGCCAGCGCGATCAACAGCATTCCGGCGGCGATCAACAGTACTCTCTTGGCTCGGCTCATGGTTGAAGTGTAGTTTCGACGAAAACAGAATCTGGCCAGTGCATTCTAGCACTGCGCACTGTGTCCTCGCGCCAGGCGACCGGTTGAAAACGCGTAATCCGTCGATAAACTTTCACCGCCGAGACGCGGAGACGCGGAGAAATCAGTTTTCTACAGCTCTCGTGGTGTCAGCAACTGCACCAGCTGGGTGAAATCCCAATCACACCGCCTCCCGCCACGCTGCGGCGTCGGGATCCCTTCCGGATCTGGCTCCGAGCCAGCGGATAGCCTTCTTCTTGACTTCCTCGGCGTCTTCGCGTCTCGGCGGTGAAAAGTCTTTATCGCGGATTAGGGTTGAAAACGCGGTCAGCCGCCTCTGACCTGATACACTGAGGCTCTTGCATTATGTCTGCGCCAAGCATGGAGAGTGCGGCACACGCCGCATTCATCCACGACGTCCGCGCCGGGCTGGGTAAGAGCGGCCAGAAGGAACTGCCCTCGTCGTATCTATACGATGAGATTGGCGCGGCGCTATTTGAAACCATTACGCTGTTGCCTGAGTATGGCCTGACGCGCGCCGATGCGCGCCTGCTGGAACGGTACTCAGGTGAATTGGCTGCGCTGCTGCCGGCGTCACTATTAGTCGCCGAGCTGGGCAGCGGCTCCGGCCGGAAAACCCGCTGGATTCTGGAACCGCTCGCGGCGCGGCGCTCACTCCGCTACTATCCCATCGATATTTCCCGTTCGGCGCTGGTCAAGTGCAGAGGCGAACTGGGCCGCATCGGTCGCGTAACCATGATGGAAATCGACCAGCCGTATCTCGAAGGCCTGAGCAGCGTTGTTGCGCGACGCAAGCGCGGCCAGGCGGTGCTGGTTCTTTTTCTTGGAAGCACCATTGGAAATTTCGATCCGGAAGGCGCCGAAGAATTTCTGCGGCAGGTGCGGGCGCGGCTTACGCCTGGCGATGCCCTCCTTCTGGGCACCGATCTCGTCAAGCCCGTGGAGCGGCTGCTGGTCGCTTATAACGATCCCACGGGCGTAACGGCGGCGTTCAACCTGAACGTGCTGGCAAGAATCAATCGCGAGTTGGGCGGCGAGTTTCTGCTCTCCGATTTCGAGTACCAGGCCATCTACAATCGCGGCAAGCACCGCGTCGAAATGTATCTCCGTTCAAAGAGCCGGCAGCGGACCAGAATTCGCGACGCGGAGCTGACGGTCACACTGGCCGCGGGCGAGACCATCTGGACCGAATCTTCGCACAAGTTTCATTTGGAAGACGTGAGCTCGATGGCGAGCCGCGCGGGCTTCCATGCGACCGCTCAGTGGGTTGATGAGGACTGGCCCTTCGCGGAAAGCCTGCTCATCGCCGTCTCATGAGCGCCACCGTCGAATTTCGCGGAATCGGCTACTCCGTTCCCCGCCGTGAAGGTTTCTCGGCCATTCTTCAGAACCTCAGTTTCACGGTAGACGCCGGGGAAACCCTGGTGCTGCTCGGCCGCAGCGGCTCCGGCAAAACCACGGCGCTCAAAATGGTGAACCGGCTGCTCACGCCGACTTCGGGAGACGTGCTGGTGGAAGGCAAACCCACGGCCGCATGGGATCCCATCCAATTGCGCCGCAGGATCGGATACGTGATCCAGGAGACCGGCCTCTTCCCGCACTTCACCGTGGCTGAGAACATCGGCCTCGTGCCGCGCCTCGAAGGATGGCCGCCGGCGCGCATCCGCGTTCGAGTAGAAGAACTGCTGGCGCAACTGGATCTGGCGCCGGGTGAGTTCGCCGGCCGCTATCCCCGTGAGTTGTCGGGCGGCCAGCGGCAGCGGGTGGGAGTGGCGCGCGCGCTGGCTGCCGACCCGCCGGTGCTGCTCTTCGATGAGCCGTTCGGCGCGCTGGATCCCGTAACGCGGTTCGATTTGCAGCGGCAATTCCTGGCGTTGCGTAAGACACTGCACAAGACCGCGATCTTTGTCACGCACGATGTCCGCGAAGCCCTGATGCTCGCCACGCGCATCGGGTTGATGCGCGCTGGCCGCCTCGAGATGCTGGCCACGCCGCAGGAATTCGTGCAAGCGCGGTCGGATGAGGCGCGCGCCTTCCTGGCTTGCCTCGACTGGAAAATGGAGACCGATGGACCCCGGGCTGCGCAGTGAATTGGTGTCGCTGACCATCGAGCATCTCGAACTGGTGCTGGTGGCCATGTCGATCGCGTCCGCCGTCTCCATCCCCACCGGTATTCTGCTCACACGGCGCGCCGGCATGCGCCGCTGGGTGCTGGGCTTCGCCAACATTCTGCAGACCATTCCCAGCTTGGCGCTTTTCGGTTTCCTCATCCCGGTTCCTTTGATCGGCGGCATCGGCAAGCGTACGGCGATTGTCGCGCTGGTGCTTTACGCTTTGCTTCCGGTGATGCGCAACACGCTGGTGGGGATTCTGGGGGTCGATCCGGCGGTGCGCGAATCCGCTGTCGCCATGGGCATGACCGGGCGGCAGGTGCTCTGGCAAGTTGAGCTGCCCCTGGCCATGCGTACCATCCTTGCCGGGGTGCGTGTGGCCACCGTCACGACGATCGGTACGGCCACCATTGCCGCGGCTATCGGGGGCGGCGGCCTGGGGGTTTTCATTTTCCGCGGAATTTCGACCGTGGATACCGCGCAGATTCTGGCAGGCGCGATTCCCGCTGCCGTGATCGCACTGATCGCCGATGAAGGATTGGGATGGCTGGAACGAAGATTATCGCCGGTCTGATCGCCGTGCTTTTGGCCTGCGGATGCTCGTCTGGACCACGGCCCATCGTGGTGGGATCGAAAAATTTTACCGAGCAGCTTGTGTTGGGTGAGATTCTGGCGCAACAGCTCGAGCGGCGTCTCGGCCAGAAGGTCGAGCGCAAGTTGAACCTCGGCGGCACGCTGCTGGCGCATCAGGCTCTGGTGAAAGGTGAGATCGATGTGTACCCCGAGTACACCGGCACGGCCCTCACCGCGGTCTTGAAACTGCCGGTTTCATCCGATGCCGCCGGCGTGCTGAGCGAGGTCCGCGCTTCTTACCAGAAGCGCTGGCGCGTGGAGTGGCTTGCGCCGTTCGGATTTGATAATTCGTTTGCCATGGTGATTCGCGGCGACGAATCCCGCCGCGGCCAACTCCACACCCTGAGCCAAGCCGCGCGGTACAAGTCGGATTGGGTGATGGGCGTGGGCTACGAATTTTTCCAAAGGCCCGATGGCTTCGCAGGCCTGGTGAAGACCTATGGATTGCGGATCAAAGGTCAGGTCAAGACCATGGATCTTGGGCTGCTGTACCGGGCCATCGAGCAGGGGCAGGTGGATATGATCGCGGCCAGCGCCACCGACGGTATGCTCTCGGTGCTGGATGTCACCGTGCTTCAGGACGACAAGCGCTATTTTCCGCCGTACGAGGCCGCACCCGTGATACGCGCCGATTCCCTTGCGGCGCATCCAGGTATGCGAGAAGCGCTGAATGAGCTGGCCGGCAAGTTGACTGACAAGACTATGCAAAAACTGAATTACCAGGTGGATGGAAAGCACCGGCCCCTGGTCGATGTGGCGCGTGAGTTCTTAGGCGAACGCTAGCGGCTTTTGAAACAGGTCGCCGGCGAGCCGCTTGCTCAAGCGCGGCTCAGTAACCCTCTCGAATCCGCAATCATGCTTTCCGAGCCACGACCGTGAAGGAGTGGCCGTTGGCTTTTCAGCAGCCTGCCACGGGCTTAGTCCAGATCGATGTCGCGCTTGGGAGGAGTCAGGTCGGGATTCTCCTTGGCCTGCCGCAACAACTCGTCGAACTTGGTGTTCAAGATCGCACCGCGTGACTTCTCCGCTTCGACGTGCTTGCGAAAAACCTCATCGCGGCGTCCGGCCTCGCCCTTGAGTTTGGCGACTGCGGCGGCGAGGTCCTCGATCGGCGCCGGCTTCTCGGGAACTTTATGTGAAATGACGGCGCGCGTTTCCGGATCGATCTTCAGGGACGTCTGGCAGCAGGGACACTCGACGTCGAACAGTCCTTTAGCCATAGAACCATCGTAGCTCAGTCGGTGGCAAGACTACGGCAAAGCCGTCATCGCCGCGCCGGAGTTGCGGGCAGTGGGTCACTTTGAGGAGCGATCTGGACATATGAAGAAAAGCTGAAAGCCATCCGGGTCCTTGGTCGATACCTGCCTCATTCCGTAGCTCGTGACCGTGGGCTCTGTCGCGGCCCACCCTTTCGCGCGGAGATGAGCATAGACTTCGTCCGGGTCGGGCGACGAGAAGTAAAGGGAAGTGTCGGCATGACCGCGCACCCGCCCGGGCTCAGGCGCAGGTGGCCGCTCGTGGTCCTCATACGCCGTGTTCAGCATCAGCGTTGCCTCGCCCAATTTGAGCATGCACCACCACGACTCATCTCCCGATACCAATTCGAACCCCATCACGCCGCGATAGAACGCGACAGACGTGGGTAAGTCGAACACTTCGAGAAGTGGCGTGAGTCCGCGAATGTTGAGCGCCATTGATTTGAACCTTGCTGTATCTTAATGCGGCGCCCGACCCGCTGGGTAAAGATGAGCATTCCAAGACTCACCCGCTGCCGAGTTGCGAACCGCGGGTCTGTGCAGTCTAAGGCCTATTCCGCCGGCTTATTGGCGCGCTGGCGTACGGCAATCTCCTGCAATGTACCCCTAAGGCGCTCGGCTTCCTTGGGCATATGGTCCGCGACGGCTGGCTCGAAGCTGCCGACACGTACCGCTAAATGGACCAGATCGAGCCCAAAACTCACTTGCTCTAATTTTTCTTTGCTCACTACAGGGAAATCGGCAGAAGCCCTGGATCGCTTTAAAGCGATCCAGGCTCAAGGGGCGATTGTGAGGAGTTCAGAGGAAATTTCGAGGAAACGTCAGAGAGGTGACTGTGTAGCGTGGCGAACAACGCGGCTTCAATCGTGCGCCTTGAGCCTGTGCTTTTCTTGTCACGCGTTCAACCAATGCAATCCTCTCTCCAAATCGTATTCGATGATTTTTCAAGCAGAAACAGCGATCCGCAAAGTGCAGGTAGGCAAAATTGGCGCGCCCGCGTCAAGATTTTGTTCCAAAACGGTAAGGTGTGTGCCGTAGTGGGACACGGCGCGGGCCGCGCCCTCTTAAGTGAAAGAACTTACAGTGCTACGGCTGTGGGACCGCCGGAATGGCAGATGGCGCGCGTGAGACCGAGCCGCGGAAAGCCTCGTCCAACGAAATGTTGTTCTTGTCGAGCGTCTGCCCAGTGGAGCGATCGAGTTCCACCCGGGCTCTGCTGTAGGCCGATAGCGCCGCCACTTCGTTAGACTGCGCCTGGGCGAGATCGCGTTGCGTAAGAATCACGTTGTAAATCGTGGACGCGCCCAGCTCATATTTCTTCTGCTCGGCATCCACCGTCTGCTCTTGCAGCACGCGCGCCTTCAGTGCCGCCTGGTAACGGGCGCGCGCCTGCTGCACTCCGATCACGGCGTTCTGCACCTCGACGCGAATCTGGTTTTCCAGCCGCTGCAGCCCGATCTCCTGCTGGCGCAGCGTCAGTTCGTCGGTGGTGATGTCCGCCTGCGCGGAGCGGTTCCGGATGGGGATATTTAAATTGAACCCGATGCCATAATCCGGAAAGTTGCGGGAGAACACTTGTGAAAGCATGGTAGAAGTCCCGCCGACGAAGAACGGGGAGATGGTATGCGGGTTGCCCGGAAAAACCGGAGCCAGCAGGTTCAACTGGCCGGCGAGGCCGTTATTCGCCATGCTCGCCACCAGGTCGAGCGTAGGCAGCAGGGCGCTCTTCGATCCCTTGATGCTGATCTTCTGGTCTTCGACCTGGATGCGGTTTTGGGAAAGCTCGGGTCGCGCGCGCAGAGCGTTGGCCATTGTGTCCTGCAAAGGCTGAATCGGCTCGACTGCCGGGATCTGCATGCGATCCGTAGGCACGATGTTCGCCTCGGCGACCGAGGGGCTGGCCACGCCATTCTTGCTGAGAGCGTTTTTCAGAATGGTCTCCTGCTGCAGCACCTGCGTCTCGGAAACCGTCAAGTCCTGCTGGCGGCTGGCCACTTCAGCTTCGGCGCGCACGATCTCAATGGGCGCCAGAGTGCCCACCTCCACCTGCTTCTTGTTATCGTTATAGAGCCTCTCGCTCGTCGCCAGCGCCTCTTTCTTGACGCGCACGTCTTCGTTGAACGCCACCAGATCCCAATAGAGGTTCATCACCGCCGCGACGGTTTCGATCACCTGCTGCTTGAAAACCAGGTCGGAAAGCTCGCGCTGGTTCTTGGCGATATGGATCTGGCGCGAGTTCACGGCAATGCCGAACCCCTGCAGCAGGTGCTGCGTCAGATTGAAGCTGGCGCTTCCCTGCGTGGATGGATTGAAGTCCGCACTGGCGTTATTCGAGGAGAGCGCCGTCCCACTGTACCCAAAAGTAATCGTTGAGCCCGTCAGAAAGCCCTGAGTGTACTGAAAATTACCGATGTCATTCCGCTGGACCAAGGCGTTGGTCCCGGTGATGAACGCGCTCGACTGTGGCGTGGTCTGATGCTGCCAGCGCATGAAGCCTTGCAGGCTTGGATCGAGGCTGGGGATCGTGCTGCCGGTCTGGCTGACCAGGATGTTCCCCGTGGTCTGCACGGCGGCAGCCTGTTGCGCCGCGCTCTGATTGATGCCCGTCTGGGCGGCGGACGCCTGCGTGGCGCTGGTCGGCCCCG
>JBGPKX010000256.1:0-8965 GCA_041486185.1 Bryobacteraceae bacterium | reverse complement strand
TCAACCTGCTGCTCGATCTGCAACAGCAGCAACAGTTGCCGGCGGAGCTAAAGAATCTAGCCACCACCGTGGTGAATACCAGCCGCGATCCCGAGATTCACAAGCGCGCTGAAAAACTCCTGCCGCCCCTGGTCAGCAGCAACAAGAAACGGCTTCCCCCTATTCAGGAATTGACTTGGCACTCGGGCGACGCTGAACGCGGGCGCAAAGTTTTCAACGCGGAGACCGGCCCCAAATGCAGCGGGTGCCATGGCGTCGACGGGAAGAAGAAAGTTGGGCCCGACCTGGCCAACATTGGCGCCAAGCTCGGCAAGGACGGGCTCTACGATTCAATTCTGAACCCGAGCGCCGGCATCGCGCCCGACTACTACATGTGGGTGCTCGAAACCAAAACGCAGGGCGGCGTAATCGGCATCGTCACCGAAGACACGCCGCAGCGCGTGGTGGTGAAGACCGATGCCACAACCGAGGTGCGCTTGAAACCCGCGGAGATCAAATCGCGCCACCGCAGCCATCTTTCGCTCATGCCGGAAGATCTCATGAACTCCATGACCGAGCAGCAGCTCGTGGATGTAGTCCAATATCTGACGACGTTGAAGGAAGACCGGCGCGCGTCGCGCTGAATCAATTCCGGATCGCCGGAAGTCGCCGCGGATCAAGGTTTTCGTTGATGCTATTTTAGTTACCGCAATGCGAAAGATGCCTTGGTTCATCGTGCTTGCGGCGTTATCGGGCGCGGCGCTGTCAGCCGAATTGCCAGGACGGTACTTCCGGCTTATGGAGGCTGGGGCGCATCAAGTGGCGGAGCGACTGGCGGTGGAGCCGGACGCCAAGCTCGACAGCCTGGAGAAAGCACCGGGCTGGAAGCATTTCGGTTACTCGATTCTCGCGCCCGCGGTGCTTTACGCCAAGCGTGACGCCGCAAATCCGCGCTATCGCGATCCGAAGATGCTGGTTCTCGCCATCCGGATCGGCGACCTGCTGGCCTCCGAGAATGAGCAAGGTAAGTTCACGCCACGGCTCGACAGCGACTGGGACACGTACACGTGGCTCGAAGCATACCGTTTGCTGGCGGATGAATTGGGCGCGGATCGGCGCGAGCGCTGGAAGCGCGCGATTCTCGAAAACACAGCGCCGTTCGCACCGGATGCGGCCGAAAGGCTGAATTTTCCATGGTACGCGTCGCCATACATCGGGACCTCCCCGAATCACTACGCGCAGTGGGCAGAGCTCTTGTTTCTGGCCGGGCGCGTCTTCGACAAGCCGGACTGGGTGAAGCTGGGTTCGCAGATTCTGCATCGATTCGCCGCAACGGAACAGACGCCGGACGGCTATTGGGGCGAGCACAGCCGTGCGGGACCGACCACCGGTTACGACCATCTCACGCTTTCGGCGGTGGCCCTTTATGGGGAGTACAGTGACGACCCCGCGGTCCTCGAAGCGCTTCGCCGCTCGACGGATTTCCACATGCACTTCACGTATCCGGATGGCACGCCTGTCGAGACCATCAACGACCGGAATCGCTACTGGAGCGTAAGCCCGTGGGCGCAATTCGCCTTCACGCGCTTCCCTGATGGGCGGCGATATGCCGAGTTCTTGACTGGATTCTTCGACCCGAACAAACTGACCATGGAGGCGCTCGGACGTCTATCCCAGGATGCGCTCTATTATCACGACGGGCCGGCGGCGCCGATACCGCAGGACCAGGAGCGGTACGCATACCAGATGAGCGTGCCAGCGGGGATTCGCAAGATGGGACCTTGGGTGGTGTGCCTTTCCGGGATCGTGGCGACGCAGGCGGTGAATAGCCAGTATTACCTGGACCGGCAAGCCAACCTGAGCGTGTTCCACAGCAAGCTGGGCCTGATTGTCAGCGGCGCGAACTCGAAACGCCAGCCGGAGCTGGCGACATTTCGGGAGCAGATTGCAGGCGTCACGTATCACTTGCCCCTGAGCAGCCGGCTGGAAATGAATCCCGCCCGGGACCGGTTGTCGCTGGCCTATAACACTTTTTTCAGCGAGCTCTACGTCGAGCCGGCCTCGGAGCGCGAGATGCATTTTCGATTTGTGATCAGCGGCAAGGGGACGCCACCCGAGGAAGCAGCGGCCACGCTTCAGCTCGTGCTAAAGGCAGGTGAGGTGCTGGAAACCGCGGCGGGAAAGAACATCACACTGGGAAGCGAGCGCGTCGAGTTGGAACCCGAGGCGATTGGCGGCTGGATCCGCCATCGCGGATGGACGTTGCACGTGGAACCTTCGGCGCGGCTCGTCTGGCCCGTATATCCTTACAATCCCTACGCAAACGCGCTGGAGACCACGCTCGATCACGCCGTCGGGGCCCTTTCCGTGCCCCTGCGTCTGAAGTCGAAGCCGGGCCATTACGTCAGACCCGCCGAGCAGGAGATTGACTTTAGCCTCGCGGCGAACTGAGCCCATGGCCGCGCTCTTCTGTCAGAATGATTGCATGTCATTTCTCCGTTTTCTGACGGCAGCCATGTTGAGCGCTGGCTTTGCCTTGGCGGCAGATCAACCGCCCAAGGAGTCCGTGGAGCGCGGCCAGAAGTTGTTTGTTCAGTCCTGCGGATTCTGCCACGGCAACGACGCCACCGGTTCGCGCGCCCCGGATTTGATCCGCTCGGTCTCCGTGAATCATGACGAGAACGGTAACGTGATTAGCACCATCATTCGTAGTGGCCGGCCTGATAAGGGCATGCCGGGCTTCCCTATGAGTGACGCCCAAATCAGCGATATGGCCGCATTCCTGCGTGACCGGGTTCTCGCCGCACTGAACAGCGCCAGCGTGGAAAGCGACTATCCGCTTGAAAAGCTGCTCACCGGAAATGCCGCCGCTGGCCAAGCCTTCTTTCAGGGAGCGGGCGGATGCAGCGGGTGCCATTCGCCGGCCGGAGATTTGGCGGGCATCGCGCGCAAGTACAAGCCGATCGATCTCCAATCGCGATTTCTTTATCCTTTCGGAGCCAAATCCAGGGTAACGGTCACGCTCCCATCGGGAAAAAAGATCGCCGGCATCCTGGTTCACATGGATGAGTTCAGCGTGTCACTCCTCGACGATTCCGGCTGGCATCATTCGTGGCCCCCCGAACGGGTCCAGGTTAAGGTAGACGATCCTCTCGAAGCGCATCGCAATCTGCTCTACCGTTACGCCGACGCCGATGTTCACAATCTCTTTGCCTACTTGGAGAACTTGAAGTGAAGCCCACCATTTGTTTGGCTCTGTCGGTCGCTGCCGCCTGCGCCCAGGGACTCGACCCGTCTGCCCTGCTACGGCCTCCCACGGATACCTGGCCGACCTACAACGGAGACTATTCGGGACGCCGCTTCAGCCCGTTGAAGCAAATCAATACGGAAAACGCCGCGTCCCTCACCCTGGCGTGGGCTCATCAGGCGCATGCTGCGACCCTTAAATCCACGCCGCTCGAGGTAAACGGCGTTCTGTATTTCACGGTCCCCGACAACGTGTGGGCTATTGATGCGCGCACCGGCCGCACCATCTGGCACTACCATTACGACTCGAATGGAGGCGATCACATTGGCCATCGCGGCGTGGCGATGTACGGTGACTGGCTGTTCTTCACCACGCCCGATTGCCACCTGGTCAGCCTAAACGCCAAGGACGGCAGCGTGCGTTGGAATATCGAACTGGCCGACGTCAAGCTTGGCTATTTTTCCACCATGGCGCCGCTCGTGGTTCGCAATCGCGTGATCGCCGGCGTATCGGGCGATGTCACCGATGTTCCTGGTTTCTTGGATTCCATCGATCCCGAGACGGGCAAACGACAATGGCGCTGGTACACGCGGCCCAACCCGGGCGAGCCGGGCTCGGAAACCTGGCCCAAAGAAGGCGATGCTATGTCCCATGGCGGCGGAATGACGTGGATGACCGGCACATACGATCCGGACCTGAACCTGATCTACTGGGGTATCGGAAATCCGAATCCCGTGCTCGCGGGTGCAGGCCGCCTCGGCGAAAATTTGTATACGTGCTCGATTGTTGCGCTTAACGCCGACACGGGCAAACTCGACTGGTATTTCCAGCCCTCGCCGCATGACGTGCATGATTGGGACGCGGTGCAAACACCCGTCCTGTTCGATGCGGAGTTTCATGGCGCCAAACGCAAACTGCTCGCGCAAGCCAGCCGCAACGGATACTTCTTTGTTTTGGACCGCACGAACGGCAAGAGCCTGCTGACTGCGCCGTTCATAGAAACGAACTGGGCTTCGGGCATCGACGAAAAAGGGCGGCCCGTCGCCAAGGCGTCTAAAGATCCTACTCCCGATGGATCGCTGGTTGAGCCGGGCTCCGACGGATCCACTAACTGGATGTCGCCCAGCTTCGATCCGCTGACGGGCTTGTTCTACGTGAGCGCACGGCGCATGTTCAGCGAGTTTTATCTGACGGCAGTCGGCAAAGCGGAAGGCTGGGGCGGCCGCGATCGGAACCTCTTCGCCGATTCTGTCTTGCAGGCGATCGATTATCAGAACGGCAAAATTCGCTGGAGCCATGAGCTCGGCCGGGGCGAGGGTGTAGCCGGAATCATGACAACCGCGGGCGGCGTCCTGTTTACCGCCGACAATGCGGGTAACGTCATGGCGCTCGATGCCGCAACCGGCAAGACGCTATGGCACTCGGCCGCTGGCGGCAGAATGGAAAATTCCCCGATGAGTTATGAGCTCGACGGCCGGCAATATGTCGTCACAGCGGCTAACGATGTCCTTTTCGCATGGGCGCTGCCGGAGAAACATCAGGGAAACTAGCGGAGTGTCGCAATGCATTCGTTAGCATCGGAAAAAGGCTTGCTGACGCGCGCGGCTCGGAATCTGCCTTGCTGAGCGTGACCGTGAGGGAGCGGCCGTGCTGACGTTGTCGCTGCGACAGGCCACTAGCGGGTGGCTCACATCGCAACGATGGCCATTGTAATCACGAAAACCCGCGGCCAGCCGAACCAGCGTGAGTCCGAATAGCTGCGCCTTTTTACGCCCGAGCGCGAGATCTGATCAGGCCTCTCGCTCCCGCGCGGCGATTCTGCGAAGCGCGGGCAGCACGCCCCCGATCTCAACGGGCGCCGCATCCTTGCGGCCCATGGCGAAGTACACGTTCCGGAAAATCGGAAACAGCTCGGCATAAACGGCGGCGCTTCGCGGGTCCGGCTGCACGGTAAGGTAGCTGGGGCAGAGCGCGTCCTGCGCCTCCTCTACCGTTTTGAATGCTCCCGCGGCCAGGAATGCGAATATCGCCGAACCGATGCTGGTCGGGTCGCTTTGCGGAACAAGAATGGGTTTGTTCATCACGTTGGCATAGATGTGATTGAGCGTCTGGTTCTTCTGCGGAATACCGCCGGCGTTGATGATGCGGCGTACCGGCACGCGGTGCTCCTCCATGCGCTCCAGAATCACGCGCGTGTGAAACGCCGTTCCTTCGATGGCCGCGAATAACTCATCCTGTGCCGTGCTGGTGAGCAGCCAGCCGATGGTCACGCCTCCAAGCTCGGGATTCACCAGCACCGTGCGGTCTCCGTTGTCCCAGGCGAGCCGCAGCAGGCCCGTCTCGCCGGCTCTGTATCGTTCCAGACCTTGCGAGAGCGCGGCCACACTCGAGTCAGCGCGCCTGGCAATGGCTTCGAAAATGTCGCCGGTCGCCGATAACCCGGCTTCAATTCCCGCGTAGCGCGGATGAATCGACCCCTGGACGACGCCGCAGACGCCCGGGATCAGGTTCGGCTGTTCGCTGATGGCCATTATGCAAGTGGAGGTCCCGATGACGTTGACGACGTCACCCAGCCGCACGCCGGCGCCGATCGCGTCCCAATGGGCATCGAGCGCCCCCACCGGGATGGGGATTCCGGGGGAGAGTCCCAGGCGCTCCGCCCACGCCGGGCTCAGCCTGCCCGCAATCTGATCGGACGTGGCAAAACGCCCGCGAATCCTGTTGCCGATACCCTCGAGCAGCGGGTCCACCGACTTCCAAAAGTCATCCGATGGGAAGCCGCCGAGCGACAGGTTCCACATCCACTTGTGACCCATGGCACAAATGCTGCGTGGAATAGCCGCGGGATCGGTGATGCCGCACAGCGTCGCTGCCGCCATGTCGCAATGTTCGAGCGCGGTGACCATCCGGCCGCGCTTGCCGGGATTATTCCGCAGCCAGTGCAGGAGTTTGGAGAAACCCCACTCGGAAGAATAGGTGCCGCCGCACCAGTTGATGGCCTCGACGTTGCCGGCATGAGCGACCGTGGTGATGCGCGCCGCTTCCTCCCAGGCCCGATGGTCACACCAGAGATAGTAGTCATCCAGGGGAGCCAGCCCCTCGCCGACCGGTACGACGCTCGATCCCGTCGTATCGAGCGCAATCGCGGCAATCTGGCGGCCGTCAATGCCCGCCGCGCTGATCGCCTTTTGCATGGCAAGCGCCAGCGCGTCCATATGATCCGCGTGCTTTTGCGTCGCGTGATCCGGGTCTTCCTTCCTGCGGAGCAGTGGATACTCCGCGACGCCCGATCCCAGCCGTCCTTTCCGATGGTCGAAGATCGAAACCCGTACGCTGAGTGTGCCGAAATCGACGCCGGCGACGATGGTCATGCCAGCCTACCTTTTTTTTCCATAGTGAGAAGTGACAGAAATGGCGAGCCGCAAGAAAGCTCCGGTCGAGCGATGGTTTCCGGCCGCATTACAGGACCACCGCTTCCTCCAGCAGACGGCCTTCGGCGAACCGCTCGAGCCCGATCGCGCGGGTGTCTACGACATCGGAGCTTCCTTTGAGAATGAGATCGGCCGTGATGCGTCCCGTTGCCGGCGAATGCATCACGCCGTGACCGCTGAAGCCATTTGCCAGATAGAACCCACGCACTCCAGGCGCCGGGCCGATGATGCAGTGATGGTCCGGCGTCATTTCGTACAGTCCCGCCCATGCGCGGCGTGGATTCACCTCCACTTCCTCCAGACACGGAACGCGGCTCACGGCGCGAGTCAGAATCTTTTCGATGAACGCGGGATCGAAATTCGTTTTGAACCCGGGGGTTTCCTCGGGATCGTTCCAGGCCATCAAGAGTCCCAGACCTTCGGGTCGAAAATGGAAGCCCGTAGCCATGTCGATCACCATCGGCGACGTTTGCGCGATCTTGTCGAACGGTTCAGTCGGCACCAGCATGCGCCGCAAGGGCTCAACCGGCAGGCCGATGCCCGCAAGCTCGGCGATTTGCGCCGCCCATGCACCCGCCGCGTTGACTACTGTCCGGGTGGTCACATCTCCATTGCTGGTGCGCACTGCCGCCACGCCCGAACTGTCGATATCGACGCCGGTCACCTCCACTCCGCGCCAGAGCCTCGCGCCACGATCGGCGGCCCGCAGCATGAAGCCTTTCATGACGCTGTACGGATCCACGAAACCGTCGGTGGAGCAGAAGCTTCCACCGGCAATGTCATCGGACCGCAACTGCGGCGCCATCCGAATCACGTCCTCGCTACTGAGCAGCTGTGCGGTCTTGAGGCCCAGCGCCACCTGGCGTTCGAAATTCGCGCGCAGGTATTGCATGTGCCGCGCGGAGCTTGCGACGAAAAGATAGCCCTGCCCGCGGTAGCCGGACGGATGATCCATTCGCTCCTCGAACGCGCGAAAGAACGGAATGGAGTAAAGCGACATCCGGATGTTCACCGGAGTGGCAAACTGGGCGCGCACTCCACCCATGCTCTTACCCGTCGAGCCCTTTCCCTGTTGCGTCTCCCGTTCGATCACGAGGACGTCGCGGCAGCCGCCATCCGTCAGATGCCAGGCGATGCTCGAACCGACTATGCCGCCGCCGATGATCACAACATCCGCCGATTCACGCATGGCTTAGCATCGTAACGCAATTGCGCGTCCTCACGTCACCAATCTCGGAAGATCGCACGTTAGCGAAACGTGTGGAATGCCGCCCTCATCACGCCAGAACGGGATGCACCACGTTGCCCGCAATGTCCGTTAGCCGGAAATGGCACCCTTGAAACTGATAGGTGAGGCGCGTGTGGTCGATCCCCAGGGCAGTGCAGGATGGTGGCCTGCAGATTGTACACATGGACCGGATCTTTCGTGATGTTGTAGCAGTGATCGTCCGTTCCGAGGCCTGTTGACTTGTTAATTTTTATCCAAAAGACCGGGCAAATCTTACGTCAGCGAGGCGTATGGAACGTCTTCTCCGGGCCGTACATCGTGAGCAACGGGTGCCGCACGCGAGCGCGATACTCGTAGTCCCGGTTTGGCGCCAGGTGCTCCAGCTTGAACGTGAACTCACCCGTTGATGTACACGGGATCAAGGGGAGATCGATCCACGGCTCGATTTTTTCCGAAAGGTCGGTGCCGTCTTTTTTCTGGCGGTACTGGAAGCCGGTCTCCACCGTCTCGACGTTGCCGAGGCTGGCGAGGCGGCCGTGGAGAGTTGCGGCTGCGGCGACCGGATCCCAATCGGCCGCGGTCGTTAGCACCTGGGGCGGAGTCAGGCCCGGCTCGGCGTTAGTGATTTTCAAAACCAAAGGGTTGGGCCAGCGACGATCCGTATACAAGCGCTGCGCGCGATAGGCCGTGATATGCAGACCGCTGTCATCCTGCGTCCACGTGGTTGTCGGTTTCACATCAGGACGGTACTCGACGATCTCGTCGGATTGACCCAGAACGGAGATTTGCGTCCGCGGCGTGGCGCGCACCGAACGCAGTGTGACGGTTTTGGCGTCCCCCAACTTCCACGGCTGCATTTTGGTGAGAAACGCATAGACCGTGCCGGAGTCTTTGTGGCGCGTGAACCAGATGTCGTTCTCATTCGTGATGACCCAGGGGCGCACGTTTTTGATGGCCTCGCCATTGACGAAATTCCAAAGCACAATTTCTCGCAGCCGCGATTCCTGCTCGATGGCGATCTGTCCATCCGGCTTCGGGCCGATGTTGAGCAGGAGATTGCCGCCCTTGGCCCGCGTCTCG